>JBHICH010000005.1:0-55869 GCA_046759465.1 Nitrososphaerales archaeon
CTGGGGTAACAGAAGTAACAATAAGAAATAGGCATAAAGGTTTCAAAATTTCTTTAAAACTGTAAGCAAAATTCACACCCCAAAACTCTATCTGACAACCATAACAACGCCAGTGTTAACTGATTAAGTTCTGCCTAATTAGTACATGCTAAATCGTATATTTCCTTAATTCCTTATCTTTATCAATTGTTCTTTTGAACATTATTCTATTAAGTCCATTGATCATTGCTTGCACACTTGCAATTACAATATCCTCTCCAGCTGCCCTTGCAGATGCAACATGACCATTGCTGTCCTCGACCTTTATGCTAACTTCTGCCAGTGCATCTGATCCACCCGTTATTGATTCGAGTCTAAACTCTCTCAACTTTATGCTAGCAAGTTCGTTTGTGATCTTCTGTATTGCCTTGAGTGCAGCATCAACAGGTCCTAAACCAGTATCGGCAGCAACGAACTCCTTTCCCTCAACTATCAAGCGTACCGACGCCGTTGGCACGACGCTCATTCCCGTCGTTACTACAAAATCCCTAAGCTCTACCTTCTGCTCAACCCCTTCCTGTCGCATTATCTGCCCCGCGATTGCAAGCAGATCCGCATCTGTAATATTTTTGCCCTTGTCGCCCAATTCTTTGATCCTTCCAACAATTTCCTTAAGTTGCTCCTGTTTTGGTTTAAGGCCGTATTCTTCAAGCATGGCAGAAACTCCATGTGCACCTGCATGCTTGCCAGCTTCGAGCCAGCGCTTCCTTCCAACCATTTCTGGGCTTATTGGTTCGTATGTTAATGGATTTGATAATACCCCATGAGTATGAATTCCAGATTCGTGACCAAAAGCATTCTCGCCAATTATCGCTTTGTTTGGCTGCACAATTATACCAGTTAAGCTTGATACCAGTCTAGAAGTTTCATACAATAATTCTGTCTTTATGCTAGTCTTTTTCGCATACAGGCAGTGCAGTGCCATAACAAATTCTTCAAGTGACGCATTGCCAGCTCTTTCTCCAAGTCCGTTCATGGTTACATGTGCACATGATGCGCCAGCTTCTATACCAGCTATTGAGTTCGCCACTGCCAATCCAAAGTCATCGTGGCAGTGCATACTGATCGGAACTTTTACAACCGTTTTTAATTCTCTTATCAGACTATCAATATATTTTGGACTTGAATAACCAACGGTATCCGGAACATCAATCCTATCGGCTCCAGCACCAACAACAGCTTTGTAGACCTGTTTTAGAAATTCTCTATCTGTTCTCGTAGCATCCTCAGCAGAAAACTCAACATACAGCCCGTGCGCTTTGCTGTACTCTACAGCTTCAACTGCTTTGCGCAACGCCTCTTCTCTTGAGAGCTTTAACTTGTATTGTAAATGAATATCGGAAGTTGCAATGAATGTATGAACATACTTTAGGTTGCAGTTCATGACTGCGTCAATGTCACGCTTTTCTGCCCTCGCAAGCCCTGCTATATTGCAGGAAAGTCCTTGCTTTGCAATTTCTATAACTGCATCGACTTCTCCATGTGAAACTATTGGAAATCCTGCTTCGATTACATTAATTCCCAACTTATCCAACTGAATCGCTATCTTCACTTTATTCTGGGGTGTGAGTGTAACCCCAGGTGTTTGCTCACCATCCCTAAGTGTTGTGTCATAGATTCTAATGTACTCTTCACTCATATAGCGCACCCCTTGATAATGCCGAAACTCCGGTTCTTGCTAACTGTATCAGGCCGTAATGCTCTACTAAACTTTTGAAAGCATCTATCTTGTCTGGAGTGCCAGTGATCTCAACCATTATAGTTCCTTTGCTTATATCCACAATTTTTCCTCGAAAGACATCTGCTAAATTTATTATTTCCAACCTAGATGTTGGGTCTACTGCCTTTAGTTTCAGTAATGCTAGTTCTCTATATACGGTTTGATCAGTTGCTAACCGCGTAACCTCAACTACATCCACTAACTTCTGGAGTTGCTTTACAAGTTGTTCAGTAACAGGTTCATCGCCATCTATCGTTACAGTAATTCTGGAGAGATCTTGCTGCTCTGTTGGACCCACAGACAAACTTTCTATGTTAAAGTTCCTAGCTCTAAACATGTTTGAAACTCTATAGAGCACTCCAGGTTTGTTTTCCACGAGTGCTGAGATAATATTCCAACCCATCTTCTCACCTATGCAGATACGATCATATCCTTCAATCCTGTTCCAGGCGCTACGAATGGATATACATCTTCCTCTGGATCAATCAGGATGTCAATTACTGTGGCAACATCACTCTTCAATGCTATTCTTACTGCTTTATCAAGTTCATCCATCGACTGCGCCCTTAAACCCTGAGCACCATAAGCTTCTGCAAGCTTTACAAAGTCTGGCATTGCCTTTAGATCAACCCCGATGTAACGCCTATTGTAGAACAGCCTCTGCCATTGAGCTACCATGCCAAGTGAGTAATTGTTCATTAGGAAAACTATGACCGGAAGGTTTTCAAGTACAGAGACTGCAAGCGAGTTTTCTGTCATATTGAAACTGCCGTCACCAGCAATATCGACTACATGGACATCTGGCTTCGCAGCTTTCGCACCTATCGAAGCAGGAAAGCCAAATCCCATCGTTCCCAGACCTGTTGAGCTGAAGAAGGTTCCAGGCTGTATTATATCAAAGTGTAACGATGTCCACATCTGGCACTGTCCAACCTCTGTTGTAACGATAGCTTCTGGAGGAAGTAGTTCTCTCAATTTCTTGAGTGATTTTCTTGCAGTTATATCCCTAGGATGATCTTTAATTGAGGTTTGATAATATTCTCTAACTTCCTTAATATGTTTGAACCAAGCTGTCTCCTTCTCCTTCTTTGCAATCTTTCTTACTAACATCTTGACCAGTGCCTTAAGTGATGCTTTAACATCACCAACGAGGGGAACATCTACTGCTTTGTTTTTGCCAATCTCTGCAGGATCTATGTCTATATGAATTATCTTCATTCTCTGACCAAACTCATCAAACCTACCAACAGATCTGTCGGAGAACCTTGCGCCTATTGCTAGGAGAACATCTGATTCCAGTATCAGCTTGTTAGCTTCTGCATGTCCGTGCATACCAATCGGACCTAGCGCTAAAGGATGATTTTCTGGAAATGCACCTTTACCCTTGAAGGTAGTAACCACTGGGATCATTAACAACTCGGCTAATTCTTGCAGTTCTGGAAATGCGCCAGAAATGTGCACACCTCCTCCAGCCATTATCACAGGTCTTTCTGCCTTCAGTAACAATTCTACTGCTTGTCCCAGTTGGGAGAGATCTGGATCAACATGTGGCGAATAACCCCTTATCTTGACAAGCTCTGGAAAAGTAACATCCTTAACTTCTTGCTGCACATCTTTAGGGATATCAACCAACACTGGACCGCACCTGCCACTTTCTGCAAGATAAAATGCTTTCTTCACAGTTTCTGGAATTTCTGTAGCTGATCTTGGTTGGAAGCAGTACTTTGTTATGGACGTGCATAAACCAATTATGTCAGTTTCTTGAAACGCATCCTTCCCAATCATCGCCCTTGGCACCTGACCTGTTACGGCTACTACTGGTGCCGAATCCATGTAGGCTGTTGCAATACCGGTAATGAGGTTCGTTGCACCTGGTCCTGATGTAGCAAAGCATACACCGGCCTTTCGTTTTATTCTACCGTAGCCATCTGCCATATGTGCTGCTGACTGCTCATGCCTAACCAGTACATGCCTTATCTTGCTAGAATAAAGATCGTCATACATTGGCAGGTTTGCTCCACCTGGCATGCCAAAGACTACGTCTACACCTTCCTTCTCGAGGGCATGCATCAAAGCCTTAGAACCAGAGAGCTCAGCCATTTTTAATTACCTCACAAAAACCTTGCAGATAAACCTGCAGGTTTTAATCTAGCAAGACAACTAGCAAAAGCAAATCTACAAGGCTAGTTGTGTTGCTAACTGTGATTATCATAGCGTTCTGCTATGCTTACCTTCCATAATTATAAATATTTTGCTCCCATATCACAATCAAATTGGTCGAAAGTGACGAGCCTGCCATCAGAGAAGCTGTTTACAAAGCGTTTGAGATAGGAAAGAGCAAGGACCTGCAAGCAATACAAGCAATACACTCAAACGACAAAAGGTTCTCGAAGTTTGGCGATACACCTCCATACATGAGAATGGACTTCAATGAAACTTGCATGCACGAGGAGCTTTACTTTGCTAGTGTATCAGATTATGACTTTAAGATCGATGACTTGAAAATCGATCTTTTTGGCGATATAGCTATCGCAACTTTCATGATCAAGCATACGGGTATGCTCGTTGATGATTACAGCTTTACAGGACGTACAATGAATGTGAAGTCAAGAGCAACGATGGTATTTCAAAAGAAGGGTTCTGAATGGTTAATTGTGCATGAACACTTCTCAAAAATTCCTTCATAGCTTTACCTTTTTAATTAAGTATGGTCCATTGCTCAGCATCCCGGTATACCTGTATAAAATTTCGAACCAGACTATCTCTCTATACCAATTACCGTTTCTTTTATACTATTCAACAAGTCATACGCTTCTTTTACAGAGGCATTTTCATGAACAATATGACGTACTGCTCTAATCATAGCCACAGGATAATCCGATTGCCAGATATTTCTTCCCATGTCTACACCTGCAGCTCCGTGTTGGATGGCATCATAGGTCAGTTGCAGTGCATCAGTCTCCTTCGCGAGTTTCTTACCACCTGCAATAATGACTGGAACAGGACAACCCTCTACAACTTTTTCAAAGCTTTCACAATAGTATGTTTTCACCATCTTTGCACCTAATTCTGCTGCAATTCTGCATGCCAATCCAAGGTAGCGAGCATCTCTTACCATCTCTTTTCCGACAGCAGTTACTGCCAATACTGGAATACCATACCTTTCACCTTCATCAACAAGTTTTGCTAGATTAACAAGAGTCTGATGCTCATGCTGCTCACCTACAAAGATGGAAAGGGCTAGCGCAGCAGCATTAAGTCTGACAGCTTCTTCAATTGATGTTGTGATTGCTTCATTGGATAGATCTTTTCCAATGATGCTTGTACCACCAGATACTCTAAGGACTATCGGTGTGTTGATATTAGGATTCACGGACGTGCGCAACACACCCCTTGTAAGCATTATAGAATCAGCGTATGGAAGAAGCGGTTCAATTGTCTTTCTAGGAACTTCCAGTTTTTCAGTTGGTCCTAAAAAATATCCGTGGTCCACAGCCAACATGACTCCACGTCCCGTATCGGGCTTGATTATTCTTGCCATACGGTTTTTCATTCCCCAATCCATTTTGATTACCTGTTAATTCTGAAAGGGAGAATCGCCATAGTTAAATTTTGCTAAGATGTTACCAAGACCTTCATGACATCCTTTGCTTCATAAGCACACTTGATCGCAACCTCAGCTTTCTCCAAAGTAAACCTATGAGTAATTATCGGCTTGATGTTGATACGTTTTGTTGTGATTAACTCTAAGGCTTGATTGGTTTCCTTCTCCGATGCTGCCAGACTCGGAATCAATCGTATTTCGTTAGAAAACAGACGATTAACATCCAACCGTACGTTTGAAGGCTTTGGCGGCACCCCAAAAAGTATGACTCTGCCTCCTCTTCTAACCAATTCTAGAGATTGAAGCAGGGCTTTCGTGCTTCCAGTTGCTACTATTACAATATCTGCACCCCTGTCATCGGTGGATTCCTTGATCATCTTACTCGCATCCTGTTCTCCTATGTTTATCGTAAGATAAGCGCCAAGATTCTTGGCAAAATCTAACCTAAAATCATTAATGTCAAGTGCAAAGACCTTGCCTGCACCAAAGGACTTGGAAAGTATAAGATGCATTATTCCAGCAGGGCCTACACCAACTACTGCAATATCATCGCCATTTTTCATGCCAGATTTGTTTATCGCCTTTATGCAGCAGGCCAAGGGTTCTATCATTGCAGCCTCTTCAAAGGAAACACTGTCAGGAAGTTTGATCATTCCTCCCCTACTTACATTCCATTCAGGAACAAGAAATTCCTCCGCCAATCCACATGGCTCTAAATTGCTCTTTTGATATTGTGGGCAGATGGTATAATCTTCATTTTGACAATAATGACATGAATAGCATGGTACATGGTGGTGGACAAAAACTCTATTACCAACTTTGAAATCTGTAACCTTGCTTCCGAGTGAAACTATCTCTCCCGAGGGTTCATGTCCAAGCCTTTGCGATACCATGCCATAGTGTCCATACACCTTTTCAAGATCAGAACCACATAACCCACAAGCACGCATCCTCACCAAAACATCGCCATCGCCAATTTTAGGTTTTGGAAAATCCTTCACACTAACTGTGTTATGTTCGGTAACAAAAACTGCTTTCATGTTAGTCATTTTATTGCTCGGCTATAAATAACCTATTCTTCATTTTTGTCGTGTAAATATTGAATAAAAATAAAAAGGGAGATTATTGCTGTAGTTCCCTTGCTAAGAAAGTTTCTGTTGAGGTTACACCTGGTACTCCCCTTATTTTTCCAGTCACCCAATCAGATACCGCCTTTTCATCTGGCGCATCAAAAAGTATAGCAATGTCGAATCTACCCATTAGGAAGAAAGTGCTGACAATCTTTCCTTGGGCTGGAGGAGCAATCTTCTTTATCTGCTCAATCGCGTCTTCAGTTTTTTCAGAAGCTACGTTAGCTAGTGTCAAGAAACGCATTGCATCTCACTAAGCCTCTAACCTATTTAAGTCCTTAGTGTAGAACGTTCAGGATTTTTACACATAGGATTATGGTTTAACCATAGAAATTTTATTGAATAATGGATCAAAAATTTGGAACATTGAGGCATAAATTCTATTTTACTTCCAGCGAATATTGATGTTCTGTCCATTCTGCGGATATGAGCTGGAGCCTGTACCCGGAAAGCACATGGTCTGCTATAAGTGCGAAAAGAGATTAGACTGTTCAAAGCTGCTCGGTTGCATCCTAGATAGCTTATAATTCGTAGGTTCGGTCAAGCTAGATGGTTCTGACTCTGACCCTATCTTTGCTTCTTTACAGCCTTAAGATGGCTGCATCCTGAACATTCGCATAACTTCCTACAACAGGATCTACAGTGTTCGCAACAGAAACACCAATCATAAACTTTCCAGATATGCCAGCAGTAATGTCTGCTTTTTTGATGCATGGGGGTGCGACGATTCATGCCTTCGCTCCGCAACAGCATGAGCATATATCGATACATTCTTCAATGATTCTGTGCTCACATTTGTCACAGTAACATCTGTCACCCTTCGATTCCATCTTACTATGCGTGCCTTCCAATACTTCATCATGCTGGGTCAGATTATTCATACGTGATTGTCTATATCACTAGCGAATATTTAACTGTATCGCTAGCGATGCTTATAGCTCTCCGCTAGGAATTACAGTTTATTTTACGTTTCATACTACAATGTCACGATGCAGTTCAAGTGCGTCCAGGGATGTTCTGACTGTTGCATCTACAGAGAATACTACCCTGACAGGAGTTACGGCAAGATCGGAGTTCTTATCTTACCTTCAGAGAAGGAAAGGATCGAACAACTCGCAAAGAGTCTGGACAAAACAATAACCATACTGCCTAGGATAGGTGTAGGAAGTGAGTATAGAAATGAAGAGAAGGTAGGGCCAAAGAGGGTGATAGCGTATCAACTAATGGGTGTTAGGAAGGATGGAAACCTATGTCCGTTCTTGGATGTTGATAGCGAGCAACGTTCACCCCATGGAGGCTATCGGTGCTTGATATACGAAAATAGACCGTTGGCATGCAGAGCATATCCAGTTATAGAGGCTACGAAAGAAGTGAAATTAGATGGTAAATGTCAATTCTGTAAATCGTGTTCTGGCAGTGTTGAAGGGTTGCATGATGAAATAGAAGCCCTGATAGGCATAAAGCATGCAGTGCGTTCTGACGAAAAAGACGTCTGGAGGTATGCAACCGGTGTGTGTGAAGAGAAAGATAAGCATCTGACTCATAAGGATTGGATTTTGGAAAGGCGTTAGATGTGGTTATAAACGTCAATTTAATTTAATAATTGTGTAATACAAAAATTCTAACAAATATTATTATGAATGACAAGTGAACGGAGGCAGAATGATTGAGGTCGACCCAACATTAAGACTTGTAATTGCTTCTGTGATCATAGTTATAGGATCTGGATTGTTATCTTCATATTTCATGGAAAAGAAGAAAATTCAGAAGCAAAAGCCGTAGATTCGTATCGAAGTGCTTATTTTACCGTAGATTAATATACGACGGTTGAGCGAATCCCTTTTTATAACAGTCGAACAAATTATTTGGCATGGTGGATGCCCTGACATCGCTTATAGTTATAGGCGTAATGGGATATATTGGCGCAGATCTACTTCTATCATATTTGAGTTTAAACAAGTACCGCGACAGGGATTGGAGCAAGGTCAAAATCATTGGACCACTCACTTATTATACTAAACTAACACTCCGCCGAAATTCAGAGATATCAAAGGCATAAGAAGTTTAGAGCTAGAGGTTTCGTTACAACTTAAAAACCTCATTGCATCTCTACTTCTTCACAGCCTTAAGATGGCTGCATCCTGAACATTCGCATAACTTCTTACAACAGGATCTACAGTGTTCGCAACAGAAACACCAATCATAAACTTTCCAGATATGCCAGCAGTAATGTCTGCTTTTTTGATGCATGGGAGTGCGACCATTTATACGCGCTTATGTCAGATAAAATGTCATGTACATTATATTATCCTCTCCATCTGAAGCTAGTACGGTATAATATCCAGACGCAATTGGCAAGCAGTCAGGATCATTAGGATTAGTTGATATATCACAAGCAGGATTGCTAGGGTCAGGCATCATCGTTGGAATCTGTACTGTCACAACGTCACCACTTGTAATTTCGCCGAGTCGCGTATACGAATTATCAGGGTAAATCCAATCAACACGATATGGGTATGGGTCATTGGTAGTAACCTTCACATATACAGTTTCCCCAGCGCTTCCTTGATTTTTGTCACCAAGAGAGACACCGCACCCCTTATCAGTAACTGATTTTATACAGGCAAAAAACGCAGACCCTGACTTAGAACTTAGTATATCGGTAACCAAGACGGCTTGATACGGTATTGTCTGTGCATAGGGCTGCCCATTTTCAAATTCAGCACGTGCGATCACGAAGAAGAAACTCATCTCAGAAGCGTCTGGGTTCCATCTAGGATCGAAGGTACCGATATCTCCATTCAAATCACAGAAGGTTAAGTTGGTCCATCCTGCTTCTGGATCTGGATTGCCGAAAACATTTGGAAGAACAATCGGATCAGAATCATAATACTGGCTTACGGTGCGACTTGCCACGTCAGACTTACAAATGAAGCCAGTTGCCTGACTGAAACTCACACCGCTGCTCATTGTTAATACGACACCTGTATGGTGCAATAAAGTCATGTCCATTCCAGATTGGTCTTTATTTCTCACCCTCATTGTCATGTATGTGTCCTCATCTGCAGGAAAACGAAATGCTGGATATCCTTCAACACCTTTCACGTTGATTTCCCAACCTGCCTGATCAACTCCATTTCTCGCCTGTTGATTTGGAAATATTACTCCCAATGAGGTGTAATTCAGGATTATCGAGCCAGTATTTTGTGCCAGTGTACCTTCGCCTCCTCCTCCGCCAAAGCCAGCAAATGCAGATGTGCAATCGTCACAATCCTCCAATGCTTCCGAGAGTTCTCCGGGCGAGAACAGTGGTAGAGGTGGATATGTTGTGCTCTGAATATTGCCCCTCTCGCTAATGATATCTATCCTGTAAGGTTCAGGAGGGTCTGATAGAAATGTAATATTCTGATCAATGTCACCTGTATTGATCACCTCGCTAAGGGCTGGATTGATAGTTAGTGGATTTCCACCGATGAGTGGTGCTCCTTGTAATAGTGGTATAGAATTTTGATCATATACTATAAGGTAAGATGCGGTCATTGGAATTGGACCGATATTATTTAGTTGAATCTGAATATATTCATCATCATCAGTAAGGTCAGCGAGGGAACGAATTTCAAAAACCTCTAGCAATTTCTCGTTCTTGTATGATTGAGCCTCAAGTTCGGCCTTGCTTTTTGCATTCTCTCCTTGCACTAAGGAAAAGAAGAAGATAGCTACACTACTGAACAGTATTGCTGCAAGGAATATGCCACCAATTATACCAGCTACACCTTTCTTTTCTTTCCTCATTTAATCACCATTATTCAAGCAGGTTTGATCAGCATCTGATTGGCTAATTATGCTTGTTCCCCATGCACCCATGGTCATTAACTTTGTCATATCATATTATTAGATTTGTGCAGACGGAATATGTATAAGAAATTCGTTTTGCAATTACAATCACAAACCTTGCGTACACGTCATCATGATAGAAATGAAGTCTTGTCGATTCTTAACATAAGTTGGCAGCAAGTATTTCTAGTCGGCAACCTTTTTAGGCATACCAGTAATGGATTTACTTTCGAATGCCTCGTCAACATTATATGTTCAAGACTGCATTCTGCAATACTTTTTTATAGAATAAAGTAAAGGATCTTAAACCCAGCCTCTCAAATAGACTTTTACAAATACTTGAGTAATGCCCACTATAATTTCGGTAGCAAACGAGAAGGGAGGGGTCGGTAAGACAGATCTCTCGGTAAACCTCAGTTCCTGCTTAGCTCGAGCAATAAGCAGGGAGATTCTGCTAATAGACCTTGATCCTCAAGCAAATACAACAAGATACCTGATTAAAGAAGAAAGTGAACTAACTTCAGCAGACCTCCTTATAGATCCAGCTATTAACATCGATGATCTAGCGATACAAACCAACGTGCCCGGACTCAGTCTGATACCAGCAAGCAAAGGCCTGAGTGCAGTACAGTTACGCATCGCAACAGATGCTGACATGCAGTTCAAGCTGAAACGTAAGTTAAGTCTGCTAACAGATCGCTATCAGCTGATTTTCATAGATACACCCCCATCGTTAGGAGTACTAACGATAAACGCTCTGGCAGCTTCCAACTTCGTGATTGTTCCAGTGCAAACACATTACTTCCCCCTATACGGATTAAGTGATTTAATGGAAACTATTGACAAGCTCAAGTTTGAGATCAATCCCAGTTTAGAGCTGCTCGGCATAGTGCTCACCATGTATGATAAAAGAACACGAATAGCAAGAGAGATCGCAGATACGATAAGAGAGAGGTTCGATGGGAAGCTATTTTCAACAAAGATACCGGTTTGCGTAAAGACCGCCGAATCTCCTAGCCATCATAAACCCGTGATGACCTATGCACCCTCAAGTTCAATTACTCAATCCTACAAGTCATTGAGCGAGGAGTTTCTGAAATGTCTAGAAGGTTGCAAGATAACCCCTTGCACAATGAAGTAGCAAGGCGAAAGAAGTCGCATCCTGACAGATACCTTAGACCATTCTTTAAAAAGAATGTTACCCGAGATTATTCGCCCTGCTGTCCAAAATGTTTTCAACAACTATTTCAGGATCATGGGGACGAATACGTGTGGTGCGATTGCGGGAAAAGTTACCAGCTAGTGGAGATGGATGCACCACAGTGATGTGGAATGAAAGAAAATCAGTGTTATCTCCGTAGTATTGCTTAAGCTCGACTCCCTGTAATCTTCTAATTTGCATCTTTTATGTGCAGAAAGATATTTTAGATGAAGGAAGATTTTGGTTATTACGTGGATTTCTAATATTTGTTCAAAATTTAGCGGTCCTAAAAATACTACTGTACAATATAGATTTCAAATCCAGAATACTTAACTTCTTTGAAGTGATAAAATACTTGTAGGGCGATGAGGAGGTCACGTCGCTGTGCATATTGTAACAAGCCACTATCGGTAGAAGAGCTTCCAACTCACAATGAAGCATGCAAAGTCATCAATGAATTGATAGATAAGTATGACAACATTGCGAATTGACTGAAGGATTCTTCCTATCATCAAAAAGCCCACATTGCATGGTCTTATAACTATAGAGATAAGTGTTTTACGTGTAGCATGAATATCCCTGCGCCTTAATCTTGTCAAAATAATATTCTGATATCACTAGATCAAGACTATTCATTATCTCATATCTGATCTTATTAGGAAGTTCTATCAGATAAAGCTCATGAGCTGAAAGAGGAAGTTCGAATCTAAGCATAAAAGGACTTTTCCCACAATTATCTTTATTGTATGTTATTTCCAGACTTCTTAGTTTGACCATTTCTAAATTATTGGTCTTTGCCATGGGCCTGTGTGTTAGACTCAAGTGGATAAATAATAAGCATTATGCACAAGTAATCTATATTCATAATATACACTCATCTTCTATATTCAATGAGAATATTTAGTATCGATGGAAGAGCTGCGCATTTTAGAAATTTAGAGATTGATTTATTTTGCGTTGAATTCGAACCATAACTATTAGAAATAAATATTTCGACTCGACAAGGTTTAATTTTCTTTCATTATCAACTTATCACAGGGAAGTATGGAAGAAATTAGACCGCAAACAGTGCGCAAACTTGTTTTTTGCAAGGCTTGTGGATGCGTCTATATCAGAATAGGCTCTCCCAGCTGTCCTGCATGTAAAAACGGCTATTACGACGTGGTTGAATGAGGAGTTGGGTTAGTCCGCGTTATCAAATAGATAACAGATGAACTAGCGATCTTAAATTTTACGAGCAGATTTAGAGGCACATAGTCTTAAATGATTCTCAATTTTAGAATTCAATCATGTAGGCACTTAGCATGGAAAATACTATGAACATGTTGGTTGCAAAGTGTGCGGAGTATGCATTGTTCAGTCCATGCTTATCGTAAATGTACTTGTAGATGAAGCCTACGGGGAGCAGTGCTAATGCAATGTGGACCTGTACACCCATAGCTATGTGCAGGAATGCCCATAACACAACCAATATCTTTTTCTTCCTGAAGTACATTTCTTCATAATAGTTTAGATGCAATAGCATGTAGATCAGTATAGGAATAAACGGTATTATCCCAAAGAAGCCTTGGTCCCCAAGAGGTCCTAATGCTATATTGTACCCCAACCATCCCCAGTTCAGTATCGGTACAGTGTTTAGATGCTGCTGTACGAATAATGCATATGTCATCAAGATTGCAATTGTTATCGGTGCAAACTTGAATCCCCTGACACTGGAGAGAAGTATCCTAACTCTTCCTTTAGTCTCCTTGGCAACTATTAGCGATGACGCAGCAATAATCACATAGTATGCGATGGCTACCTCGTTCAACAAATCCGTAAAGCTGCTAATATTATTAAAGGTAGTGAAGACATAGTAGAGATTATAAAATAACTGATACATTATAGATGTATGGTGAATGAAGGCGAGCTAGCAGAGGACTTTGAACTGCGATCAAACAAAGATGAGCAGGTCAGTCTGACTTCATTCAAGAACAGAAAGAATGTGGTTCTATGTTTTTATCCGAAGAACCACATGTGGGGCTGTCCCTCAAAAAAAGTATTCGAGCAGGCAAAGAGTGTAGTCGATAACTATGAGCGCATAAAGCAACTGGATGCTGAAGTGTTTGGCATAAGCGTTGATACCGTAGAATCACATAAAAAGTTCGCCGGGGAATACAATATACCTTTTCAGCTGCTGAGTGACAAGGATAAGAAAGTTTGTAAGCAGTATCCTGGGCTTAACATATATGGCCTTGCAAAGAGAACCACATTCATAATAGATAAGGAGGGCAACGTTGCAAAAGTTTTTACGCAAATTGATCACAAGTCGCATGGAGAAGAGATCATTGCTGCTTTGAGCACTATTGCGAAGCGGGTCCCTTGATCCTCACTCGAATGTTTTGTCTATAAGAGATTTTGTCCTAAGATATTTTGCCATGTCTGAAACCGTTACAATCCCTACAAGTTTTCCATTTTCAAGTATAGGCAATCTGCGGATCTTGTTGTTGAACATTCGCTGCACAGCTGTCTCTATTGGCACATCTGGCCCAGCCCAGATAACCGGACTTGACATGACATCTTTCAAAGGAATCTTGCTGCTCGGGTTGTCTTTTGTGCATACGTTACGAACCAGATCCCTTTCAGTAACTATACCAACAGGCTTGTCATTAGTAACGATAACCAGACTTCCAATCTCATGTTCAGCCATAAGCTTGGCGGCATCTTGCGCTGTTTTATCATGATCGATCGTGATAACCTTCTTGATCATTATATCGTTGAGCCGTTCCATACGCTTTAACTGTTTAGTAAGCACATAAAAAGTTAAACTGATGCTACACGAATCAAATTAGATCAACATATGCTATTAATTTCTGCAAACGATTTTTAGGTTTACTAGCAATACCCTTATATCTCACAAAAAATAGGCTAGTCTAAATGAAGTGTGTTCAGTGCTTCGGAATAGCAGCTGGTATGTTGTTGCTTCTATCAGGCGTGTTTGCGAATGCAAGCGCACTACGATTGCAACCAACTGAAATCACTCTCGATATTTCGTCTTTGGAAGTTAATCTTAATGAGACTGTAACATTTACTGGTACTTTGGTTAACTCCAACACAGGTGAAGGCTTGCAGGGCAAATCCATAACGATATACATGGAGGGGCCCATAGTACCAGAGCGTATAGCACTGGGGTTGACAGGTATTGACGGGGCCTTCTCAACAACATGGGTTACAACCTTGGATATGAACAGGGACAGATTGGTCACTGTATTTGCGCAGTTCAATGGTGATGCTCAAGCAATGGCATCACGAACTGGGAAGACGACTTTAAGGGTGGCATTAATACCGATCAACCTTGAGATAACTACAGATGGAAACAAGAACAGATACTTCGTAGGTAAGACAGCATTTTTCAGTGTTGCGTTCTTTGATGGAATGGGTAACTTTCTTGATCCAGATGTCATCAAAGCAACATACGATAGTATCTTCATATCGTTGAAGAGAGAGGATTTAGGAAGGTATACTTTTCAAACACCAAGACTGGTTACCTTCGCGCAGCATCAGTTTGGCGTATTTGCCGGAGGCTTTGGCTATACTTCTGCACAAGAGTCGCTTACAATAACTGTTTTTGGTGCTGAAATAGCAAAACCAATCAGAGCTACTGCTCTTAAGATCGGAGACGATATTAGTGTCAGAGTGAAGAATCATATGCTGAGCCCTCACGATATCTACACATTCAAGGGAAAGTTTATTGGAGCATCTCCCACAACGGGTTCGAGCACTAACTGGCAATTCACTATTGAAGCCGGCACAGATTCATTTGCTTTCAAATCGTTGGTGAAATCTTTGCCACCAGGTAAGTTCACTTCGTTTAAAGTAAAGGTCGAGGGTTCTCCCGCAAAGATGCTGTGGAAAGCTTTTGATCTCCATGGCGAAGAAGTTGCTGCTGGTGCTACTACAGTTAGAGCAAAACGTGCTTGACGAAGTCAAATATCATATAATAATTTTTCCAGCGATTGAATGTTGTGTCCCTGGCTTTGCTCCTTGTTCCTATAGTTTCTGTATGGGCATATTAATTACCAAATAGTAAGTAGAAGTAACAATTGGCTAGTTTTAAAGTATTACTTACGAGATAAGAAAATAGGTCAGCGAGAATTAACTCTGCCTTCTATAAGCCACAAATTTCATGCGATAATAGTCTTCGTAAAGACGTATAATTGAATAATTGATAAATTCTGACATCGTAATTTCTGAATTCATCTCTTTACAGAACAAAGCATAGAAGCCAAGCACCTTAGGCCACAAATTCACCGTGTTTGGAAACTCGAGGTCGGACCTATCAGGGAACAAGAACACTTCTCCATCAGAGAATGTCGCACTATGAAGAGCATCTTTTGATACTTCTGCTCTTTCCATCTTTCTTAGCTGATTCTTCAGTGTCTGCAGCAGACGCAGGATCTTAGGCTGCACAGAAGGATCAACCGGGAGGTCTTTACGTGCGTATTTTTGTAATAACTCCGTTAATTCGTATATTTCCTGGGTATACAGCTCCGCTACCGGTGCAAATCTTTGTTTCGCATTACTCTTTTTTAGCAAATCTTTGAAATCATCTGGCAAAATCTCGCGAATATAACTACTTGCATACGGACAGTCCACACATAAACGCGCGCATATCCGATGGCGCTGATGCTTGTACTCCTCGGTTTCGGCAAGCGCATCGGCCGCTTCTAAAATAAGATGTTTTACATCCTTCGTAGTCTTATCGTTTATTGCCTGAACAATGTGCCTGTACTGCTCCCATTCAGTTGATGATTGTCGATTGAGGTTTGACATCAATTGTAAGCGAATTGAACTAGTATTAAAAAATTGCGTATCGACTCTATAGTGACTATAGAGCTCCGAAATTAACTATGATACCAGCATCTTTTTTAGCTCTTTGTATTCTTCTTTGGTTATTTCGTCTGTTGCCAATCTGAGTTTGAGCAGAAGAAGAGGATCGTGTATTGGTTTTATCTTCTGTCCTTTGCATTCACCGCCCTTATCTTCTAATTCTTCCTTCATTCCATCGCTGCTACATATCATTTTGAACATTTTACCTTTCTTTCTCACGTAAGCTACAAACGGCAACTGATCTGATGCTATGAACACACAGGTTATAGATTTACGAGCAGCATTAAATCCAAGCCTTCTGCTGGCAGATGCAGTATAGAAAGATACGATACCTTGCTTTTCAATGTTAAATGCATTATCTCCTCCTATATTTGCACGATACGAAGCCATGCAAGGCAAGTTGGTTCTGATGTGAGAAGCAGGCTCTAGTGCGAACCCCTTTGCACTCAATATTTCTTCGTAGTATTTTTCTTTCCTAATCAGCCCTCTTGTTTTTTGTACTTGCCTATACGCAAGGACGGCAGAGCACTTCATGTATTTCTGCAACTCCTTCCCTTTCACCAACAACATTATTTCAGATGGATAATCTAATGCTCCTCTTGGATTATCAAGGGTATCATAATATACATGATGGTACTTTACGTCTTTGATATGTAATTGCTTCGTCTTCCCTATGTATGAAATATCTGAAACATAGTCGTCTAGGCTGCTATCGATCTTTACCATTCCTTTCCACAACGGCTTTGCTATCCCTTCGAAAGTGACCTTTGCCATTATATCACCTTGTTAGCATCCATATTGTTGGGCCCAATGCTCACGGCTAAATTCACTGTCATGACAGAATCTAGTATCAATTACTACAAGTCCACTATTTAGCAACTCCGTGTTTAGAACTTTCCGCACCCTGTAAGATATGGGCGAGGAGGGATTCGAACCCTCGACCTTTGCTGTGTGAGAGCAATGTCCAAGACCAGGCTAGACGACTCGCCCGAGTATTGACGATTTTTACAATCTATTTTACCTTTGCTAAGCGTTAAATTGCATAAATAACGAAAATTTACTTCTTAACACCTAGACTTCTGTTCTTCAAGCGCAGTTGATTACCATGACACTTCCTGCACCTGTAAGCACTGATAGGATTCCTTGCACCACATTTGAAGCAGATCTTGAAGAACAGCCTTCTCTGTTGTGCTATCTGCTTCTTGAAAGCATCAGTTATCGGCATGCAGGGACATAAGCATAATCGTGATTTTTACCTTTCTATTGCCCTAGAGGCAATAAAGTCGCAGCTGTAACCGCTAAATTGCTTTAGGAAACCTGTTTTTGCTTCAGTTTTTGTGCTAGAAGTACTGGTATCTCTGCAGGCCTCTTTGCAACAGGTACGCCCGCTTTAGTGAACATGCTAACCTTCGATTCAGCCGAGCCAAAATTCCCGTATATTATTGCGCCGGCATGTCCCATTCTCTTTTCCTTCGGTGCTGACCTACCAGCAATGTACGCAACGACCGGTTTATCAAAACCCGTTGATACGATAGACTCTGCAAGTTGCTCTTCTGCATCCCCACCAATCTCACCCACTACAACAACTGAGCTAACATCGGTTCTGTCTCTTACCATATCAAAGCATTCTATCAGTGTTGTGCAGTTGATTGGATCTCCTCCTATGCCAAGTGAAATTCTTTGGCCAAAGCCAGATATGCTCAATATGTGTGAAACTTCGTACATCAGTGTTCCGCTTCTTGAGAATACCACAACATTTCCAGGCTCAAAGGGCTCTGCTGGCATAATACCGAGCTTGATCACACTTGGTATAATTATTCCAGGAGCGTTTGGTCCGAATATTTTTGCACCTTTTGCCTTTGCAAGCTCCAAACACTTCAAGCTATCCTTTGCTGGAATATGTTCAGGAATCGCAACCAATAATGAAATTCCATCGTTCAGTGCTTCTTCTGCAGCACCCAGAAAATATTGTGCTGGTACGAACATTACAGAGATCTTTGCACCCGTATTTTTTACAGCTTCTGCAACGCTATCATACACTGGTACGCCATCGAAGTTTTGTCCGCCCTTACCTGGAGTAACGCCAGCAATAATCCTTGTGCCATACTGGACCATCAATTTTGTGTGGAAGGTTCCAAACTTACCAGTAATTCCTTGCACAATAACTGGTTTCTTCTTGTAGTCTTTGTCGCCCTCATCTCCTAGCAGAATTTTAAAAATGTCAAACATTCAATTAAACCTCCTTAACAGCAGCTGCTATTGCTTCTTCTACTGTATCGAACATCCTTGCACTGCTTCCCTTTAGCATCTCTTTAGCCTGGTCTGATTCTGCCCCTGAAATTCTTGCAAAGAGAGAAACCTCGATAAGCTTATTCTTGTATGCGTCAACTATTGCCTGAGCAACCATACTCGTTCGAACTATGCCTCCGAATAAATTCACGAGGATTGCGTTCACGTTGGGAATCTTACTTATAAGTGTCAAAGCTGTGTACACACTTTCTGTAGTTGCTCCACCACCAACATCTAGAAAGGATGATGCTTTGCCGCCGTGATCACTTAGCATATCAAGTGTGGACATAACAAGACCTGCGCCATTACCTATTACTGCGATATTGCCATCAAGTTCTACCAGAGAAAAACCACTCTTCTTTGCTTCGGCTTCTAAACTCGATATGTCTTCATACTGTTTGAGCTCCTCATGCCTGAACATTGCATTGTCATCTATGATGATCTTTGCATCCAATGCTAGCAAGCTACCATCTTCCTTCATTGCAATTGGATTAATCTCAGCAAGTTCGGCTTCTTTTTCTACGACCAATTTTGAAAGTTTGGATGCTAGCTCAGCGAAACTTTGTGTACTGTTTGCGTCTAGTCCAAGTTTCGTTGCAACATCTTTCAGTTCTTTGTCGCTTATACCGTCAACACCAACATCAACTATAACTTTGCTTCCAACACTTTCAATATCAACTCCTCCTTCTGCAGAGGCTATTATGGAATAGCATCTTTTGCTTCTATTAAGATAGACGGACAGATAGAGCTCCTTCACATGTTCTGCAAATTCTTCAACCAACAAAGTTCTAACTGGCTCACCCTGTACACTCTTTTTCACGAGATTTTCAAATGATTCTTTTAACGCATTTGGGGTTTTGCATATAGAAATTGCGCCTGCCTTGCCTCTCCCCCCAACCTTCAACTGAGCCTTCAGAACCAATGGAAAACCGAGTTCATCGGCATGCTTCCTTACCTCATCAAAATTATCTGCAACATAGCCTTTTGGAATTGGTATGCTATATTTATCCAGCAAAGATTTCGCCTGATACTCCAGTAAACGCATGCCACTGCATTGACAAAGATTAATCCTATATAATCTAATGCACTGGGATTGTTGGAGATCTACTTGATACAGCTTTGATCGTCCCTACAGGAGTAGAAAGCACATTTACTGAACAAAAGGAAACCTGAAGTGTCAGTGCACTTAGCCCCCAAAAAAGAAAAAGTTCTTTAGTTCCTTCCTAACGCTCGAAAATTTTATGCAACATAACTTTTAAATTTAGTCTTTAATTTCTTCTTCCAGGTTATCTAAAGACTTGAGGAAGAGCTCCTTGCTCCTCTTCCTTATCCAATCTGGAAACTCATTAATTGGAAACACAAACTGCTGTTGGAAGCTTGGAGGTATGAAGCCTCCATGAGTAATTACCTGCACTATGACATAGCGACTAGTTACTGTTGCAACTTCTTCTTCCATTGCATGCTCACTTTCTTCGACTGCATGCCTGTACAATGTGATCGGTCTGTCTGTCTTTGCTGCAATGACACTTGCTCTGTGTAGTAGGTCCTTAAATCTGGTACTCAGCCATTCATCCAGCGTGACTTGTTTCTTCATCTTGACCTGCTTCCCTTCTTGTTATATAAGAGAGAAATAGCAAATAATCTTTACCAATTATTCAACCGAAAGACTGATCTGCTTTCCATCTATCTCATCATTGGCCCAGTTGACACCCTCTTGGGCATCTCGCATCAACTCAATTTTCTTGACTCGAACGAGGTATGCCAGTTCATCGTTCATTCCCTGTAGAAGTCCAAGGGCTTCTTCGTCAAGTTTTGCCACATATGCAGCATCAAGTATCTGTGTAGGGTTGTAGCCTCTCTGCTTTCTCAGTGACTGTAACCTTCTTGCCAGGTCCCTGACAAGACCCTTGGCAGTGAGTTCCTTATCACGTACAGTAGAGATCAGAACAAAGATATTTTCACGTTCAGCAATGGCATAGCCATTCCCTGGCTCATAGCCGATCTCAACATCATCTTTCATAATTGTTACCTCTTTTCCATCATACTTCAAATCAAAATGTCCCTTGCTCTCCAGATTGTGCAACAGCTTAACTTGATCTTTGTCGCCAAATTCTTTCTGCACTTTACCAATATCTGCCTTGACTTTTTGAGCAACACTTCCACGTTTCAGTGTTATCTTAGGCTTTATTGGTAAGCCGTTGCCAATCATTGCAAGTATTCTTGCACCTATACCTGATTGCGCAAGTCCGATCACTTTAAAGTAGCTAACATTGAGTTGTGATCTGAGTAATGCTTCTAGAGCATTAAGTGCGCGTCCATCATCTTTATTGATACATACGTAAGCATTTTTCAAGGGCCATCTCCTCTTTAGAAACGCTTTCATCCTTGCTGCATTTGCAAGAGAGACAACTTCCTTCAGCAAATCAAATGAACGCTCGACATTTTTGTTGACAAATTTCTCCTCCTTGCTAGGCCATTGCTCAAGCAACACACTTTTTTTATAATCGAAGAATGTCACATACATATAATCTGTTACGAACGGACAGATTGGATGCAGTAGTATATCAATTGTTTTAAGAATGTAAGCAAGAGTAGAGTAGATTGCTCGTCTTCTATTGAGATTCTCATTGCTGTCATCCCAGATCTCGTTTCTTGTTAAGGGTATGTATGTTTGACTTAAATGATTTATAACAAATTCTTCAATTGTTCTAGCAGATTCATGATATCTGCACCCATCGTATCCATTTGTTACGGTTTCTACTAGCTCCTGTAGTTTTGACAACAGCCAAGTTTCTGTTTCCCTGAGCAATTTGTTTGACACTGCCCATTCTATCGTGTTCTTCTTGGGGTCGTATCCATCATAGCTACTGTTTTGTTTAAAGTAAACGTGTAGATAGTAAAGAGTGCTCAAGACTTGGTAGGGTCTTGTCTTCAGTTCTTCAACAGCAAAATTAAGCCCATCGATTGGACTCGACTTCCATATATAATAAAACCTGATAATGTCAACCGCATATTCTTTTAAAAGTTCGATGCCATCAATTACATTGCCAAGACTCTTACTCATCTTGTTGCCGTTCTTGTCCATAACATGGCCTTGAAAAAGAAATGCTTTGAAGGGAGCTTTATCACTTGCATTCAAGATAACATTTTCTATCAGCAATGTATAGGCCCATCCTCTAGTTTGGTCGATTCCTTCAGTCAGAAAAGGCGTAGGCACTAATTCGTTATATTCTTCATCCGTTAGTGATGAATATGGTGCAGCACCGCTATTGTGCCATGTATCGAGCACAAATGGTTCGCGATATGAGTTTGACCCACATGCATCACACTTGATAACAACTCTGTCTATCCACGGTCTATGTAATTCAAAATTCTCGCCATCAGGTAGCTCGGATGCTTGATCCACAATCTCTTTCCTACTAAAGAGTGCAGTTTTGTTATTGCAGTTGGTGCATACCCAGATCGGCAATGGCGCACCCCATACGCGTTCCCTTGAAATGCACCAAGGTACACTTTCTTTTATTATTCCTAGGAACCTGTTCTTGGGCTCGTTGTAAAAATATTCTACCTTCTCGGCCGCACTTAGCGCAAGATCAGCTATCTTTTCTATCATATTGAAGTATTCACGTCTGGCAAGCCATACTAGCTTATGGTGTGAGCGCCAGCAGGTTGGGTACTCGTGTTTTATCCTGCCTACCTTTACTACAGCATTAAGCTCTCGGAGTGCCTCAACTACTTTTTGATCTGCATCACGAACAAACAACTTGTTGAATATGCCTGCCTGCTCTGTGAACCTTACCTGGTCATCAATTGGGTTAAAGACAGGTAACTTGTGATTGGAAGCCGCTTCAAAGTCCTCTGTACCATTTGCTGGCGAGAGGTGGACCAAACCACTACCAGTGTTGATATCAACGAACTTTTCTGCAATGACGATGTGTATTTTGTCAGCCAGTTCCTTTAAGCCAGGTATTTTGTCGAGCAATGGATGGGCATAGCGCTTTCCGTCAAGTTCAATGCCCTTTACTTTCTTCGATATAGAATAATTTGTTATCTTTAACTCCTTCGTCAACGGCTCGAGCCTGTTTTGAGCTACTACCCAATCTTCATTGTTAACTCTTATGTAAAGGTAATCTGCGTCAGGATTCATACCAACCATTTCGTCTGTAATAACTGTAAAAGGCATTGTTGTCCATATTATCAGGTATGCATCTTCATCAGCAAGTTTGACTTTGTAGTAAAGCGATGGATCTTCCACAACTTCATAGCCTTGGTTTACCTCTGAGTGACTTAAGGATGTCTGGCAGCTCGGGCAGTATGCAACTACTCTATATCCTTCTACAAGTATGTGCTGCTCCCATGCCCTCTTAAGATACTTCCACTCACGTTCAATGTAGTCATCATGATATGTCCAGTAAGCTTTATCGTAATCAAATGATATCCCAAGCAATTTGTCAGCTTCTACCCACTTCTCGTTGTACCTCTGCACAAGTTTCTTGCACTGTTCAACAATTTTTTCAACACCAACTCTCTTCAGATTTTCTACCTTACTTCCAGATAGGCCTAATTCCCTTTCTGCCTGCAACTCAACTGGTAAACCTTGTGTATCCCATCCGGCGCGGAAAATAACGTTAAACTTGCATAGAGTTGAAAATCTGTACCAGATATCCTTCATCACCCTTCCTCTAAGGTGACCAACATGTGGCTCTCCATTCATCGTTGGAGGGCCTTCAACGAACCCTATCTTCTTCTTGTCTTCAAGTTCGTCATCAAGCAAGCTACGTAAATCTATACCTCTCCAGTATTCTCTAACTTGGTTTTCAACTGATTTAGCATCAAACTTGTCCTGCAGTTCCATTCTTGCAATTGCATTGATATGGAAGATATATTAGTCTATCAATTTTGACAAGTTAATTGTAGCTAGGATATTTAATAAAAGAAGTTTATTGAATTAAGAAGGGATTTCTTCTACAATCAGGCTATAGCTGATTAAGTGAATATAGTTTCTTGCTCATATCACGCCCTCCACAAGCATCGTTATCATAACAAGAATGCCCATGAATAGCAGGAAAGCTAAGATACCTCTAGACATATGCTTCATTTAATTCACCCAAGTAATTCCCATTCTTCGCATGTGTTTTTCAGAACAACTGTTACACCGCAGAAAACTGCGGCCAATCGGTTTTCCGCAATTTTTGCATTTAAACATATTTTTCATTTTCTCACCTTTAGGGCCAGCTTAGATACTGAAGCATCTACTGGCGCCGGCGTGCGGTGGTGATGATTCGGAACGAATGTATTGAAAACGATGTCCGTTCCTTTGAATTCACTCCGTCAAGCTTCTATATTCCATATGACCGCAATGCATGCAAAGTCTTCTTGTGTCGTTTAAATTATGCCAGTTTTTCTCGTTACATATTGGACAATTGCATAGTTCGGACATTCTTACTTTTGTCATCTTACATCACTCCCGCTATTTCCATCGGTTGTTCCATATTTCCGTTGCCGCGATTATGACAAGTACATTTACAATCCTCATGACTTCGTCTGTAGTACGTGCATTGCTGGCAATAGTTCGTATGACCGTCTGGCTGTCCTATGTATTCGTAGGGCTTATTCATCTCCTTTGATCCCTCCGTCTAAATTGGTAGTGCGGTTTGCGTTTCTGCATGTTCTTATATCTTCGTTTATGTTTAGTTAATGGATGGTGTCTGTTGACAGTGTTAACTGTTTTCAGAATCTTCGGTGTCTGACTCTTTACTTTACCGGCTTTTGTCAATGAGCCATGACTGGCCATCTTTGCTGGTGTGCGCTTGGTGCAGCTCATTTAGTTCATCTCACCTTCTCTTCTGTAGATCTGTCTGATTGGTGCTTCTATAACTCTCAGTTTATGGACTTGCTCTGCATGATCTATCATTCTCCAATAGTTGCTAGTCTTGAAACCGCATTTTTCCTGAGCGCAAATGAAATCTGATAGAGTCATTTTAACACATCCTCACTCCGCTTTGAACTATTGATATGTAGTTGATTTCTGGTTTGATCTTCAGCTTTGGCTTTGTTGGTTTTACTTTATTTTCTGGTTTATTCATTTTATCTCACTTCCGCACCTAGTTCTACTAATTCATGTCTTAGACAGTCGTTGCAAATGTCAACGGCTAGGACTGATAATACCCAATTGATTGGTATGTGTCCTCCACATTTCGTACAACTATATTTCTTATTCATTCTCATCACTCCTCAAGATTACATACACAAACATCGCTTATATAGGTAACTATAGTATGATATAGTTTAAATATTATATTTGTGTATGAAATATTATGAGTGAAATTAGTAATCAGTTCAAGTTTGTGGGAAAAATCTCGAAAATGGGTGATAACCGCATTATCTGGATTCCTAAAGAATTTCATGGATATCTAGAATCAATGATGGGTAAGCAAGTTAAGATCGTTCTTACGGATGATATTTAGAATATTTTTCGCACTTGCAAAACATGCAGCAACTCCTTAATGAAAGTGTAATGTAGGCGAATTTTGGATAAATCAATCTCTCTAACACATTTTGGTGCTATTCAATTCCTGTAAAAAATAGGGGGGTTGCTTGAGCATTTCATTGATAAATCAAGGTACCTTTTGTGTTCTTGCCGCTTCGCTCTATGAGACGCAGTATTTCAATTCTTTTTCCTAGCATAGCACTACAGGGAGGTTAAGGTAATTACAGCAAGCAGCGAAAGGGCGATAACGAGCGTTTGTAAGCTCACCGGAATCTCAGTGCTGTAGTATGCGGTACTCAATGCTAGCATCGCGGAGAGGGTGTTTGGTAATGTGCCAAAGCCGTATCTTGAGCACTTGCTTAAGAAAGACCATTGATCAAACCGATCGTGTAATTTATTTTGATTAATCACTAGTGATAATTCTACCAAAAAACAATTTAAACCAGCGGTTCCATCAAAATATCGACTAGTGGATGCGATCAGAGCATGCACTGGGCAATGGAATTGGGCAAAGTAGGAATTTCTTGTAATTCCTGCCGTCCCACCCAATTCCTGTTAATGCAATTTTTATCGTCAGTTCTGTAACAATGAAACTACCAGCTAATTAAAAGTATCTTTTACATGAACACTAATCCTAATTTTAGCTTATTTAAATATCAAAAATTTTTCCACGACTTGGATCATAAGATGACCATTCCGTCGGATCATCAGCCGAAAAAAATTGCTTGATTTTTTCTAACAAATTTCTGTATCAGCATTTTCTAGATCAAGTGATGTCATAATGCGTTCGTTCATAAATGAATTTCTGTAAACGTTGTAAATTTCAATTTGCAGAAAAGCGGCGCCCACAGTAAGCATGTTCGCCATCTATCGGTGCTGTATTGTGATTGTCAGATCGATTGAAGTAATGGCGCTGGTACACCATTGCTCCACACATGTTCAAACATTGCGTTGTGGACATTACGTAACACTGCAGCAGACCTGAAAAGGACGCCTTTTCCATTGCTGCTACTGACCATAACTATCGTAGATTTGTCGATGACAAAGAGGTTCATGTTTGTATCTCCAACTCTTACGGCAACTTCTTTTGGAAATGCTAGTAAAACATCGTTACTCATGCTTTCATTGGAAACCAGCACCCTGACACCAACATAGCTGGCAATGGCCTTTGCTAAGGAGTCATTGCAGTGGGATAGTAACCTTATTCCCCAGGTATCTAGCATGCAAGCTATGCTTGACTTGGCTGCGGCAATCAATTTGCTCAGCATTTTTAAAACCGCATTAGGGTCTAGAACAAGGTATCTTCGTTCCTCAGCACCTTGTGGATTCATTCCTTCCTCACTTATCTTTTGTAAGTTTCCTACCATTCTCTTCATTCCTTTGACCCTATTCTCTTGCGTTACAAGCAATTCGCTGAACGCTTCATCTGGCAATATTGCACTACAAATGAGTGGTTTGTCCTCGCTACTCACAACCAAGCCCTTCTTCGCCAACTTCGTCAGAGTAGTGTATACCTTCGTTCTAGGCAGGTTGGCATAATAGGCAAGTTCGCTTGCCGACAGCGGACCCTTGCTCAATAGTGTGAGATAGGCCCTAGCCTCATACTTGCTTAGACCAAACTCCTCTAAGCTTGGCGCTAG
The DNA here is from genome assembly GCA_046759465.1 of Nitrososphaerales archaeon. GTDB lineage: Archaea > Thermoproteota > Nitrososphaeria > Nitrososphaerales > UBA213 > JBHICH01. The sequence goes on from JBHICH010000005.1 coordinate 26,817, forward strand.
TTCATTTCTTCGCATTTACATTGATTTGATACGAGGGAAGGTAAGTATCATAGCCAAATAGATTTGAACAAACGCTCAAAATCTTGCATTTAGTAAACATTGTTTACAATGTTAATCAAATTGCAGGCACATAGCGGTATTAGTGCTGTGCTTAGATCAGATCCTCGGTGTAAACATGTCATTTGCAACAAAATGGACGAAATCAAACGAACCTAGTTTGGGTGAGAAGCTACATGATGCTGTCAAACCGACAGGTCCACTAAAGCCCCGAATAGAACAGGCGCAGAGGAAATTGCAGCTACAGGTATCAAGACTGGAAGCAATAAATAACAAAATGAAGGACAAAGACCAAGCATTATTCAAGAAGATCGTAGGTGCTATACAGCAGCACGACACTCAATACTCCACTGTGCTGTCAAACGAACTTGCACAGATAAGAAAGATGGGCAAGATTGTCGGCCATGCAAAACTAGCACTAGAACAAATACAGATCAGGCTGAGCACGATAACAGAGTTAGGCGATGTTGTTGTAACACTGAGCCCAGCAATGGCAGTTGTCAAGAACGTTAGGGCAGGACTCACAGGAATGATGCCAGAGGTTGACAACGAAATGGGCGAGATATCGCAGATGCTTGGAGGCATACTAATGGATGCAGGACAGATAGGAGGATACACAATCAACTTTGACTCCGCAAATGAAGAAGCAACAAAGATACTTGAAGAGGCTTCAAGTGTAGCAGAAAACAGAATGAAGGATAAGCTTCCCGATCTCCCGGCTACGATTGAAGAAGGAACAGAGACAAAAGGGGTGGTAGGTTAACAACGGTGTTTGCAAGAGTAGCACCCCCTTTTTATGCTACTCCACAAACACGACTTTTTTGTTAGGGATATACTATGCAGATACCAACCAATTTCTTTGCTACAAGAAAGAGTATTGATTTGAAGGACAGAACCTTTCAGGCTATAAGCGATCTTGAAACCGAGATAAAGGCAATGCATTCTTTGCGCAATAGACTACAGTCTAACGTTAACGATGTGTTGGTGTCTGCAATGAAATCAGATAATAAGGAACTCACAAGTCATTATATTGAGGAGTATGATGATCTAGCAAACTTGCTTAATATAGTAAGATCTGCTGAACTTCTGCTGCAGAATCTTTCTGTAAAGATCGATGGAACAAGGTACCTGCAGGAACTTGTAGGCATACTCGATAAAGCTATGGGTTCCTTACGTGTCATCAAGTCAGATATATCGAGAATAGTGCCTGCTATAGATTCAAGGTTAAACACCATAAGCGGTTCTATAATTGAGATAAAGACAGATTTAATGATAAAAGAATTTGACCAGAGCAAGGTTTACGAATTGCCAGCACTAATGCCTAGGATCAAAATCGAGTTACCCGAAATGATAAGACAGAGAAAATAGCTAATATTGGTGCAATAAATTTAACCAGTTTTACTACTGCGGTTCACCCTCAGATATAGGTAAACGATATTAGGATTAATGAAAGGGAGATGTTGATTGACATTAGCACCTCAAGAATTAGAGAACACTGCGAGCAAATTTGCTGAAGAAGCAATAAGGCTGGACTCACAAGGCTCTAGGGGTATGGCTATCCAGCATTATCAGAGAGCTGTTGAATCACTACTAAAACTCGTGCAGCTCTACCCTGAATACAAATTGAACAAGATCTATGTTGAAAGAGCCAAGGCGTATCAGAACAGAATAAAAGCACTGCAGCTTTCACACGGGCTTGATGGTGAGAATACTGCCGACCCACAAAACGGTAAATCTACAGGCAGTGTAGAGATGCTGAAGGCTAACTTTGATGACCTGATAATAAAGGACAAGCCAAACATTCACTGGGATGAAGTTGTTGGTCTTGAAGATGCCAAGCGTGCACTTAACGAATCGATTGTCTATCCCGCTCGAAGACCAGATCTTTTTCCACTAGGATGGCCGAGGGGAATATTGCTTTATGGTCCTCCTGGATGTGGAAAGACGCTTATCGCAGCAGCAACTGCAACCGAAATTGCAGGTTACTTTATCAATGTTGACGCAGCTTCGATGATGAGCAAGTGGCTCGGTGAAGCTGAGAAGAACGTTGCAAAGTTGTTTTCGATGGCGAGAAAGATTGCACAGAAGGAAAGTGTTCCAGTAATACTATTTGTCGATGAATTGGATTCACTGCTTGGGACAAGGATGAATGAAGTTGGAGGAGAGATACGGGTAAAGAACCAGTTCCTATCGGAAACGGATGGTATAAACGCAAAGTCAAAAGAGCTGCAGATGTATGTTATTGGTGCGACAAACAAACCGTGGAGTCTTGACTGGCCATTTCTACGAAGATTTCAAAAGAGAATTTGCATATCATTGCCAGATCATGATGCAAGATGCCAAATGTTCAGGCTTTACACATCGCCATTGAACGTCGACGGCAGCTTAAAGATTGATGAACTTGCAAAGGTAACCGAAGGATACTCAGCAAGTGACATAAGAGACATCTGTCAGTCAGTTCAGTTGCGTGTAGTTAACGAGCTCTTTGAAAGTGGAAAGGCAAATGAAAACGACTCCAAAACAAGAAGCATCACGATGAACGACTTGAAGAACATTCTAAAGATGAGGAGGCCCAGCGTAAGCTTGGAAATGACCAGGGCTTATGCACGCTGGACAGAGCAGTTCAAAGCCCTCTAAAATTATTTATTGCGTTTTAGATTAGCAATGCCATGGTAAAGTGGGATATAGAGCAAGAAGAATATTATTACAAGATTTATGATGTAGAGAAGGAACTTGCCGGTTACTTTCAGCCCGACTACGGTGAAATTCATCCGGCTGAGAAGCAAGACGAAATAATAAACGAAATGCTGAGGAGACAAGATAGTGTTTATGGTGGTGTTCTATACGTTCCACTTTTGAAACTTAATTTGGTAAATGAAGAGCATGATTACGACTTGGATTATCTTTTGCAAAATCTTGATGCATCTATAGCTCGAGCTGAAAAGTGGAAGGAATGCCTAGTCGAAACGTCTTCAATATCTTTTGCAAGGGCGCGAAAGTCACATTCCGATCCTGATATGTTAAGTTTATTGCTGGGCATAAAATTTGTCGGACCTGTTAAACTAAACAAGAATAATCTTCTAAGTGCTCTGCAACCAATTTTAGACCATTTCCACGAAAAGGAATTGTTATAGAAATAACCACAATGCTTATATCTAGTTTCAAGACAAGTGGGAGAGGGTCAAAAATTCCGACAATGCGACCTAAGCACGATGGACTTGAAGCTAAGCTCGTGCTTGAGGATGGAAGTGTATTCACTGGCATAGGTTTTGGTTTTCAAAGCAAGATAGCAGGCGAGGTCGTTTTCAATACTGGAATGGTAGGTTATACCGAAGCGTTAACAGATCCTTCTTATCGTGGACAAATCTTATGCTTAACATACCCACTTGTGGGAAATTATGGTGTGCCAAGTTACAAAATAAAGGATGATCTCGGTCTTCCAAAATATTTCGAGGCTGAGCATATACAGGTAAAGGGACTGATAATACACGAACTATCACCATTAGCAAGTCACTGGGCGAGCGATAGAACTTTAGATCAGTGGTTATATGACGAAAAGATATTGGGCATTCATGGAATTGACACTAGGGAATTGACAAAGCGGATAAGAGTACAAGGTGTCATGATGGGTGCAATGGAAGTTTCAAAAAATGGCATTAGTGACGAATCATTGTTCATGGCCGTGAAGAGCAATGTTAGATACGATGATATCAACTTCATACCAGAAGTTTCTGCAAAATCTGTGAAGACATATGGCGAACAAGATGAGCGCGTTGTGCTGATAGATACCGGCACAAAGTACAGCATAATTCGCAATATAATGCGAAGGGGTTACAAAGTTGTTAGGTTGCCATATACAGCAAGCATACAGCAGGTTCTGTCATACGAACCCAAGGGAGTTGTTTTGAGTAATGGTCCAGGAGATCCCAAATTCTGCAAGGAAACTATAGTGCTGTCGAAAGATTTGATAGAGCGTAGAATTCCAACTCTTGGAATATGCTTGGGAAACCAGATACTTGCACTAGCATCAGGAGCAGATACATACAAGTTGAAGTATGGGCACAGAGGGCAGAACAAGCCTTGTGTTGATTTACGAGACGGAAGTGCGTATGTTACAAGTCAGAACCACGGATACTGCATAAACCCAGATTCGCTGAAGGGGACAGGTTTCAAGCTCTGGTTCATGAATGCAGATGATAATACTGTGGAAGGAATAATCCATGAGGACAGACCAATAATTGCTGTTCAATTTCATCCAGAAGCATCTCCAGGTCCGTATGACTGCAGGTTCGTGTTCGATATGCTTGATAAAATGATCAGAGGTGAGAAAGTTGCCAAAGCATGAATGGACAAAGAAAGTGTTAGTGTTAGGCAGCGGCGCGATAAAGATCGGAGAAGCAGGCGAAAGTCTCTAAAGAGACCGCCAGTTCGACTACTCCGGCAGCCAATGCCTTAAAGCACTGAAGGAGGAAGGAGTATCAAGCGTTCTGATCAATCCAAACGTTGCTACGATACAGACGGACACAAGATTTGCCGATAAAGTGTACTTGCTACCAATAACCCCAGCGTTTGTTGAAAAAGTGCTTCAGCAGGAAAAACCCGATGGAATAATGCTGGCCTTTGGTGGGCAAACGGCATTGAACTGTGGCGTTGCACTTAGTAAACAGGGCATACTAGATGAATACGGCGTTAAAGTTCTTGGGACTCCAATCGATGGAATCGAATTAACTGAAGACAGAAAACTATTCAAGAAAACTATGCTGGAAAATGATATTCCTGTTCCAAGAAGCAACGCAGCTTACAACATGGAAGAAGCTCACAAAATAGCAAAGGAGATTGGTTACCCTGTAATAATTAGGGTCGCATTCACACTTGGAGGACGTGGCGGTGGTGTCGCCCATAATGAATATGAGTTTACAGAAATTGCACAGAGAGGTTTGGCAGCAAGCATGGTTCACCAGATACTTATTGAAGAATACATTGGAGACTTCAAGCAGATCGAGTATGAGGTGATGCGTGATTATAAGGGGAACAGTGTAACCGTTTGCAATTTGGAAAATCTTCTCGGAATGAAGGTTCACACTGGGGACAACATTGTGGTTGCGCCATCGCAAACACTGAACAATCACGAATATCATTTGCTAAGAACTGCTGCGATAAGAGCCACAAGCGCATGCAGTATTGTTGGAGAATGCAACATACAGTTCGCATTATCACCCAAATCTGAGCAGTATTATGCAATAGAGATCAATGCAAGATTATCAAGATCATCTGCACTTGCATCAAAGGCAACTGGATATCCAATCGCATATATGGCAGCAAAGATCGTTCTCGGCTATACTCTGCCAGAACTGATAAATAAAATTACAAAAGTTACCACAGCATGCTTTGAACCATCGCTTGATTACCTAGTAGTCAAGTTTCCAAGATGGGACTTCAGGAAGTTCGAGATGGTGAACAGAAAGATCGGAACACAGATGAAGTCAGTTGGCGAGGTCATGGCAATTGCAAGGAACTTTGAAGAGGCGGTTCAAAAAGCTGTAAGAATGCTTGACATTGGAATGGATGGATTAACTGGGAATGGCAACGGACTTGCTGATGTGCAGATCGAAGAATTGGAAGACAGGCTGCTTAATCCTGATGATGAAATAATGTTCGCAGTCGTGGACGCATTACGCAAAGGAATAAGCGTTGATAGGATAAGCAAGGTGTCTTCGATAGATCCATGGTTCGTAGCCAAGCTGAATAACGTAGTTGAGTTCGAATCAAAACTAGCAAAATCTGAATTAAACACAGAGATTGTACGAGAAGCAAAGAGGCTAGGATTTTCCGACAAACGAATAGCTAGGTGCATTGGAATAGAGGAGCCCGAAGTTAGAGAGTTCAGGAAGCAGACAAACATACTGCCTGTTGTAAAACAGATAGATACACTTGCAGCTGAATGGCCAGCCAAGACAAACTATCTCTACCTAACGTATGGAGGTTCAACTGACGACATAGTTTTAGAGAAGGATAGCAGTAGGACGATCGTTCTTGGTGCAGGACCGTACAGGATTGGTAGCAGTGTAGAGTTTGACTGGGGAACTGTGAACATGGTGTGGGGATTGAAGGACAATGGAATTAACGAGGTTGCTGTTATAAACTGCAACCCAGAAACCGTATCAACGGATTACGATGTTTGTGATAGGCTATACTTCGAGGAACTGACTCATGAACGTGTGTTGGACATCTATGAAAAAGAGACGGCTGACGGAATAGTAACCTGTGTTGGAGGACAGGCTGCAAACAACTTGACCCCAAAGCTTGCCAGCAGCGGCGTAAAGATAGTTGGAACCAACAGTGAGGATGTTGATAGAGCAGAAGACAGGTCGAAGTTCAGCAACCTTCTAGATCAACTGCACATAAAGCAACCAGCTTGGCAAAAGTTTGCAAACTTTGATGATGCAAAGGTATTTTCAAGAAGTGCTGAATATCCTGTATTGGTAAGGCCATCATACGTTCTCAGCGGAGCAGCAATGAAGGTTGTCTGGGATGAAAAGCAACTGAAGCAATATCTTACTGAAGCGTCTAGTGTGAGTCCAGAGTATCCAGTTGTAATAAGCAAGTTCATGCTCGATGCTCTTGAAGTTGAAGTTGACGCCGTTTCAGACGGCTGTCAGGTTATTATCGGCTCGATAATTGAGCATATAGAAACTGCAGGAATCCATTCGGGCGATGCAATGATGGTCATTCCACCGTGGCGGTTGACAAGAAAGAATGTAGAATCTATAGCTGACTATTCCAACCAGATCGCAAAGGCTCTAAAGATAAAGGGACCATTCAACATACAGTATCTTGTAAAGGATGACATCGTGTATGTTATTGAATGCAATGTCAGGGCATCACGCTCTATGCCTTTCGTATCAAAGTTTGTTGGACTAAATCTTATTGCGCTTGCTGCTAGAGTCATGAGTGACAAACCCATACCAAAGGAGGCAGAAGATGCATGGCTGAAAACTACCGGTTTCGGAATCAAAGTGCCACAATTCTCCTTCATGCAACTCGAAGGTGCAGATACCGTGCTTGGTGTAGAAATGCAATCAACCGGAGAGGTCGCGTGCTTTGGCAACACATTTTATGACGCATTATCAAAGGCACTGATCGCAGCTGGATACTCCTTACCAACAAAAGGTTCTGCATTAGTTACTGTTGGAGGTTCTGACATGAAGAGCAAAGTGCTACCAATGATCTCAATACTAAAATCTATGGGGTTCGATCTGCTTGCAACAGAACATACAGCCGAATTCATGATTGAGAGCGGATTCAATGATACGAAGGTTGTATACAAGATCAGTGAACCTGACAGGAAGCCCAACATAATCAGTCTGCTTTATGACAGGGATGTAGATTTCATCGTTAACATACCAAGTACGTCGACACTTGAGAAGTATGTTGGAATGCTTTACGACGAATACCTGATCAGAAGGAAAGCTGTAGAGATGGGATTGCCTGTTTTAACAACTCTCGAATCTGCAAACTCGTTTGCAAAGACACTTGAATGGTTGAGGAATAATGAACCAAACATAAGCTCGCTTAAAGATTACATGCAGTTCGACCATTAAACTATACTTTTAAGTAACGATTCATTTCCTACGATTGCACCGTCTAAAGTCATAATCAATGCACTGTCAACGTGCTCCAATGCCTTCTTAACGATTGGTGATATTGATTTTTTATACCGCTTATTTTGCATCGAGTAGTAGAAGTACCTGTTAAAACCAGGAAGAACTAGTATTTCCAGTGCTCCCTTGCTGTTGCTAAACAAAAACTGTTTGTCAACCTTCAGGTATATCCAGACTCTCTGCCCACTGATCACGCTTCCCTCCCTGACAAAGATTGGATGTATGTGACCCATGATAATTCTCTTCAAGGTAGAACTTGTTTTGCTAGGCATTGTGTGTCCATGAACCAGTAACGTATCGTCAAGTAGCATGCCCGTGCTACTTATCATTCTGATAGCTCTTGGTGCAAGGAATCTTATGTTGCCATCATGATTTCCCGGAATGAGAAATACCTTGATCGTTCTAGACAGTTTCTGCAGAAATTCTGGTATATTCTTCCATTCAGCCTTTGTTATTGTATGTGTGCTGCTCTTGACATCTCCCAAAAGGACAAGTACATCAGGCTCTTCCTTCTTAACCATGTAAGATAATTCATCAAGCATTTCATCGATATACTTGTCAGAACCAATGTTGATGCCCCTGCCACTCAACTCACTTTCAAACCCTATATGCAGATCAGATATAGCAATATAGCGCTGGTCTCCCTCGAGCAGCAAAGCTGGATGTGGATTCAGTATCTTCATCTTTGTCATAAAAGTAATTAGCGGGTATCCAGATAAATCCATTGTGCGAGGGACGCAGGTTGAGAAGGCCGTAAAGGTTGCTGTTGAAAAAGGTGTCAAGGTGCATGTATTCAAGCCAAGCAAGAGGGAGATATGGACAGTTGTTGGGAAGGATCACGAGTACTGGGTCGATACCGAGCATAGTTTTTGCTCATGCAAGGATTACTACTTTCAAACTTTGAGCGGAAAGGAAAAGTGTTATCACCTGCAGATCATTAGCATAGCAAAGGAAAAGAAGTTGGTAGACGTTATAGAATTTAGTGATGAAGAATACAACTCCTTTTTACAGGCATTGATAAACGATATTTTTCTTCTAGCGAAAGATGAGTAAGGCTTTTATCTTCTCTGCATAAGGCATACTTTATGCAAGAGATTAGCCGTGGGGACGAGGCACCAGATTTTAGAGCTGACTCAACACAAGGAAAGATAAGTTTAAAGGATTATCGTGGAAAAAACCTGGTGCTCTACTTTTATGTAAAGGATCAGACACCAGGCTGTACAATGCAATCATGTAGTTTAAGAGATGGTATAGAAAAGCTTAAAGCTCATAACGCAGAAGTGCTTGGTATCAGCGTAGACGGTCTTGACTCGCACAACAAGTTCGCGTTCAAATACAACTTGAACTTTCCACTGGTAGCAGATCCAGATTTTAAGATAAGTAAAGCGTATAACGTATTTAACGAGGAAAGGCAAATGTCAAGAAGAGTAACTTTTCTAATAGACAAGAATGGTATGATCACACACATATTTCCAAAAGTTGATGTTCAAGCTCATGCGGAAGAAGTAGTTGAAGTATTAAAATCCATCAAATAATGGTAGGTCGGTTTTATGCCAAATGTATTGATAGCTGGTTCAGGCGGTAGGGAACATGCATTAGGGTGGAAGTTAAGCCAAAGTTCCAAGGTTGAAAATACTTTTTTCGCTTCAGGAAATGGAGGAACGAATGAGAATATACACATTGCGCCAAGTGAAATAGATAAGCTGATTAATTTTTGCAGGCAGAATAATTGCTTTACGGTTGTAGGTCCAGAAGAACCTCTGTCAAGAGGGATCGTTGATTCATTCGAAGCTGCTGGGCTAAAAATCTTTGGCACAAGCAAGGAAGCCGCGATTTTGGAAACGAGCAAGGTATGGGCCAAGAACTTTATGAAGAAATATGGTATAAGGGCACCTGATTTTCAAACCTTCGATGATATTGAGCGAGCAAAGAATTATGTACAGAAAAGTGCAAAGGCATTAGTGATAAAGGCAGATGGGTTAGCTGCTGGCAAGGGTGTTATTGTCTGCGACTCTAAAGAGGAAGCATTTAATGCTTTGCATAGGATAATGGTTGCAAAAGAGTTTGGTGATGCAGGTAGGAGTGTGGTTGTTGAGGAGAGGGTTAAAGGCGAGGAAGCATCGTTCATTGTCATGACTGATGGGAAAACAATCATTCCTCTAGCATCGACCCAGGATCACAAGAGAATTTACGACGATGACAAGGGCCCTAATACCGGTGGCATGGGAGCATATTCGCCAACTCCATTAATTGATGAGAAATTAAATGACACTATCATGCGTGATGTTATGCAAAAGACAGTAGCTGGCATGAGAAGCGAAGGTAGAACGTTTAAAGGATTTCTTTACGCCGGTTTGATGATCAATAATGGCAAACCGTATGTTTTGGAGTTCAATGTTAGAATGGGTGATCCCGAGTGCCAGCCCATCATGATGCGGATGGAGTCAGATCTCTTCGAATATATGGAACATTGTGTAAATGGTAGGCTCGACGTTCTTGAAGAGATGAAGTGGAGCCAAAGAGCAGCAGTATGTGTTGTGATGGCATCAAAAGGCTATCCAGGCAGTTATGAAAAAGGTAAGGTAATCACCGGATTGGATCGAATAAAAAACAATAACGTTTTTGTCTTCCATGCTGGCACAGCTAGAAAGAATGGTGGCATTGTAACAAATGGCGGGCGTGTTCTAGGGGTCACAGCACTTGGCGATGGAATAGCGAATGCGATAAAGAATGCGTACAATGCTGTAGCGATGATAAGCTGGGATGGCTCTTACTACAGGAAAGATATAGGAAGAAGAGCTCTCAAGTATTTGAAGGCCTAACTAGTTTGTATAGTGATGATTTTAGTATATGGCACAATAGCTTAAGAATCAAATGCCTTGATAATGCGTTTTTCAGTAACTATGAGATTTACACGAAAATCATTCTTTCCATGCGGGATGTCTTCTAAGAGCTGAAAGTCATAGGCAAGCCCAACGCTTGTTGTTTGTTGACCTGCAAGGTATCTATCATAATATCCTTTACTGTATCCCAATCTATGACCATGTTCGTCCCACGCAATACCAGGTACCAATACTAGATCGATTTTGTTTATTTTTACGCAATGATTTTTAGGTTCCATTATATTGTAATTACCGACTTCTAATTCGTTTTGCAAATTCTGAACTGCAACCAATACAATTTCAGTATCATCATTTACCTTTGGCAACGCAAGCTTCTTCTTCATTTGCAAAACCATTGTCAAAATCTTTGAAGTTTTAACCTCAGAACCGATTGAACAATATGCTGCGACAGTTTTCGCGCCAACAAACTCATTCATATTCAAAACTCGATCTTGAATCATCTCACTCATTTTATCTAGTATTTTTTTTGAGAACGAATCCCTTGTCTTCAGCATCGTTTCCCGCAATGCCTTCTTGGAACTATACATCCACTTGGATCTCCTGGTTCAATGATGTTGCTAATACTGTATTCCTTAACAACATTGCAACAGTCATTGGTCCAACTCCACCAGGAACAGGAGTTATAAACGATGCCCTTTCCTTTACTTTATCAAAATCAACGTCGCCGAGAAATTTTCCATTGACCCTGTTTATACCTATATCAATCACAACTGCTCCTTTCTTGACCATGCCAGCTTTTATAACAAACTTGTCTCGCATGCCAACTGCTGTAACAAGTATGTCAGCACTCTTACACTTCTGTTCAATGTTTGGAGTCTTCGAGTGACATATACTTACGGTAGCATTTTGATGCAGTAACATCAAGCTTAACGGTTTGCCCACAAGCATGCTTCGATTTATAACGACAGCATTTTTTCTTTCAACACTTATGTTGTAATATTTCAAAAGCTCTATAACGCCTGCAGGTGTGCAAGGCATTAGCTTAGCCTTATCATATGCTAGCAGACCAGCATTGAATGGTGTTAAACCATCAATATCCTTGCTTGGACTTATCATACCTGTAACTACAAACTCGGTGATCTGCTTCGGCAATGGCAATTGAACTAGTATACCATGCACCTTTTTGTCTTCGTTAAGTATAGTTATCAATTCTACAAGTTCTTCCGTGCGGTAGTTTTCAGGAGGATGGTGATCTATTGTTTTTATACCAACATCTGCACATGCCTTTTGCTTTGTTTTTACGTAGCTTGCAGATGCTGGATTATCACCTACCAAAACTGTAGCCAAGCAAGGCTCAACACCATTTTCCTTCAATTGCTTAACTGCATCCCCAATCTTTTCTTTTATCTTACCTGCAACAAGTTTGCCATCAATTATGGTAGCTGTCAACATGCATCACAAGCGTTAACCCATTTATAGATTTAAAGCGTTAAGGAAGAATCTTTACTCGTCTTCGCTCAATTGAAAGCTTGTCTTCAGAAAATAATCTCACGGCTTCTGGGTATATTTTATGTTCATACTCTAGTATCCTGGCGGCAACTGAATCAGGAGTATCATCATCCCTAACCTCAACTGCTGCTTGAATTATTATTGGACCTGTATCAACTCGCTCATCTACGAAGTGAACAGTACAGCCGCTTATCTTAACCCCGTATTCAATCGTCTGCTTTTGAGCATTCAACCCTGGAAATGATGGGAGCAGTGCTGGATGGATGTTCATTATCCTCCACCTGTAACGCTGAACAAATTCCTTGCTTAGAATCCGCATGAAACCTGCCAAACATATCAAACCATTTTCTGGAGTTACACCATGATCCTGCAAAGATTCTACGATCTTTTTGTCATAATCCCAGCTGGTACCCTTCCTGCCTTCATCGTCTATAAATAATGCATTTACTCCATGCTGTTTAGCAATATCAAGCGCCCTAACATCTGGCTTGTTACTTATTACAACACATGGTTTGACATTCTTGAGCATTCCATCCTTGATCCTATTCAGGATAGCTTCCATGTTGCTTCCTCTTCCAGATACTAGCACACCAAGATTGATCAATTTATGATGCAGTACGAAGTTTTTATATTAAAATACTTTGCATAATCCGAAAGGTGCGTAACACACACTAAAGCATGTTCACGATTGGCTTTAGTGGGTCGGCTGTGCGACATTCGTACGAGTATTCTTTTTGTATTAGTAATAGCAGAACGAACTATCGGTTTATAACTTTGGGAGGTCAATATCATTTATTGAATAAAAGAATGGGAATTGCTATTGCGATATTCTCAACCATCTTCTTTTTGGGCTCTGAACAGGCAGATGCCCAATTCTCAAACAACATACGAATCATTGATGAGAAAAGATTAACGAATGAACAAGAACATCGTTCAGGAATGCAATTCACACCGGAAGGAAATAAAATATTCTACATCAAGAAAGATGGTATTTGGTCGCTTGAGCTAAAAGAGCCCTTTGAAGAGAAAATATTTTTGAATTTGACTGATGGTTTTGTGCATGACTTTAGAATAAATTCTGATGGAAAACAATTTGTTTGGATAAAGATCACTACTATTGGTGACATAAAAAGGACAGGTTCGTCTAGTCTACTAATCAGTGATCTTGAAGCATTGTCTACAAGTGAACTCTTAAAATTTGATTATTGGGCACTATTAGGTACTGACTGGACTCCTGATGGTAAAGAGATTGTTTATCAATTTGGGCCAGATGTGTGGATTTCCAATTCAGATGGAAGCAATAAGCGATTCATAACAAGAATAGATAATGTAGCAGCTCCGCTACAACTTGGTCCTGATGGCAAGACCATTCTTGTCTCAACATACTCCTCTGACTATCCACACCCACAGAACATTGTCATGGCAACATTGGATGGCAGACAGCAGATTTTGCTTGAAGGTTCTTCGGTGGCTGATTACTGGGCTCCAGTATTGTCACCTGATGGTTCCAAGCTGCTTTTTGTTCAACGTAACAGCCTCAAAGATTTTGATATTATGATCTCGGAACCGGATGGCTCAAACAAGATGGCTCTGATCTCATCATTGGACGACGGTAGTTCAATTGATATTACTTCAGATGGAAACAAAATTGTGTATCAAAAGGATAAGAATATTTGGTTAGCAACGTTAAGCCAATCAATTCCAGAACTTCCTCTGGTGCAGATTGTCTTAACAGCATCAATTATAGCTGTGCTCTTTACAGGCTTTAGAAGATAAACTTTAATCTGTTAAAGAGAATTAATAGTTCATTAATGTTGGAAACTTTAAGGAGGTTGTGGTAGATACAAATGCAGATTGAGAATATTTTTTCAATTTTTGCCAAGCCATTGCAAAGAGCCATACAGGTTAAAGGATTTCTTTCGCCAACAGACCCTCAGGTAAAGGCAATTCCTTTGATCCTAGAGGGAAAGAATGTGCTGCTAGTTGCCCCAACTGGAACTGGAAAAACAGAAGCAGCGCTACTTCCAATTCTTAATAAAATATACTCTATGCAGGACAAAAAACATGGCATCAAAGCTATCTACATAACACCGCTTAGAGCATTAAACAGAGATCTGCTTGAAAGGTTACAATGGTGGTGCAAGCATTTAGACATAAGGATTGCTGTTAGGCATGGTGATACCGAGATCAAGGATAGAGGAAGGCAAGCCTTGGTGCCTCCTGAAATCTTGATTACAACTCCAGAAACCTTACAGGCAATACTTCCAGGTTTTCTGATGAGGAAACACTTGATGAGCGTCAAGTTTGTAATTGTTGATGAAGTTCATGAGCTAGCTGATGATAAGCGAGGAAGTCAGCTTGCTATTGCACTGGAGAGGCTAAGGCAGTTGGTGCTTGAAGATTTTCAAGTTATAGGTTTATCAGCGACGATAGGTACACCAGAAAAGGTCGCAAGCTTCCTTGTTGGTGACAATGAACCTTGTGAAATAGTAAAGGTTGCAGTGGCTAGGTTTATGCAATTAGATATAGTATATCCTCAAGCTTCTCCAACTGATTATAAACTCGCGTCAAAACTTTTAACATATCCTGAAGTCGCAGCAAGGCTAAGGATAATCAAGGAGTTTTTGCAGAAGTATCGTTCAGTACTAATCTTTACAAATACTAGAAGCGAGGCAGAGATACTAGCAAATAGATTTAGGATGTGGGATATAGATTATCCCGTTGGCCTTCATCATGGCTCATTATCAAAACCGACGAGAGTTAATGCAGAGATCCAACTCAAAGAAGGAAAGTTGTATGGAGTCATATGCACGAGCTCGCTTGAAATGGGTATAGATATAGGTTCACTCGAAATGGCTATACAGTATAATTCCCCTCGTCAAGTTACAAGACTGCTACAAAGAGTCGGAAGGAGTGGTCATAAAGTATCCGGAACTGCTAGAGGTGTAATAATTACGCAAGATTCTGATGATACGCTTGAATCGATTGTAGTAGCAAGGAGGGCACATGAAGAATTATTGGAGCCAGTATCTATCCCTGATATGCCATTCGATGTACTTACACATCAAATTGCTGGTCTGCTTTTGCATAAAAGAGAGTGGGATCTCGATGAAGTTCTTCAACTGGTTAGCAAAGCTTATCCTTATAGCAACTTGAAGAAAGAATATTTGCTAAAAGTCTTAGAGTACATGAACTCTCGCTACCCAAGAACTGCATGGCTGTCTGAAGATAAAACGCAAATCAAAAGACCTCTAAATGCCAAGCAGTTGTACAAGTATTATTTCGAGAATCTCTCTATGATACCGGAAGAGAAACATTATCTTGTGTTAAAAGAGAATGAAATTCCGATCGGGGTTCTTGATGAAGCGTTTGTAGCAGAACATGGAGATATCGGTACAAAGTTTGTTGAGGGAGGTTCTGTGTGGAGAATAATTCAAGTTTATCAAGACAAAATTTATGTTGCCGCAGAGGATGATCCTACAGGAGCAATTCCGAGCTGGGTTGGAGAAGAGATTCCAGTTCCGTTTGAAATTGCTCAAGAAGTTGGCATGATAAGAAGGAAAGTGGAAAATGATCTTATGCAAAAGAGATCTATCAATAAGATAGTAGAAGAGCTTTGTGGAAAGTATCCTGCTAAGAAGGAAACTCTTGAAAGAATGTTATCTGAGATAAAGGAGCATGTAGAAAGAGTATTAGCCGTACCAACGGACAAGAGAATTACGATTGAGAAGTGGGATAATTATTTGGTAATCAACTCTTGTTTTGGTCACTTGGTGAACAGAACGCTTGCTAGATTACTTGCACATAAACTTTCAGAAAAGATCGGAAGTGCTGTAGGAGTTCAGCAAGATCCATATAGAATTGTAGTCAAGAGTCCAGCAACAGATGCCAGAGAACTTGAACCACTGTTCCTTAATCTTGCGAAGGAAAATATCAAAGACTTGTTCGTTAATGTATTGACAAAAACTGGAACATTTAAACGAAGAATTTTACATGTGGCAAAGAAGTTTGGAGCAATTTCAAGGGATGCTGACATAACAAGTGTAAGCCTTAACAATATGATAGAAGCCTTTAGAGATACTGCAATCTTCGATGAAGCAGTGAGAACAGTATTAAGGGTAGACGCAGACTTGCAAAATACAGCCAAAATTCTGTCCTTGATTAAGAGTGGAGAAATCCAGATAACTATTTTGGATAATAATGCTCAACTATCGCCAATGTCAAGAATCGGTATGGAAAAAATAGGGAGACGCTCTGATCTGATACCTCCACAAAGATTACAGAAGATTCTGCTCGAGTCTACAAAGGCTAGACTGCTTTCTGAAGCTAGAACGTTGATTTGTACTCAATGCTGGGATCACATTCGAACTGCTGCAGTCAAAGAGCTGTTGAAGGATGTTAAGTGTCATAACTGCGGTTCTAACAAGATCGGTTTAACCGAAGAAACCGAGCAAAAATGCATGTTGCTTTGCGAGAAAATCCATTCAAAGCCCTCTGATCTGTCAAAAAGATATAGACGAGTCCACAAGAATCTTGTAAAGTCGGCTGAGCTTGTTTCAAAGTATCATTTTGTAGCTGCTTTTGCCTTAGCAGGAAAGAATATTGCATTATCTGATATCGAAAAGATTTTGGAAAAAGAAAACAGCGTGAATGATTCGTTAGTAGAGTTGATCTTAAAAGCTGAACGTAGAGCTCTTAAAAGACGTTACTTCGGGTACTAGTTTTTAGATTCTTTACTAGAAGTACCTTCCGCAAGAACTAAGTTTAGCAAGGTCTTCTGCTCCACCTCTGCCTTTGTCCTCCAGCCGATATTGAGAGTTTCGTCTTTTTCAAGCAGATATCCTCTTCTAATGAATCTATCAAGGTTGAGCTGAACCTTCCACTTTGGGAACTTTTCTCTTAGCATTTGTTCCAGATCTTTTCTCCTTACCTTGCCTTGTCTAGGAACCATATACGCTATACTTGTAGCAAGTACAGCGATGTCATCTATCCTTAAACCCAGCGTACCACCTTCACTTCTCAATAAAGAATCTTTAAAGACAACAAAGAACCTTGCCGAATCCAACTTCTGAATCTCAGATCGTTCTTCTTCTTCCTCTTCAAAAACACTTTTAATTGCTAGGCCCAACTTGTCTATTTCAATATTTAATATATCGATGTATCTAGTGTAATCTTTTCCCAATACCTTCCTTAGCTCCCATCCCTTTACTCCAGGATATCGATGCTTCTGAAGCACCAACATCTGGAAAGCTTTGCTAATCTTTCTGCTAACTTCAGCTTCTTCAGACATTTCCTCTGCTCTCCAAAATCTTTTGCCAACACTCATTATCAAATGTAACTGCGATTGATCTTGGAAAGGCATTTTTGGGGGGCAACTTTTGCTCATCATTTGCAACAATGTAAATTGTTTCTCCTAGTGGATCTATCTCCATAGCGGCGTATCCTTCTGAAACTAGGAAACTTGTGAGATAAGCTCTTCGAACTGAATCTTCATATGATTCGGACGCGATAAATTCCCAATACGGAATCTTACCTTCCCTATACTTCGATCTTTTTTCCAAAAGTTCACTCCAAAGCTTTTGCAAATTATCATTGAATTCTTCTTCGCTTAGTAATTTTAGCCTTATTAATTCATCAAATGAAATAGAACCGAGTTCAAGCGACGTATCGCGTGACAATGCAATCATCCTTTCCTTTAATGGCAACAGACTGTTCCAGTAATCAAGCGCTTGCTTAACCTTTGCTGGGGAGATTTGGTCAAGGCTGACAATCGGGTGTAAGCTCTTTAGAAATATACTTGCAAGTGTTTCTTCTGATAGAATCTTCAGCTTTAATTCTACCAGCAATGGATCCACATACAATGTTGATACTCTATGCTTTATCCATTCACCTTGCAGCCTTATCAGACCCGTTATTCTTCTAATGGCCTCCATGTCAAGTAATAACTCGTCCAGCTCCTTCCAGTGTGGTAGATACTTCTTTAAGGTTCTAAGAGATGACTTTACATCAACATTGAATGGATCAAAGCCTTGCTTCTCCACCACCTTACAAAGGTCGATTATCCTCATGATTTGTTCATAGCTCAACTTTTGGTCGCTCATATTAACTGCCCCCCTTTGTCGAAGATTTACCGTAAACGTTTTGAACAAATATTAGATGGGCATCTTTCTCCATGACGGTTAGCTGTGAAGGAGTTATCACTATGTACTGGCTTTCTGGTCTATCCCTTATATGCGAAAAGATCATCTTCAATACAGCCTCTCTGTTTTTAGGGTCTAGATGAAGATCGAACTCGTCAACCGCTCTAAATGGTGACAACACACGCTGTTGCAAAGAAAGTAAAAATGCCATAATTGCAACACTCCTTTCACCGCCACTTTGTGTATATGCATCAAGAACCACCATTGGTGCTCCTCTAAAACCTACAAGTAACTCGAGCCCAGCTTTTTCTATATCGTTGATTTCGACAAGCCTAACAATTCCTGTTGCATTTATCTTTGATAATATATCATGATAGGTGGGATTAATCTGTTCTATCAGGTTTTGCAATGTATGTTTCCATAGCTTCTTCCTCTCCTCAAGTTCGTTCATAGTTTTATTCTTATTTTCAGCAAGTACTGCTAGTTTGTCATTAAGTTCTGCATAAGTTGTTGAAAATTTATTGTATATTGTCTCTGCATCTCCAGGAATATCGCCAAGGCTCTTAATGTGGGCATCGGTCATCTTAATTTCTTCAGAAACCTCTGCAGGCGAGCGTTCAGTCTCTATTCTGGGTTCTGCTTGTTCTGCTTGAGGCTGTAGCAAATTTAGCTGTTCTTCATTTTCCTTAAGCGATTTCTCGATATCAGAGATCTCGCGCTCAATGTTCTTCTTTCTGACATTGAGTAAAGCCTCATTCACCTTGAGCGTAACAAACTTGCCAATAGTAGATTGTACGCGGCGCTCAACCTTTGCTATATCGCGCTGAATTGAATCTATCTCTTCATCATAGTCCTTTATCCTACGTTGAAGCTCATCATTTTTTGATGATAAAGAATTAGTTTTGAACTCAAACTCATCGATCTTTGTAGTTAACATCTTAGTTGCATCTTCGTCACTAGATGCAATACACTCTTCAAGAATGTCTATTGTTGAATCAAGTAATGCCCCAGTTTCTTTAAATGATTCGATCTTCGCTAGAGTTTCAGATCTTTCTCTTTCAAGCCTAATCAATACAAAGTATGATTTCCTTTGCTCAAATTGACTACCATCAAGATTTTCATTTGTCTTTCTTGCAAGCTCTTCGGTTTTTTGCATCTGTTCTATAACATCATTAAGAACCCTTTTCCTATTGCCCAATCTATCGTTAAGAGATTTCAGCATATTTTCGAACTTTTTCACCTGAGCCCAAAAAACCTCACATGCGAGAAGCTCCTTGCTCTGCAATAACTCTTTTCTTTTAAGAAATCTGTCATACATTTCTTTCCAGTATTCAAGTGTTTGGCCTGCACTTTGAAGCACCTTAGATAGTTCCGATTGTTCAGTAACCAGCATTGATAACTTTTGTTGAGACTCGAGTATTCCTTCTCTATACTCGTGAAATCCAACCGCTTCTTCAACCATCTTCAGCTTATCTTGTGCTGATGTTATGCTGAACTCTTCTACCATTCCTTGGTGCATGATTATCAGAAGGTTGTCTGGGTTGATTCCGAACTGTCTGAATAATCTTGATACCTCGCTTCTGCTCATCTCTCTATAATCTGCTTCATACCAGTAGGTACCATCTGACTTCAGATATCTTGAAAGTATGAACGTGTCAGATTTGCTAAAAGGAATGGCTCGTTTACCGTTGCGTATTTTATTATCGAACAATAAACTAACCCTTGCAATATCCTTTCCCCTTCTAATTAGATCGCGTAATCTTCTAGACCTTTCCGTAGCCGCTTGTCCAAGTGCAACTGATATTGCCAATAATATTGTAGACTTTCCTGCACCGTTCGGACCAGTTATAACATTAATACCCTTTTTGAGTGGTATTCTACCATATTCGTAACTCATGAAGTTTTCCAGAATAATCTCCGATATGCTTGGTGAAACATTCTTGTATCTTTGAGGTGAAATGCGCTTCTCGGCTTCCAATACTATAGATTATCCGTTATGCCATTAATAAATTGAAATGAAGTCATGCGTAGACATTTTTACTGATAGAAAACACATAAAGCTGTAGGCAAATAAGCTTACTGTGGTTTTAGCTGCAAAGATCTTTCACATAAAAGAAGAAACCGACATGGATGATATACTTATCAAACTGAGAGATCATAAGAGTAGCGAGGTCTTTGAAGCAGATGACAAAAAGATTGAGCTCGTTACTGAAATAAGAGACCTGAACATGGAAGAAGATTCTTTTAGTGGCATCTTTGCACAGGACCAGATAACGTACATAACTCATCATGGGCAAAAGATCCCTACGCCAAGAACTATGGTGGCTCCGTTTATCCTTAATAAGATCAACGAGAGCACAGTCTTAACAATTCTAGAAAAGAAGAGAAGAGCCAATTTGGTAGCCAATACGCTAAGCAAAATAGTATTCCTAACTACAGGACATATAGTTGAAGCAAAGATAACACCTGAAACATTGCAAAAGTTTCATGAAGAAAACTTTGATGATACCAAGATAATATTCTTTGATGATGTTGATATACCAAATATAGATAAATTGTCACTTTATGGTTCAGCACTTGGTAATACATCACTTTATGCCGACTACCTTGGTCATGGCAAGTTATGGTACACAGTCATCCGGTCGAAGAAGTATGGCTACATCGTAGGTATAACAAGGAACTGTGTGCTTACTGTATTCAGCAAAATTGAACAACCGGAATTTATTGGTTACATCCAAAAAGAGGTCTTTCCTCTAATAACTCTTCCTTAGCTTTTAATTTAGGTGATATATATGAAGATGACGGGCATAAGTGCTATAAGTTGCCTTGAATAATTGTTTATTGTCGCTGCGAAGTAAATGTGGTGAAGATGATTAAGATAATCCCAAATGACCCTGCTTTACTGCTAAAGACAAGAAGAGAAAAGATACTTGTCATACCCGATCTTCACCTTGGATTTGAAAAAGAGCTCGCTGAAAGAGGAATAGCCTTCCCTTCACAAACAGCGAAAATATTTGCAAGGTTGCAAAGGCTTCTGAAGGAACAGAGACCAGAAAGTCTGATCTTCTTAGGAGATATTAAACATGGGACATCAATAATACTGCCTTATGAAGGCACAGAAATTCCCAGGTTCTTTGAAAGATTACTTAAGTTGGTTGATAGAATCTGCGTGATTCCCGGCAATCATGACGGTGGCCTTGATAAACTACTTCCAGAGGAGGTTAAGCTAGCATCAGTTAGGGGTTTAACAATAGTGGACGGCAGAAAGAAGATTTCACTAATTCACGGTCATGCATGGCCTCAGCCAGAATCATTTGCCTGCGATGAGCTAATAATGGCACACCATCATTTTACGATAATGCTAAGGGACTCCTCAGGGCTGAAGTCTTTTGAACCGATATGGGTTATAACAAGATGGAATAAGAATAAGATAGTAAGATCTTACCTCCGAGCAAGGGGGATAAAAGCTCGCTCTGATCCGTTTAAAGTCTTCAAAAAGAATTTTGGAATATATGTTAAGAGCCCAAAAATAATTGTCATGCCAACTTTTAACAACATGCTGGGAGGTATTGCTATAAATCAAAAAGAGTCTGATTCTAAATACGTGGGTCCGATATTTAGTTCAGGCGGAGTAGATATGAGGACTTCAGAGTTATATCTATTAGATGGCACTTACCTTGGCAAGTTATCACAATTAAGTATAAAGTGAATTTTAAAAAGATGAGATTCTTTAACTTCTTTTGCCAAGCGTGTTTGTGTTTTTTATTACACAGCCAGCATTAGAGAAGCAAGGTTAATCCTTATGGTTCTTGAAGTATGGCAGAACGTGCCTTCCAAATAATTCTATGTTCTTGTAATATCCTTCTCCCCAGAATCTAATTATGAAATGCTTTACACCAGCTTTTATGAATCGTTCTATAACGGATATGACTTCATCAGGCCTTCCTACACCTATAGCCGATCTCGCAACTTTATCTGGAATATCTTGTGCAGCTTCTTTCATCTTTTGCATCAATTCTGGTTTTGACATAGCGTATTCTGTAAAGTATTTTCTAAAGTCAAAGTCAGAACGCTGGGGTACGTTATGTATCTTCAAAAGTTCTGGTTTGTAAAGACTTACCTTTACAGGATTTTTCAATTTTAACCATGCTTCTTCAGTATCTTGAGTATGGTAGACATCCATATCAAGGCCAAGTTCCATCTTGTCTGGATCTCTACCAAACTCTTTAGCTTTGTCAGTAATTACTTTAGCATGATATTCATAAAGTTCAGGCGTATATGCAATTGGTATCCATCCATCCCCAAATCTTGCAGTTAATTCAAGTGTTCTTGGAGCACCAGCAGCAAGAAAAATCGGCGGTCTTGGCTGTCTAATACTTTTTGTTTGCAAACAAGCATTATTTAGTTTGTAAAACTTTCCCTCAAAACTTACTCTATGCTCCGGAGAGGATTGAAAAAGTAATGATATCACTTGCAACTGTTCCTCAAATCTAGAAACAGGCTTATCCCACTGTATTCCAAAGTCATTTATGTTCTGGGCTTCTCCAGCTCCGATTCCAAGTATTGCCCTTCCATGTGATAATCTATCTAATGTTATGGTTTGCAGCGCAACAGTTGAAGGATGCCTTCTCACAGAATCTGTAACACATGTTCCCAGCTCAATATTCTTAGTAACTTGTGACGCAGCAGCAAGGAAGATCCATGCATCGTTTATTATCCCGCTAGACCATTGAGGCACATTCGTATGATCCATTATCCAAGCAGAATCATAACCCATCTTGTCTGTGATCATGCATGCAGTTAGCTGCTGATCTTCATCTAGTCTTAACCTTGCGACGTTCAAACCCTGCTGCACCCCAAATTTAACCATGGGGAACTCCTCACTTTGACATGGGCCCGCTTGGCGTTACGAGAACTTTCATTCCTTGTCTGCTTCTTACAATATCCATTGCTTTGTTTATTTCTTGGAGCGAAAATTGGTGCGTGACCATTTCCATGAAAGGATACTCCTTCCACTTGTAGGCCATGAAATTTACAAACTCGTACTCATGCCTTGGAATTTTCGAGTATGAGCCTATTATTGATACCTGTCTGCTTGTTATGAAGTAAGGGTTTATTGGAACTGGGCCATAGTCTGCATAAGCACCTACCTCTAACACTCGTCCTCCATCTCTGACCATATTGATTGCTTCAGGTAAAGCATTTGGATTACCCGTACAGTCCATTACAACATCTGGACCGTAGCCGCCAGCAAGTTCCTTTGCCTTCTTGACCCTCTCCTTTTGTTCAGTTAAGGTTTTGAGGTCAACAACATCGTCCGCCCCAACCTTCTTGGCAAATTCCAATCGCTCGGTAGAATCAATTGCAATAACTTGCCTTGCTCCCCTTTCCTTTGCCATTATAATGGCAAATGAGCCAACTGGACCTGTGCCCTGTACGGCGAC
Source organism: Nitrososphaerales archaeon (assembly GCA_046759465.1). Classification (GTDB taxonomy): domain Archaea; phylum Thermoproteota; class Nitrososphaeria; order Nitrososphaerales; family UBA213; genus JBHICH01. The sequence continues at coordinate 50,471 of JBHICH010000005.1, forward strand.
GATATCCCCGAAGTCCACCCTAACATTTTCCACGCCTGCTATAACAGTTGGGCCTGCACACCCTACTGATGCAACTGCTGCTGTAGGCAAATTATCAGGCATCTTGAATGTGGTAACTTGAGGTGACAGGTAGATATATTCCGCAAACCCTCCCTCTAGATAGGGCGGTTTGTCAGAAGGTGTGCTTAAGCCGATTGCTCTTCTATTTAGGCACCTTGTTCTTGTGCCCTTCAGGCAGTAGTAACATCTACCACAAGTTATACCAAGAGCCCAGTATATTCTGTCTCCTTCCTTCAATTTGTTGCCAACACTGTCTGTTGTAACACCTGTTCCTAATCTTTCAACAATGCCAATGCTTTCGTGCCCAAGGATTATTGGTGTTGGAACCCATGGAACCTTGCCAGAGATTACATGTATATCCGTCCCACAAATACCTGCACTGATTATTTTCGCAAGGATCGCACCCTCTTTTGGTTCTGGTTTAGGAAATTCTTTTAATTCTAAAGGTTTGTTTGCTGAAGTAAATACAGCTGCAAGTACCATAGCATAGGCTGTGAAACTTACAGTTATTTAAATATTGTAACACTCAGTCCTGCATTCCAGAGTTAGTTCTAGTTTTAGTGGCAAAGAAAAATTATTCCATTTTTAGTTAGATCTCATGAGCATGGTCAATATATAATCATACAAAAGACAACTAATTTTGAATATCTGCGTAAAAAGCAAGTTGCAAAAGAGTAGTATGTGTTAATCAAAATGGATGATAAGTTTATGGAAATGGTTGATGAACTGGTTAGGTTAGCCGGTGATGATGAAGAGTTATTTGATGGTATAAAATGGATAGATAATGAATCCAAGAAGCTTGGAATATCATTTTATGAAATGTTCTTTATAGTTTTACAGAAACATCTTGCAGATGAAAGGGCAAAAGAGTGGCTTAACGAAAGAAAGGAAACAGAAAATCACTGATCTCTTTTCTGTATAGGAATATATTCACAGCCAAGTGGTCCGCAGTATCTTCCCACGTAAGCTGCTTTTGGTCGGTACAACATCGGTTTTGGTTGAGCCTCTGCAAACTTCTCTTCTATAACATGAGCAGTCCAGCCAGCAACCCTTGACATTGCAAATATAGGCGTGTTAAGATCAAGTGGAATGCCCATTGAATAGTAAACGGAGGCACTGTAGAGATCTACATTGGCAAAGATCTCTGCACCTTTCCTCTTTCTCATTTCTTTCTTTCCAAGATCCTCCAACTTTTTTGTTATGTCGTACCACTTTGTATTAGTTTTAGCTGCGAGTCGCTTTGACATTTCACGCAAAAGTTTTGCGCGTGGATCATCTGTTTTGTAAACAGCATGACCCATACCCATGATCCTTTCTCCAGAATCGAACCTTGCTTTTACCCATCGTTCCACATTATCTACACTGCCTATTTCCTGCAATGCTTCCATGACCTTGACATTCGCACCTCCGTGCAATTCACCTGACAGAGCTCCAACTGCCGCTGCTATAGACGCATACATGTGTGCTCTGGTTGATGCCACTTCACGGGCAGCAAATGTTGACGCGTTGAAGCTATGTTCTGCGTGTAAGATCAAACAGACATCAAAATCCCTTGCAAATTCTTTGTCTGGTTCCTCGCCATTCAACATGTATAGAAAGTTTGCAGCATGCCCGAGTTCTATTGAGGGTTCTATTATCGGCAGTCCTTTTCTTACACGATCCCACACTACTACTAGCGTTGGAAGCTTTGCAATCAAACTTATAGCTCGTCTTATGTTCGCTTCTCTAGAATCGTCATTTATATTTTCAAGGTCTGCAAGCATGGAGACAGATGCTTGAAGGACGTCCATGGGACATGCTGACTTCGGCCTGTCCTTCATAGCTTTTATTATTTGGACTGGAATATCTCGGGCAGAATACAACTTGCTGTTAAAATCCTTCAGCTGTGATTTTACAGGAAGATCACCAAATAACAGCAGATATGACGTTTCTTCAAATGTTGAATTTTTTGTCAGATCAAATATATCAAAACCCCTGTAAATGAGCTTTCCATTTTCTCCTTCTATAGAACAGATCCTGGTATCTGCAACCTCGATATTCCTTAAACCTATATTTTTTGTGCTCAATTCAACACTATACTATCATAGAATCGATATTAAAGTCATTTGTCGATGGTTGTTGGCATGGAACTCGGCTATTCTAAATGTATTCATACAATTCTTTGGCAGACTGGGTAAAAAATAGGGTCTCTACCTTAATTAATGCCAATTGATATTTGCATAATATGATCAATCCTGTACAAAAAGCAAAAGAAATAATCGAAGATAGAATCAAAGCAGTAAGAAGCGGTTCTGTAGAACTGAGAAATGGCTGCGTTGCCTGTCATACAATATTCACATTAGCAGACAGGCTAGGTACTAATGAAGCTGATGCTGCCGACCTATTAACGCAAGTTTTAGCACAAAATCCTACACTTAGTGACGAATTCATCACCGTAGTAGAAGATATACATATGCGCTCCAGAATGTTAGCAATGAATTTTTACGGCAGAAGCAGAGAAGCTAAAGACAAATACATAGAATCGTACTTAAGAAATGCCTTGGCTGAATTGCAATCAGATATCACAAAGCATAATGGTAGCATAGTAGTACGCAAGCTTGTTCTGAACTATCTTTCAATTTATTTGGCACAGACACTTGGCGTTGATCATCATGCGGCCACTGAAGAAATGTATTACATCCTCAGAAAGCATGAAGACTTTGACTCCAACTTGGACCACTTCGTTAATAAAGTGATGAAGGAGTTAAAAGGCAAAAACTAGTAGCAATGATAAATGGTGCATTAAAATGGCTGACCTGTACGATGCAGAAGAGGTTCTGAGAAAATTGGATGTAAGTGGAAACTGGTTTTACACCTTCATGTCGAAGGGAACTATGGATGCTGGTATTTTACGCCTAAAGCCTGGAGAGAAAGACCCACAAGGACCTCATGCAAATGATGAGTTATACTATGTTATAAAAGGTCACGGTTTCATACAACTTGGTAAAGAAGATGTGCCAGTAAAGCCTGGAAGTATAATATTTGTATCTGCAGGGAAAAACCACAACTTTCATGGTAACAAGGATGAGATGCAGATACTGTATGTATTTGCAGGCGAGAACAAGGACATCTAGGTATAACTTTTTGATCCTATTATTCAGTTTATCTTGTATCATGATCTTAAAACTCGAGGGAAAGACTAATAGCTCAATGAGTAAGAGCAAAGCATTATTCATAGTAACGATGCTTGTAGCTTCAATCATAGCGTTGGCTGAAAGTGTTAATGCTCAAGAGGGAAAGACCGTAAATGTTGACATCGTTCCTGGGGCAGCAGATGTTGAGAACGGAAGATTCTACAGTCCTCAAACTGTGACTATCGAAACAGGCACTACGATAAGCTGGATGAATTTAGATAAAGATCCGCATACTGTAACAGACGGTACACCTCAAACAAAATGGGGTCAGATATTTGAGTCTGGATTGTTAAGGCAGGGCAAGGAGTTCAGGTATACGTTCAATGATGCTGGAGTATTTCCATATTTATGCGCGTTGCATCCATGGATGTACGGTAAGGTAATAGTTGAAAATCCAATCAAGAACATTGGTGTTAAGGTCATTCAGAAACTTAACGTGTTCGTTAAGAGTGAACATCAGTCATACTCTGAAGATGAAATAGTAAGATTCAGTGTAGATGTATTAGGAGCGGGTAACAAGCCAACAGATCCAGATGTTATAGATGCACAGTTTGGTTATGGGGGAGAAGTTGAGCAAATAAAGTTAAGTAGGCTTGATATTGGTAAGTATACGTTTGCAACAGCTGAATTAAAACCTAATAGTTACTCACTCAGCGTTGAAGTTTCTAAGGAGGGGTTTGAATCAGGATATTCGATCTTAACTGTTCATATCATAGCAAAGGAACCTGTAAAGGAAATCGTCGAACCATCTATACCTGCTATCTCGATTGCAACTGAACAAGCAAATTATAATGCTGGTGATACTGTTGTCATAGATGGTAAAGTGTCCAAGGCGGTGGAGAACAAATCGGTAGTCTTTCAAGTTATCAATCCTGAAAACAAACTGTACACAAGGGGCCAGACGCAGTTGAACTCTGACGGCTTGTTTGAATGGACATTCAAGGTAGCCAAAACAGCACCTTCAGGTACTTGGACTGTAAAGACAAAATATGTTGATGAGATTGTTACAACATCGTTCGAAATCATAAAATCTGGTTTAGAGAACACGTTACCCACTGAAGCTGAACTAGCGACACCTAATATTCCTGTGAAGTTCAAGAATGAGAAGGTTACGATTGTCAAGTCGGTTATAACTGATCAAACAACTTCACAACTATCGAATGTAAATACAGGCCAATTAGTAATGGTACAATCTGTAGTAAGAAACAATCAAGAAATGGTACAAACCTTTGCGTATATAGTTCAAATAAAGGATTCTAATGGAATCGTGGTTAAATTGGAGGCAGTTGAAGGTGCACTTCCAGCTGGAAAGTCATTTACAGTAGGCATATCATGGACACCAGAGGAAGTGGGTAAGTATAGAAGTGAAGTTTATGTATGGAAAAGTATAATGGAACCAGTGCCATTGTCGCTTAATCTGCTGAAAAGTAACATCATAGTAACTAATTAGCTATCTTGCAATCTAATCAAGTATTGTGCTCATAATTATGCGCAAGCAGAGATGAAAACGGCCTAGTGAGACTGGTTGTAATTAAGCATTGTGGAGCTCAGTCCATATTCCGAGCTCTAAAGCTGAAGCTACATAACTCATATTATAGAACAAAAGATCAATAAAACATAGGTAGTCATGACAACGACTGCTAAACAAATATTCCGCACACCCAAGTTAGTTTACACTTTACTTATCGGCATCTTTCTGCTCATTGTAGTCATTGATGCAGGTACTACATCATACTTGGTCGAGAATCATCCTGCTGGCATCAATGTCGAAGGCAACCCGTTTGTTAAAGTGATAATTTCTGAATATGGCTGGGTCTATATGGTGTTCATAAAGCTTGTGGGATTTATATGCATAGCCATAGCGGCACTTAGTTATGCAAAAAAACATCAGTACGTTTCACTGGTGAACATTGGCCTTATCATGATGCTTACAATAGCTATTGGTGTTCAGCTCCATAATCTGTATCATATAGAAAGTTTGCTATGAAAATAAGCTGTGATGACTCTGAATTATTCGGCGCACTCAAAAGTAAGCCTCGGGCGGGCTTCGATCCCGCGACCCACAGCTTACAAGGCTCAACCATAAAATGTCTGTTGCTCTACTAGGCTGAGCTACCGAGGCTCGCATTATTGGCAATTGGGCGGCATTTAAAATCTTACGCAATG
>JBHICH010000006.1:0-54272 GCA_046759465.1 Nitrososphaerales archaeon
AAGAAAGATTCTAAATCCCAAGCATCAAAGGGCAAGCAAAGTTCTGAAGACAAAGGTGATGGAAAAAACTCAGAGGGTCAACAGCAAAGCTCAGAAAAGCAATCCAAATCCGATACGAGTAAAGGGAAAGTATCCAAGTCCCAATCGTCAAAGGGCAAGCAAAGTTCTGAAGACAAAGATAATGGAAAAGGTCAAGCAAAGTCGTCAAATACGCAAGACAAGGGAAAGGCAAAAGATAATGGAAAACATTCACATAGTCATCAGCAAAGCTCACCAGAGCAGATTGTAGATGGTGAAGAACAGTGCTGTTGTTATTGGTTCATTGATGTAACTACTGACAGAGAGGCATACACTTTAGGCGATACAGTTACCCTATCTGGCAGAGTGTCCCCAATCAACGTGAAAGAACAGGTTGTTATCCAAGTCTTCAATCCAAAGAACGAAGCATACAGATTTGCGCAGATATCAATTGACAATGATGGTTCCTTCTCATACAACTTTCCAATTGGAGGCAGGCTTGCTATAGATGGAATATACTCTGTAAGGGTTACATACATAGGTGTACAGGAAACGATAACATTCAACGTAGAGTCCGCATATCTACTTGCATCAATAGAAAGGGCAACCTTATCGGCACTAGTAGTTCTGGACCAAACGGGAAGCGCAACAGAGACTGCTGGTATAGGAGAGCAGCTTACAATACAGTCGGAGGTAACTAATAATCAAAACATAATACAGTCATTTGCATACATAGTCCAGATCAAGGATTCGAATGATTTGACGGTAAAGATTTCATGGATGACTGGAGAGCTTGAACCAAACCAATCACTGCAGGTAGGAATATCATGGGTACCTGACTCGGCTGGAGACTTTACAGTAGAAGTGTTTGTGTGGGAGAGCATAGATACGCCTGTACCTTTATCACCAGTACACACGACAAGTTTGAATGTAACCGACTTTTTCGAAGGCGATGATAGAGTGGGTTTAGGGGATTTCTGAGCTAGAAAAGTAAATGTAAAAAATTAGGTAGGGATTATGAAGCCATCTCGATGGCTTCTGCCATGATGTTATTACTAGTCTTTTGTTATGAATAATTACTTATACTCGAAATAAACTATAGTTTGCTTGCCATGGTTGACTGTCCTACATGCAAAAAACATGTAAATTATGTGTATCTTAGAATAGATGAGCCCAAATGTGAAGATGAACATCCGCTTGGCAGATGGGTTATGTGCAAGGGATCGAATGGCAGTCACATATTTTTGAGCAGAGATGCAAATGAGACATGTCCAGTATGTGGTGATAAAAATAAGAGCGATGCACCAAAAGGAGTCAAAGTAAAGTGTTTGAAGCAATATCCAGAAGAGCAGATATGTCCAACGCCGGAATACACATGGTTGGTGGACGGACCTCCATGCTATCTTAATCACATAGATATCATATTGGTAAAAAGTGGGTGATATGGTACTGCTGACATGTGTTAACTGCATGAAGAAGACAGAACATGAAGAAACAGAACCGAGTTTCTGGAAGTGTAAAGAGTGCGGGTTAGAGGCATGGAGAACTTCAGAAGAAGAATAACTAGATTTTTATTCAGGACAGAAGAGTTGTCATTTGCATGAATGCTAAAGCAGTTGTGCTGACTATTGACATTGCAAATGAACAGGATATGATGACAATTATCATACAACCATCAAAGCGTGAATCTGAAAAAATTTCTGTCTGGTTAAAGGACTACAAGTTTGGGGATGTAAGTCTTGACGAAGTTATCAAGGTTGTTCTTCAGCAAGTTTCAACTGCATTGAAGAATGCTGGTTACGAAGTAAAGAAGAGAATGCCTAAAATTGGGGATGGTGTTACATTCACAAAATCGGTAGCGGATGTTTTAGCTGGAGATAAGGGTACCATTGTTGCTATAGAATCAGACAGACCTTATCCATACATGGTAAGGGTCAAAAATACTGAAATATTTGCCAAGCTGGATGATTTCGACTTGCTCTAAAAATCATTGATCTCCACTAGGCTATTTCGTAAACTCGTTTAAGAATTTTAGTGCGGGAGGTGGGATTCGAACCCACGAACTCCTGAGAGACGAGGTTTCTTCGCCAAAGCATCTGAGCCTTGCGTCATACAATGATCTCGCGCCTTTGGCCATGCTTGGCAACCCCCGCAACGCTACATGCTTTAATCTTCTAGCATAATAGCATTATCCTGAATCAGAATCAAGAAAGTTTTGCAATTTATATTGCAAATATAAAATTACATTTACAGCTTCTGCAAGTTTCTTTATCCTGATGATCTTAGAATCACTAATGGATTTGTTCCATGGTTGATCGTAAAGGAGTGCATTCTTGCCTTTAGCGGCTATTCTAATAACGTTATGTGGTGAATCGTCTATGAAGATATCATATCCAAGATCTGCTTTATCTCTACCGTCAGGGACTGTAACGTAATCATCATACTTTATGTCGTTGTGCTCAAGCCATTGCGTCACATATTCGCTAGTAGCTTCTTCTCTAGCAGTAACAATGTCTACCTTGCCAACAGAACGTAGGGTTTCTACTGCATTTGCAATACCTTGCTCCATGGCTGGCACTTCTTTCCATCGTGACCAGCATTTTGATAGTTCTTGATAAAAACTGTATTTGTTCAAGCCGAGATCCTTCCAGAAGTCCCAGTGTACAATATCATTCTTGTTTACTGATTTTTTATGTGTGCGATTATAATCATCAACCCATACAAGTATTATATCAGCTAAAACGCCATCGACATCTAAAGCTATCTTCATTGTCTATACCGTGCCATTGAACCTATTTAGAAATTTACTCAACTTCTATTGACACACCAGATGGTTTCTTGCCCTTTCTCTTGAAAGTTATTTCCAGTATGCCGTTTTTGTACGTCGATTTTGCACTGGCCGGATCAACTTCATCGGGCAACTCTGTCTCCTTCCGATACTTTCTCTCTGAAGTATCCGCCTGTATTACGACATTATTCTCGGTAGCGCTAACCTTGATGTCTTCCTTCTTAACACCCGGAAGCTCTACAATAACTTTGATCTCATCGGCGGAGCTCATTACATCAACTAACGGTTCCCTTTCATCCTTCAACGCAAATCTGCTCCCCGGTGCAAGCGAAGGCTTTACGTTGCCGAACTCCCTTATCACAGGCTCACCATCAGGACCTATAGTTACCGAATATCCGTACACAAATGGGCCCCACTCCTTGCGCGTCGTGCCGTCTCCTAATTTCCGCTCTCTAACAAGCTCTTTAGGAACCTTTGCTTCAAACTCTTTCATGCTCTCTCCGAACATCTTCTCCATCTCCTTCATCATCTCCTCCATTTCGTAGTACCATGGACCTAGAAATGGTCGCATCCTCTTCCTAAACCAGTCATCCCAAGTCATATGCGATCAGTTGTAAAACTGAAATAAAATTCTAACTTTTGCCCTTATAACTAATCCAACTCCTTTTCCAGTTCCCTTAGCAGCGCTTTCTGTCTGTCATTTAACTTTGTAGGCACGTTGGCATTAATTCTAACTAGTTCGTCGCCTCTACCCCGTCCATTGTGTTTTGGAAGGCCCTTGCCCTTCACTGTTAATATCGTATTTGGTTGTGTGCCTTGAGGAACCTTTATTGACGAGTAGCCCTCAATTGTCGGCACCTCTATTTCTGTGCCCAAAGCAAGATGCACAAAGTTAATTTTGAGGTCATAGATCAGATCGCTGTTTGAGCGCTGGAAGAGTTCATGAGGTTTGATATTGATACGGACATAAAGATCTCCGCTTGGACCTCCATCGATGGCTTCGCCCTCGCCAGCAATTCTTATCACGCTTCCATCTTCTGCTCCAGCGGGTATGCTCACCCGTATCTTCTTTGGGATCCTGACCTGTCCTCGACCCTGGCAAACGTTGCATGGTTTCTCTATTATACTTCCCCTGCCCTGGCATGTTCTGCAGGGTTCGATTGTAACGAATGTCCTGAACTTAGATTGCTCTAATACACGCTTTACCTGTCCCTGACCGTTGCATATGCTACACACCCTTGGCTTCGTGCCAGGCATTGCTCGTGAACCGTTACAGTTATCACACCTGCCAATTTTTGAAACTTCTATCTCCTGCTGTTTACCATGCAAAACATCTTCAAGCGTTATAGTTGCATCATAACCTATATCCTCGCCCTTCCTTGTCCTTGCAAAACCAAATCCCCCAAATGGTTCCCTGCCAAAGAATACATCAAATATGTTCCTGAACCCACCAGAACCAGCAAAATCGAATCCCAGATCCTTGAAGATCTCCTCAAAGTTGAACTCTGCTCCGCTGAATAGATCCTCTGCAGTGTATCTGCCAGTAATACCTTCACGCCCATACCTGTCATAGATCTGCCTCTTTTCATCATCAGACAATACGGCATACGCTTCGGAAATCTTCTTGAACTTTTCTTCAGCATCAGAAGATTTGTTTCTGTCAGGATGATACTTCAGTGCCAACTTTCTGTAAGCCTGCTTGATCTCATCCTTGCCAGAATTCTTCGATACTCCAAGAATATCGTAATAATCGTGGTTGTTCATTGTTGTCCCTGCTTATCCTGCTCTGAGCTCTGCTCCTGTCCAGGCTGACCCGGGTGAGAAGTTGGCGAAGCTGCTGCTCTATAAACTTGGGCACTTACTTCGCCAAGAATGTTCTTCAGCTCATCTACCTTTGTTTTCATCAGTGCAGAATCCTTGCCTGCAAGAGCTTCCTTCAAAGAAGCTGCAGCTTTGTTTATTTTATCTGTCTGCTCGCTCGTTATCTTGTCCTTAAGATCCTGCTTGACCAATTTATCAGAAGCATAAATTAGATTGTCAGCTTCGTTTCTTAGTTCCGCTTCTTGCTTCTTCTTTCTGTCCTGCTCTGCAAACTGCTCTGACTCTTTCTTCAGCTTCTCTATTTCTTCGTTCGAGAGTTTTGTTGTCGCTGTTATACTAATGCCCTGCTGCTTGCCAGTTGCAAGATCTTTTGCATTAACGTTCAATATGCCATTTGCGTCTATATCAAACATAACTTCGATCTGAGGTACTCCTCTAGGTGCAGGGGGTATGCCATCCAGGTTGAACATTCCGAGAGAAACGTTGTCCGCAGCCATCGGTCTCTCCCCCTGGACAATGTGTATCGTTACTGCTGTTTGATAGTCAGATGCCGTTGTGAAGATCTTGTTCTTCTTTGTTGGGATTGTTGTATTGCGCTCTATCAATGGTTCCCTCATACCGGCAAGAACCTCTACGCCAAGAGTTAATGGTGTAACATCTAGTAACACGATGTCCTTTGCGACTTCGCCAGAAATTACGGCGCCCTGAATAGCTGCGCCTATAGCAACTGCCTCCATTGGATCTACTCCTCTTTCCGGTTCCTTGCCCATCAGGTCATAGACGAACTGTCTTACCATTGGCATCCTTGTCGGTCCTCCGATCAGTATTATCTTGTCAATATCCTGTGGTCGCAACTTTGCATCCGATAATGCTTGCAACGTAGATGCCCTGCAACGCTCAACTATAGGCCTTACGAGCTCCTCGAGCTTTGCCCTTGTTAAAGTCATGGTAAGGTTCTTTGGGGTATTTGTTGCTTGGTCATACGCAATGAATGGGAGGTTGATCTCTGTAGTTACCAAGGAGGATAATTCGATCTTTGCCTTTTCCACAGCTTCCCTGATCCTGGTAATAGCAGTTTTGTCATTCCTAAGATTTATTGCCGCATCTTCCCTGAACCTGTCAAGAACATAATCAACAAGAGCGTTATCCATATCCGTACCTCCCAGCTGTGTATCTCCAGAAGTGCTCTTGACTTCGAACACACCACCGCCCATCTCCATTATCGTAACATCGAGTGTGCCTCCTCCAAAGTCGAAGACCATTATCTTGAGCTCCTTCTCTGCCCTATCAAGTCCGTAAGCAAGTGAAGCTGCAGTTGGTTCATTTATTATCCTGACGACATCCAAACCAGCAATGGTACCCGCATCCTTGGTCGACTGTCTTTGATTGTCATTGAAGTATGCTGGCACGGTTATTACGGCCTTATCGATCCTTTCTCCTAGAAATGCCTCGGTATCCCTCTTTATCTTCTGCAAGAGGAATGCAGATATCTGCTGTGGTGTGTATTCCTTACCGAAGATGCTGTATTTTAAATCAGTTCCCATCTTGCGCTTCGCTGAAATTATTGTGCCTTCAGGATTTGTTACCATCTGCCTCCTTGCTGGTTCACCAACTATCAACTGACCATCTTTCGTAAAGGCCACAAATGACGGAAATGCCTTGCCAGCTGCGGTAGTGCCTTCCGCTGCCGGTACAACAGCTGGCTTTCCACCTATCATTACAGCTGCGGCTGAGTTGCTCGTACCAAGATCAATGCCTACTATTTTAGTCATCCTCGTCAGCCTCCTTTAGTTTTAGCATCAGGTTTTTTTGAAACTTCGACTAAACTGGTTCTTATTACCCTGTTGCTCAACATATATCCCTTCCTAATCTCTGCTGTCACAGTGTTTTCTGGTAGCTCCATGCTATCAACAAATGATAGAGCCTCATGAAAGTTAGGATCAAAAGATTTGCCAACAGCATTTATTTCCACAATACCTTCTTCATTTAGAATGCTATCGAGATTCTTTAAAACGCCTTCAAGACCACTGATTGTGCCTGGGTTATCGCTCATTTTTGCAATTTCAATCGCTCTCATGTAATCATCGCGGAGATCAAGTAACTTTATCAGAAACTTTTCTACTTCAAGCTTAACTCTAATTTCTGCTTCCTTGTCTAATCGCTTTCTATAATTATCGTAATCTGCAAGCAGATACTTGTACTTTTTAATGTGCTCTTCTGCTCTTTCCTGTTCCTTCTTCAATTCTTCTTTTAATTTATTCAGCTCATCAAGTTTAGCGTTACCCTGATTGGTTTCCCGCAACCTAACCACTCCATGTGATTAAATCTAATATAATATAACCAGTTTTGCTATATGCTATAAGCTTATCCCCAAAAAATTACGTAACTTCACATAAGGGATTTGCCTTTAGCACTATCATATCAGACTTTGGTCCGCTCTTGGTAATGGCCTCATAATCGTGCTTTGAGCATGCAATAGTAATCGTAGTCTTGTCGCTGTGGTAAAGATCGAATGTTTCGCCTTGATGCCTTTCTACATCGCCAATGTAGTCTTTTAACTTGGATTCGAGCGTTGAAAGTAGGTCAAGTTTGTCTCCCCGCATTTCATTATTATCAAGTGTCCATGCAATGGCAACTCTGGTTCGGCTTGCCTTCAGTTCGTTCTTCTTTAACACTTCCCTTATCTGATCTATCAGATGCTTGATGTAACCTTCCATGCCCTTTATGCTTCCGTTTACTAGATACATCAACGGACCTGCACCTTCCAAGGAAGATGCTATTGCACGCAAATCAAACAATCCATTTGTAATATCGTCAACGTATAGTTCCCTGAATTCTTCCTGAGCAAGTTCGGCCTTTGCATTTGGTTTGTGAATATACTTGCACATCTCAAATATGCTGGAAATGGAAGAGTAGTGCGATAACACATGTATCGCATGAGTAAACTCTGCCGAGTCCAGATCAACAAACTGTAGTTTTCCTTCTTCTGGATCATGTAGAAATTTTGCCATTTTGCTATCTGACTTGGACTTGAAGGAACCTACTATGGGGTTCTTGAACTTCTCGGGGCCAATAGGCATATAGTAATAGTTAAGATCGATTCCAACTGTAAGACCTGTTACATGTTCTACCAGGGCTATGTTGTCATTGTTGCCTCCCATTCCAGTAGAAAGATTGTATACTATCGATGCTCCCTTCTTCAACGCTTTAATTGCATCCTTAAACTTGGTTGAAATATCGCTTTTTACTTCCTGCCCAGTCTTCCTTACCCGAGGTGCAAAGAATAGGTAGTTTGCATTTCTAACTGCAATATCTTCAGGCTCGAGACCCAGCAGTGGCTCATCCTCGATAAGCGTACTCACATTTGGGTATGTCCTTGCGATCTCAGGTCTTAATGTTATTGCCATTCTCTGTGACTCGTCTACTATTGAAACGCTAACATTCTTCACGGCAATTGTAGATGCGATTGCATAACCCTCGGTGCTCATTCCATAAACAACTGCTCTCACATCAGTCAAATCTGATTTTATTAAAACATAGAGAAGAAAAAGCTTTTCCATACCTCTAATAATCAAGTTTTAAGAACAAAATCCATATGGTAACGCTAAATTCTATAAAACAAGTTCGTCCAAAGCTAGAATGTGTTATTGTGATCTTAAATTAATAAGTAGGAATTTTGTGCATAACGCTTGTAGCCCGGTGGTGTAGAAATTGGATGAATTGCACAACGGTCAAGCAAGGTCACTCTGACCCTTGAATAGGGGCCTTTGGAGCCCTTGACGGCAGTTCGAATCTGCCCCGGGCTACACAACTCATATTAGGAGATCTAAAATTGTATCTGTGTAAGAGTTCTTATTGAAACTTACACTTTGAACGTTGCGTACTTGCATTGGTTAAAATCTGGTCGTCGGGGATCAATAGTAAATATTACTTTGTAGATCCGATTTTGTGAATAAAGCTAAAAAATCTATTTTTTAAGTGCAAATATTGAATATATTATAACTCACTTCTTACACTTCTATCAATTGATCCTTGTGGTGCTTTATCATTTCTTTCACCTTCTGATTGGAAATGAATAGGTCGGCTTCTGTCTGCCTGTAGATGCTAATATTGCACCGTAAACACGTCCAGACTTCATATAACCCTATAAGATATCCGTAGCTACCCTTGTTGGCTATCTTCGTCTTACCATCAGGGTACATCTGATGCCCTTTACCACAGATAATGCGCATGTAAACTAGCATGTCAATGAGCAATTTATAAGAGAAGATCTAGATTTTTGCACCTTTTCATGTATTTAGCTTTGCAAGCATGAAGTAGCGATAAAGAACATTACTGTAATTGCATAGAATTAATTTAGCAGAGTGCAAAATTAATTAGTGCTAATGTTCTGACCAATGGTGTTGGATATAAAGAAGATGATCGATGCCATCCTAAGGCAGCAACTGAACCTTACCAAGGATGAATTACTTCAGATGATCGAAGAAAAGAAACAGAGGGTGGGCGCAGGATACCTTACAGATCAAGGTGCATTGTTTTTGGTAGCTGCTGATCTGGGCATAACAATCGAAGAACCGCCGAAACTTGAAATGAGTCTTAAGGACATATATGTTGGAGCAAAAGAGGTTAGCATAATTGCACGTGTGATGAATGTTTATCCCCTGCGAAGATATCATAGAAAGGATGGTTCTGAACTGCTTCTAAGAACATTAACAGTTTATGACAACGATGCCAGAGTCAAAGTGAAACTCTGGGAAAATATGGCTAACCTACCAGATAGCTTGGGGATAAAACCTGGAGATGCGATCAAGATATCGAAAGCATATGTGCGTGCAGGCATGGACGGCAAGGTAACGATCAACATTGGTGCAAGAAGTAGTATTGAACTGGTATCGGATAACGTCCCACACATACGAGAACTGGAAAACATAGCAATTGATGTTGGCGAAATCACCGGTTCCGAAGAAAATGCTGTTGTAACTGGCATTGTAAAAGGAAGCCCGCGAATTTCAAGTTTCGTTAACTTAAGGGGTGAACAAAGCAGGGTTATGCATATGCAGATCGCTGGTACAGATGGTAGAACACTTCGAGTTGTTCTATGGAACGTTGATGAGCAGAGAGTTCCTAAAGTGATGAATCTTGGTTCTACTGTAAAATTAATTGGTTTAAAGACAAAGAGGAACCAGAATGGTGATATCGAATTGCACGGTGACGAAGGTACTTTGCTTGTAGTTGATCAGCAGGAAGAAATCGAGGTTATACCTCTCCGCATTATTGCTGTAAGTAAAAATACTGGAAAGAAACTAGATTCATTTGCACTTGCAATCGACAGAGCGAAGCGAATATTCACAATGGTGATAAATGATCAGTTTATAGATCAATTAAAAACAAGTCAGATTATAGAGTGTGTTCCCAGCAGGCTTTATGGCTCAACGTTATTGCTGCAGGATGATGCTTATGTTAGAACTATGGAAGACGATCCAACATTTCCAACTTCTGATTCATTGGAATGCAAAATAAAAGATATTAGAACATCACAGGAACTTTACTTTCTAGAAACAATAACACTTACTGAATCCAAAGTGCAGGAATTTCAGATGAAAGATGGTTCTACAGCGAAGTATGCAGAAATAATGCTTGGCGATGATACTGGTGAAATAAGACTTGTGGGATGGCGTGAGATGGCAGATGTTCTTGAAAATCTGAAGATTGGTCAGCGTCTAAAGGTATATGGCGTGATGGCATATACAGGAAGAGATGGCAACACGGAATTGAGATTGAAGCCATTTTCCGATATAATTGAACTTTAATCACCCCAGAATCCACGAGTTGTAACGTACAGTCTTTCGGCGTCATATATCTGCTTGTATATTCCTTCTTCATCAACGTTGTCTCTCAAAACCCTTGCTGCGGTGTCAACGCCAACACCGTAACCAGATAAAACGATCAGAGCCTTCCTGCCGAAGTTGTGTATCAGTGATGCTGTTTTCCACGCACGACTGAATTTGTATTCTTCATCTGCTGATAATTTTCTGCCTTTCAACTTCGTTCTAATTATATTTGCGAGCTCATAATCGGATACATATGTAGCAGTTACTAGCTGTGATTTGCATCTTGTGCAATGCAGACTGTCTGGAGTGTCTTTGGTCTCCATAACTCGTTCCCACTTTCCACATCTAATGCAAATTAGCTTATGCCTTGTCTTTTGCAGTCTTTCCTTTATCAGCTCAATGACACCTCTTTCTAGACTTAATGGAGTGGCAGAGAACCTCGTAGAATGTTCTAGTATAGGTTTTGCAAGATCAGAGAACTTTTCAACATCAAGCCATATTATTTTGATTGCATTGTCTCTTATCTGTGAAAGTATGGATGATGTTAATGCAATATCGTATTTATCATGCATCAATTCACGAATTGCCTCCTTACTGATTGCTGTTTTATAATATCTGTCATAGATCAGTCTAGCGGCCTTTCTATCGTAAACAGCTTCCTTGTTTACCAAGCCGAAACGTTTTGAAACACACCATGTGCGCCAATTGATATTGTGTGTGTTAGTTAATGAGGCAACTATGACAGATTCCAAGTCGTAGTTATCCTTGAGACAGTCCAAGATATGCTGTTTGCTTATTCTTGCATTTGATGAGAGAATTATCCGGTAGGCATCCGATCTCGCATCAACTAAATATCCAAGCTTTGAAGACAGTATTGTTGATAACAATGACGTTAATGTGTTGTTAACCTTTGTACCAAAACATAAATGAATTACTAGATTGTTCCTTCCTCTGGCTGATTCAACCACAATTGTGCGGTCATCTGGTATGGTCTTCAGCTCATTGTAAGAATCCTGTACAAGTGTGCTGCTAGCTTTTGCCTTGCGATGCAACATCATCTTTCTTAACTTCCCAACCTCAGCTGCAGTCTCATAATCAACTGGGATCATTTCGCCAACCCAGTAAGGAATGTTCACACCTATATTTTGCATTGGTTCCACACTGACACGCAATCTTGAATCGTCTACTGCTAAAACTCTCCACTGCGAGCCCTTGAGCACAAACACATTTCCTTGTTCGCCGTAGTCACCAACGAACTGCTGATCTAAACTTCCAATTATCTTCTTGCTTATTGTGTCTACAACTTCGAACTTTAGAACGCCCGGAATTGTGGAAATATTTTCAAAGTAATACTTGTATACCTTGAGCCTCCTTTTGAATAAAGCTCGCTCTCTGTGATAGTTTACAATTCTGTTACTATCTAGTATGTCTAAACACGATTCAATATCCTGTAATGTTATCATTCTGAATGGATATGCCTTTGTGATCAATTTGTGCGCCTGCTCCAAACTAACACTGCCCAGCTGCAATGCCAAACCAGCTATGTGATGTGCCAGAACGTCAAGTGAAGTCTCATGCATTTCTTGCTCCTCTATCGAGCTTCGCTTCATTCTACGTATTATTGCCATTGCCTCAAGTTCATCATCAGGATTATTTGTTACCAGCAGTCCCTTTGCAGACTGTCTTATTTTGTGTCTGCTTCTTCCTATTCGCTGCATCAATTTAGAAACCTGCCTCGGCGAGCCATAATGTATTACCAGTTCTACTGAGCCAATATCAAGACCAAGCTCAAGCGAAGATGTGCAGACAACAATTCCTGCACCGCCACTTCTTAGCCTTGATTCCGTTTCCTCTCTGACATCCTTTGATAGTGAACCGTGGTGCACATCAACCTTGATCCCACTCGAATCACTTTTCATTACAGCGGCTATGTACTCAGCTTCATCCCTTGTGTTTGTAAAGAGCAGAACTGAATCTTCTTTGTAATTGTCTCGAACATAATCAGCAACAAACTTCGCGACATTATTTAATGGACCTTTGACAAATTTAACATCGATATCGTATTCCCTAACTGAATTGTCAACCAGAACGGCACACTTTCTATCTGTGCCAGCTACAAACTTTGCAGCTGCATCCAAATTGCCAATTGTTGCAGATAGACCAATTCTTATGATTTCATTTTTGGTTAGCTCCTGCGCTCTTTCAAGGCTTATCGATAGATGTGCTCCTCTTTCGTTGGAAATCAACTCATGAACTTCGTCAATAATGATCCATTGAAGATTTTTCATAGCTTTTAGCATTCTTTCGTTTGTTAGAATAATTGCCATGGTCTCCGGAGTAGTTATCAGTATATCTGGTGGTTCGCTTGCGATCTTCCTTCTTGTTGCTTGAGGTGTATCTCCATGCCTAACGTCAACTCTTAGCCCTTCCAGTTCAGCATATTGAATTATCCTTCGCAACATGTCTCTGTTCAGAGCTCTTAAAGGAGTGATGTAGATTGCTCGGATTCCATTTTGCTTTTGCTGAGAGGCTAGCGTGGTAAAAATTGGTAAGACCGCAGCTTCGGTTTTGCCAGAGCCCGTTGGTGCAACCAAGAGCGTATTTATCCTTCGAGATATTACAGGTAAAGCCTTTTCCTGAATCGGAGTCAGTTCGTTGTATCCAGCCCTTTTGAACTTGTCGGTAATGGTAAGGTCAGCGTTCTGCATGCTTTCTTTCCTTTGCTCGCTCCCGTTCATAGAGCATAACCACGAATAAGCCTATTACAAACAGAACTACTGTGATTATTGATAAAGAATCGGTAATACTTGCCATACAGCTTGACCATAAAACCTCAGAAATAAATATCTTTATGAGTTAGAGTTAATATCATCATTTAAATAAAAAAATTAGAGAAGATTTAGTCTATGGTCATAACAAAATACCGTCCATATATTAACGATGTTCCAAGGCACGGGCTTGGGATTGTTTTCCTGATATTTGGCATAGACAAATTTCTCATTCATGAATTTTACGTATCTTGGTTTACAGCTACAGAAAGAGTAAGAATGATCCTTCCCTTGCAAGACATTAGTTCATCAATTTATTTGATAGGTATTATCGAACTTGTATTTGCAGCATTATTATTTGCTGGAGTGGGTATACGATGGACGTCGATTGCTGTCAGTGCTTGGATGATTGCTATATTGTCCACAGCGCGTTATCCATCAAGCTTTCCACAAGATATAGGGTTATTGGGTGTATCGGTCATGCTGGTCTTAACGGGTGTGGCATGGAAGAATGCGTCTACGGAGAAATTTCTGGCTTACTTGCGGATCATGAGATATCCCATATCTGTTGTGCTTCTTATATGGGCAATAGATCACATTGTGAACTATTCCAGACATGTGGGATGGATCCAGTTAGCTAGTAGAATTGGACAGGGTTTGTCCGCAAACGATATTTTATCTTTTATAGTGTTTTTGGCTATCATCGAAATTGTTCTTGCTGGTATGATTGCAGTAGGCAGATTATCAGTAACCAAATATTCACTTCTAGCTGCAACAATATTCTTCATATTCGCCAAGGTGGCATTAGCTCCTCCGTTGAACAATCATCAAAGTATAGGGCTGGCATTTGCAACCGCCTGGCTTGCATATATTGCCTATCATGAGAGAAGAGTCTAGGAAGATGATCGAATAAAAAAAGTAAAAACGGATTTTAGATTATAGACTTTGGTTTAGGTCGCAGTCTCATGGCAGCTATTACAGCCCCAAATGCTACAACCATAGGCAATATGGCTGTTATTGGGAATTCGGGGACAACTTCCATGCTGAAATCATCTATCAGCGGAGATGAAAGTGGATTGAACTCGATTCCGACTATCTGTCCAGAGATAGCATAGTTTCCATTATCGGTGAAGATAGGTCCGCTAACCATATATGGACCAGTCATCGATTTTCCTGCATCTTCTTCCCCACCAGTTACTGTAACTGATCCAGATGAAGGAGTTATTACAAGTTCTAAGTTGCCGTCATGATCATGGAACTGTTTGCTCCAAACTTCCATACCATCTTTAGTGATCACAACTTTGTAGTCAAGGTGGTCAATCTTACCAGGTGAAATCGAAGCTCCCTCAAGCTCCTTTGCCTTTGCCATGAATGAAAGTGTTACTTCGTCGCCTGCCATACGATCAAATGGAGGTAATGGGTCTATCATTAGATCCAAGTTTGTACCAGGCATCACTCCTTCTGGAGGAGCGATATCTCCTGGAGCCATATCTCCTGGAACTACTATTATCTTACCAATCATCCATGGATGCAACATACAGAGATAAGGATACTCGCCGGCGGTATCGAATGTATGCTCAAAATTTACACGAGGCTTGGTTAATCCAGACTCAAATACCGTACCCCAATTCTCAGGATCGTCAATATCACCACTCGTTACTGTATGTGTAGCACTATCATCATTCAGCCAAATTACAGTTGTGCCAACAGTGATTGTTAATTCCTCTGGTACAAAGAATTCGGGATTGTTTGCATCAGATGCTCCAGCGACTTGCGTGACTGTAGCTGTTTCCTGTGCACTAGACCAATTGATAACTGCCAATGAAGGTGCCAGCAAAATGCCCAGCATTACTATTGCGTATAGATTCTTCATTGAGATCAATGAAAATAGTCCTACTCTTAAAAGTTTCTATGTAATTACACATCCGTTATGCCTTTGCCGCTGATTTTGAAAATTTCTGAGCGAGGCTCAAGGGAAGGTTGCAGTAATTTTGCTTTGAATGCACTATTTTCTTTTGAGAGCTCAACTTTAACGTGTGAAAAACTTGATATCGATTTGTCCAAGTGCTCCCTTTGTTCACCGCCCGTGAACCTTACGGTATTCGTTACTACTATTGCCATATTGCAGTTCAAAGCATCAAGTGCGAGCTCGTGCATAAAACGCATAAATTTCAGATGTTTCTGAGCGGTCGACGATTCTTTGTAATCATATGAGAATAGCTCACCAATGCTATCAATTACGGTGAGTTTAAGGTTGGCTATAGATGGTATCCGCTTTATCACAGAAATTTGATCAGCAGTACTGTAAACCCTTGATACATAGATCTTGTCCAACAGTTTATTATCCAAGCCTTCATATTTTGCAATCTGCACAATTCTTTCTGGCCTGAATGTGTTCATTGCATCTATAAACAGAACATTTGCATTTAATCCTCTCCTGTTTTTGGGTTTTGCACAATTTACACATAATTGAAAACAGAGCTGTGTTTTTCCGGAGGCACTTGCACCAAATATATCAGTTAGCATTCCAACTCTTATACCTCCTCCAAGTAGTTTATCCAAGGCACCTGAACTGGTGTTTATTACAGTCAATGCAAATAATACAAGAATCATACTGATAAAGTCTCATTCTCTCGGATCAAACTCTGGATCATATTGCAGATAGATGGCAAAGGAAGATTTTTATCTTGGCATCATCCCACAAAATTGCAAAGTGAGGTATTTGTCACAGCAAGCAAAGAGACCACTAACGACACTTCAACGCGCAGTTAACAGCAAAGTGTCGGTAAGATTGAAGAGCGAATATGAGTATAAAGGAAAGATGAGCAATGTTGATTCTTATATGAATTTGATCTTGATCGATGCTGAAGAATTTAATGGTGGTAGTCACCTTGCAAATTATGGCAAGGTAGTTATCAGGGGTAACAACGTATTGTTTATTAAATTAGAAAACGAGCTCTAATGAGCCGTGAGAATTGTTCCTAAAAATGGACATATTGGGCTATGGCTAGAAAATTATTCACTTCAGAGTCTGTGACAGAAGGTCATCCAGACAAGGTCTGTGATCAGATTGCAGACACGTTGCTAGATGAATTCCTGAAGCTGGATCCAGATTCAAGAGTTGCATTAGAAACGCTTGCAACAACAGGAATGATTGTGGTCGTGGGTGAAGTTACAAGCAATGGGCAGTTAGATCTTGAAAGTGTGATCAGAAGAACTATAAAAGAAATTGGTTACGATAATCCGAGCTACGGTTTTGACTGCAACACATGTCGAGTACTGGTTTCTTTGCATGAACAAAGTCCTGATATTTCTGTGGGTGTGATACCAACAGCGAACAAGGAGCAAGGGGCGGGTGACCAAGGCACAATGTTCGGTTACGCGACAAATGAAACTGTGGAACTGATGCCACTGCCCGTAAATTTGGCGCATAAGCTCACCATGCGATTAAGTGAAGTTAGAAAGAAGAAAGAGTTGGACTGGCTAAGACCAGACGGGAAGTCACAGGTTACTGTTGAATATGAAAATGGAAAACCGAGAAGGATTAAGGATGTAGTTCTATCAACGCAGCATGCAGCAGATGCAGATGCAGAAAAAATTAGAAAAGAGATGATGTCAAAAGTGATCGAGCCTATTTGTGGTAAGTGGGTTGACAAAGATACCACATACTACATAAACCCAACGGGAAGGTTTGTGATCGGTGGACCTGCTGCTGACAGCGGATTGACTGGACGAAAGATAATTGCCGATACTTATGGAGGTGTTGGAAGTCATGGTGGAGGCTCTTTCTCTGGGAAAGATCCGAGCAAGGTTGATAGATCTGCCTCTTACATGGTAAGGTATGTTGCAAAGAACATCGTAGCTTCTGGACTTGCCGATAAATGTGAAGTGCAGGTTACATACGCAATTGGGGTTGCCCAACCGCTATCCTTAATGATAAATACATTTGGAACGAGCAAGATTTCAGAAGATAGAATAGAAGATATTGTCATGAAGAATTTTGATCTCAGACCAGCCGAAATAATAAAACATCTTAGTTTGAAGAGGCCAATCTATAGAAAGACTGCAGTGTATGGCCACTTTGGAAGAAACGACCCGGACTTTACCTGGGAGAAGACAGATAAGGCAGAAATGTTAAGACTTGCAGCTGGAATTTAAACTATCTCGTAACATATCTCAATACGTCATTTAATGGATATTTCAACCCATACTTTCTTCTGAAAAACTTGAGTAAATTTTCAATATCCCTTTTAAGTAGCAACTGAGCATTTGGGTGCTTTTTTCTAACACTTTGAGGCCAGTCTATTATCCATACATCCTTTCCATCGTAGAGCACATTGTATTCGCTCAAGTCAGCACTTATCATTCCTGCATTATATGCCAGTCTTACATTGCTAAGGATAATTTCTAGTACTTTCTTAGGAAGATCGAGTGTATCGCATTGAATCAGCCTTGGTCCGTCTACTCGTTCCATGACTATTGCATGCTTTGCTAATGCGTATGGCGCTGGAACCTTAACACCAGTTTTATGCAAAATCTTTAGTGCATTGAACTCCTTCTTTGCAGCATCTATGTTCACTAATAACCAGTGATGTAGTTTCATGTTGAAAGATCTTTTGCGCTTAACTTCTCTGAAACTTGTCCTTCCAATTCTGAAGAACTTGATTGCTGTATATTTATGGTCAGGAGTTAAAGTCTCGAAAACATCAGACTCTTTACCTACACCAATAGCTTTCCCCATTCCAATCACTATATCTTTATCAGCAAGGAACTTTAGGGCAAGTGCGTCAAGTCCAGCCATTACAAGAGAGAATCCTCTTCTGTTCCTGAATACAAGTTCCATCTGATTTAATTTGCCAACACTGAAATTTGCCTTATCAATATGCATCCTTGCTCTGCTGGCTATCTGTTCCGTGGTAAGTGATTCATGATCCTTTAGCGATGATGCTAGCGCTTTGAGCACATTGAACTCCTCTTGCTCGAGACTCTTTACAACCTTTGCAGCAACTTCAGCAGAGGACATGTAATTGGTAAGTGCGTTACCTAAATTAAATTATGCTTAGCAAAATCTTTAAGCCGTTCGATTGGTAGTGAATTTAGATGAGTGACGATCTGGAGAAATTGGCAGAGTCAGAGCAGGAGCTACCTCCAGAGATAGAGGAGAAGAGAAGGAAGGGTCAGTTGAGAACGGGATACACTACAGGTACATGTGCAACTGCCGCGACAAAGGCTGCAATGCTCGCAATGATAACAAGGAATCCTGTTAAAGAAATAACTGTGATACTGCCAAAAGGTAATACAATGACACTGAAGATTGAAGGTTGTAAGTTTAATGACAGCAATGCAGAATGCATTGTTATAAAAGATGCTGGAGACGATCCCGATGTTACCCACCGTGCGGAAATTGTTTCAACAGTGAGCTGGACAGATAATCCTGGAACGATCGAAGTCGATGGGGGCAAGGGAGTTGGAAGAGTGACAAAACCAGGAATAGGCTTGGACATAGGCAAACCTGCGATCAACCCAACACCTATGAAGATGATAAAGGATGTAGTGAGTGAAGTTGCAGGGGAGCAGCTCAGGAGCAAGGGAGTGAAAGTTATAATCTCAGTGCCAAAGGGCATGGAGCTTGCGAAACTTACCGATAATCCAAGATTGGGCATCTTGGGGGGGATATCTATACTTGGTACAAGTGGAATAGTTATTCCATATTCTACTGGCTCATTCACTGCCAGCATAAGGCAGGGACTTGACGTTGCCAGAGCAATGGGGCAAGACACTGTAGTATTAACAACTGGAGGTAGAAGTGAGGACTTTGCAAGAGAGTCACTGAAGTTACCAGAACATTGCTTTGTCCAGATGGGAGATTTCGCTGCCTATTCAGTAAGGCAGAGTGCTATAAGGGGTATGAAGAAGGCTGTAATTGCAGGTTTCATTGCCAAGTTATCAAAGATGGCAATGGGTATGAAGCAGACACATGTTAAAGGTTCACATGTTGATATGGATTTTCTTGCATCCGTTGCGAAGGAATGCGGTGCAACCGAGCAATTGATTAATGAAGTTAAAGGTGCAAATACAGCAAGGCATGTTTCTGAGATAGTCAGCAGCTACAAACTTGAAGGCTACTTCGATAAACTATGCGAAAAAGTTCACAAAATGATGACAGAACATACGCAGGATAAGATACAAATCGAGTGTGTAATGTTCGATTTTGATGGCAAAGTGATAGGAAGATACCCACGGTAAATACCAGCGAAAAGGATATTTCTAGTTGTTTTGTGCATTGATCTTCGTTGAGCAAAGTAGCGTTGGTTGCTATAACAAAACATGGAATAGAGATTGCCAGAAAGATCAAGGCAAAGACGCCGGAATTTCACATTTATGTCCCACAGAAATTTAGCGATGGAAAAGATGATATAAACTGGTACAGCGACCCTAGTCCTTTAGCAATAGGTAAGCTATTCAAGTCTTACGATGGATTAGTTTGCATATTCTCACTTGGTGCGGCATTGAGACTGGTTGCACCTCATCTGAAGGATAAGAAGACAGATCCTGCTGTTGTGGTTATAGATGATAAAGCAAAGTTTGTAATAAGTGCGTTATCAGGACACCTTGGCGGTGCAAATGCATTGGCAAGGTTGATTGCATCAGTACTGAATGCTACACCTGTTATCACCACCGCGTCTGACGTTAATGAAACTATTGCTGTGGATCTCTTGGGAAGAGAGTTTGGATGGCTTACTGATGACGATCATAATGTTACAAAGGTAAGCGCATGCATGGTGAATGAAGAGAAGATTGGAATTTATCAGGATTCTGGGGAACGCAATTGGTGGTTTGTGGATCGGCCGCTGCCAACAAATGTCCAGATCTTCAACAATCTTGATGAGTTGTCAGGCTCAGATTGTAAAGCATCTCTAATAATTACAAACAAGTTGCTTGACGAAAAGTTTGAAATGCTTTTACAAAAATCAGTTGTTTACAGACCAAAAAGTTTAGTTGTTGGCTTGGGATTGCACTGGGATACAAAGAAGGACGAAATTATACAAGGCATACAAACAACATTAAAAGATGCAGGTTTAAGTTTCAAAAGCGTAAAAAATATTGCGACGATAAACAGAGAGGCAGTAGTTACGGGTCTACAAGAATTTTCCAATGAATACAAAATTCCGGTTGAATATTTTGATAAAAATCAACTTTCAAAGATCGATGTGCCTAATCCCTCTGACACGGTAAGGAAGTTCGAGGGTACACCAAGTGTCTCAGAAGCATCTGCAATGTCAAGTGCCAAGAACAATACATTGCTCATTCAAAAACGCAAGTTCCCACCAAACCTAACGGTCGCTGTAAGCGAGGTAAAGGTGAGCTGATGAAAAAAGCATTACTACTTGTAGACAGAGGCAGTAAGGAGCAGGATGTGAAGGATGAATTATATGAGATTTGTAGCATTGCTAAGAAACGTGGAGGTTACTATTTTTCCGATTATGCATTTCTTGAGGTTATACCTCCGTACATCGGTGAAGGTATCAACTCATGTGTAAAACACGGTGCAGAATTCCTAACCATAATGCCTTACTTCCTTTATCCGGGTTTGAAGTTAAAGTTAGCAGTAGAGCGGATCGAAAAGATTTCCAGAGACCTGGGTCTCAAATTTGCTGTAACTGATTGTCTGAGCTATCATGATAAACTGATCGATGTTGTTAGAGATAGAATCAATGAAGTTAAACAGAAAGAGCAAATCAATCACTCTGACAACGAGTGTGACATATTGTTGATTGGCCATGGAAGCAGTGATAAAGATGCAAGAAAGGCATTCTTGTATGTTGCCGATTCAATAAAATCAACGTATAGAAACGTTGGTTTCTGTTTTCTGGAGCTTGATAGTCCTAACATAGGAGAAGGAATCAGACAGTCCTTAGACAACAACCCAAAAGCGCTGATACTTGTGCCTTACTTTTTGCATCATGGTGCACATATCAAGCGAGATGTAAAAGAAGAGGTTAGCAAAGCATTGAAAGAATGTAATTCAAGCAATTTGTACATAGCAAGACATCTAGGTGTAGAAGGTAAGATAGTTGATGTTGTGATCGAGCGAGCGAGAGAGGTGGAGCGAAAATTTGGCATCTGAAAAAGCTATTGACATAGAGAAAAGAAGTATGGAAATTATTGAGGAGGAAGTTGGAAAACACAATTACAATCAACTAGAGTGGATTATAGTTCGAAGAGTAATTCATGCGACGGCAGACTTCGACTTTGCAAAACAAAATTCAATAATATTTCACAAAGATGCAATACATTCTGCATTGAACGCAATAGTAGATAAATGTGCCATAGTGGGAGATTCAGATATTGTGCTGGCTGGTTTGAACAAGAAGAATTTGAATGATTTTGCAATCAAGTGTAGTTGCTACATATCAGATGCACAAGTTGCAGATCATGCTAAGAAACTAAACAAGACAAGAGCAGAAATGTCAATGCGCAAAGCTGCTAGTGAAATTAACAATGGAATAGTTGCCATTGGTAATGCACCAACCGCACTTTATGAGATTATTAAGATGGTTCAAGAGAGAGTTGTTAAACCTGCACTAATAATTGGAATTCCAGTCGGTTTTGTATCAGCAGTGGAATCTAAAGAAGAACTATCGACTATGGATGTTCCATACATAACCAACAAAGGCAGAAAGGGCGGCAGCACTGTTGCAGCATCCATAATCAATGCTTTGTTTGGAATCTACCGAGATAAAATGGGTTAAGCCTTACTGAATTCTTTGCAAGCGAGCAACAAGTTTTCGGCCAAACTTCTGCTTGCAAAATGCATATGCATGTATGATGCCAAGGTGTTATATTCTACAAAACCATCCTTGCTGCCATTCACCCCCTTTCCCCTGCTCAATTGATAGGCAAACTTGGAATCTCTGGGAATGTTGTCTATTCTTGAGTAATGAAACTCATGACCTCTGATAGTCTTGCCAGCTTTTGCAAGTAAACATAAGCTTGTTACTTTCGCTTCGGTATAGTTGAGTGTCAGTTTTTTGTCCATTACTGTATCACCATCAAAGAGGTTTACCATGCTATGCTTCTTACCATCGAATTGGGTTATGCTTCTCGTTAGATACATGAGACCTCCACACTCTGCATATATTGGCATACCATCACTTGCAACCTTTCTAATGGAATTTAACATGCTGGAATTTTGTTCAAGCTTATCAGCAAGAACCTCTGGAAAGCCGCCTCCAAGATAAAGACCGTCAGCATCTGGTATGGTTTTATCATTTACTGGGCTAAAGAACTGCAGATCAGCTCCTAGGGAACGTAAAATATCTAGATTGTCAGCATAGTAGAAGTTGAATGAGTCGTCTAACGCAACAGCTATGGTTGGGCCGACCTTCTTTGATATACTGCTAACTTTAATTTTCAATTTAGGAGCTTTTTTCGCAATTGTAACTGTCTTATCAATATCTATCTGATCCTTAACATTCCTTGCTACTGCCATTACCTTGTCAATCATGTCTCTCCTCTCGGAGGTTGGTATAAGACCCAGATGTCTTTCCTGCAGTTCTATCTCCTTGTTTCTTTTTATTGCGCCAAGCACTGGAACTTTTACCTTCTGCTTTATTGCATCGATGCAGTACTTTGCATGTTTTTCCCCTGCAACATTGTTAAGTATGAATCCTGCAATACTTATGCTTGGATCGAACTTTAGAAATCCAAGTGCAACTGCGGCAATGGATCTTGCCGCTTTGCTAGCATCAATTACTAAAACAACGGGACTCTTAAGCAGTTTTGCTATGTGAGCTGTACTAGCAAAGTCGCTTCCACCAGACAGACCATCAAAAAGTCCCATTACGCCTTCAATAACTGCAAAGTCTGCATCTTTACTTGCTTCGTTAAAACTATTCATTAGACCTTTTTCGCCCATCAACCATGGATCTAGGTTTCTAGACTGTCTATCAGTTACAGTGGTATGATAACTTGGATCTATGTAATCAGGTCCGACTTTGAAACCCTGTACCTTGTATCCTTTCTCTTGCAACCCTTTCATGATGGCTATTGAGATGCTTGTCTTTCCCACGCTGCTGGCTGTACCAGCGATGATAAGTCTAGGTATCAATACGGCAATAATGTTACGGTTTTTATTTATAATTATACCCAGTATATGTTGACGCCTTTCTCTTTGGAGTCCTCTTGATAAGTGTTTTAACCTCTGCGACTCTATTCCACACGGTGCTCCAAGTACGTAGTGATCTACTACAGCGTCATCAGCTGTTATGGCTTACTCTCCGAGTTGAATAAACATTAAAATAATTTTTTTAATATATTCCACCAAAAATTATCCTCAAACAACACGGGATTTTCACCATCTACATTTACTTTCTTAGAAGTACGTTTAATGAAATACAGAAATACTTTACCGCAAATTTTGTAAACTTGCGATTCCGGGCTTTTAGAAACCATAGTATCCACAATACAAGGGCTGACATTTTTTAACAAGAATTTTTTTATCATATCCCTAGAAAAGTATGAAAGTTCTTGATATCTTTCGTGCATGTCTTTTAATATGTATTCTCTTGAATTTGATAAAGAATAATGAGCGTGTTCAAGTGATTCCTCAAAAGTTCTAAGATTTCTTTCTGTTTCTGAAATGCGTATCCTCCCAACTTTCATCGCATCTCTTAATGCGTCCAAATTGTTTTCCGATTCAATCTGATTCACACATCTTCCGACAGTGGATTTCAAATGAGAGTCGCTGCCGCCGACTTTTATTTTATTATGTTTCTCAGCAAATTCTTCTGCTTTCTGATTAGAATATTCGTCAGGATTGTTGGAATTGAATACTTCGACATGATCTAATAGAACTGCGTTTCCTCGAATACCATTTCGAACAGCAAAGGGATGAACAGCTACGGCTATGCCGTTTTTTTCTTTTATTTCCTCTAACGTTTCTTCGATAGACTGGTATGGCTTTATATAACCATCAATGAAAAGAGCCGTGACGTGCTTGTTGCCTTCAACAGTTACTTCTTCTCCTCTATAGATTTGTATGCCCTTAAATCTCTCATGGTTATTTTTGTAGCCTATCAAGTGTCGATATCCTTGGTCTGTGTTATGATCTGTAATTACTAAAGCTTTCAAATTCTTCTTAACCATCGCATAACAAATTTGTTCTGGAGTCGTTCCGCAATCATAAGGTATACTTTTAGAATTCTGGAAATTTGAGAATACACTATGAACATGAAGTTCTGCTCTTAGTTCATATTGTACTTCTTCATAATTTCTGCCGAGTTGACTATCACTCTTGGTTGTCATGCTATCTAATTCTCATCTAGAACTCCAAAATTAATAGTTACTCTTCATGGTCCTGAACTTCGTTGACGCGTGTTAAAGGAAAGTTACTTTCGTTATCTTTTTCCTGTGATAAGAAATAGTATTGGCATAACCAATTCGAAAGTATCAGAATATCTGAATAAATTGAAGTCATGAGGTAAGAGCAGGTTCGACATTCTCATCATCTCGCCTTCGGAGGTTTAAATCCATGCTTTCTTAATTCCTTGTAGACATCGCTCTGAGCCCAGCAGAAACCTATGTGATCGCAATCATCTGTCTTATCTTCCCTACACCACAACATACGCTCTCCTCCGTGAATCTCCACATCTATAGTACTTTTGCTGAAATTATCATAAATCAGGAATGTAGGGCCAGAGGAGCCTATCCACTTGAAAGGCGCGTATCTTCTAATGTAATCCTTGTTATCAAGGACCCAGTCTAAAACCTCATTGACATACGTGCCAAGAGTGGCGGATTTGGGATACTTGTCCCTCTCGGCATTGAAGCCTTGCTTAAGTTTCGATACAACATCAGGCCGTATAGAGACGTTCTTCCAACCTTTTTGTAAGGGCATACCTTAGGATTACTAAGGTTATCTAATACTTATTGTTTATGGTATGAATAAGTATCCCTAAAAGTATCTAGGATCGTTTTAAATATTAGTATACCTTAGGTGACCTTAGTGTGATAATACTGCCATCGCGGCAAGAATCTCGTATAGATTCACTGAAACGTTACCCAATTAAATTCTACCACGCTTTTGCATTAATAGGATTAAATTCAGGTATTACGGAACTGGATAAACTGCTTGGTTTCATACCAAAAGGTAAAGTAGTATTTATCAAAGGTTCGCAATCACGCAAACACATACTCAAATCATTTTGTTTAAGAGCTATATCGCAATATCACAACTACTGCATATTCATTGATGGTGGTAACAGCTTCGATCCATACATATTATCAAAACTTGCTACTGTCAGCAAACAGAATCCTAAAGAAGTATTGAGTAGAGTGATAATCTCCAGAGCATTCACTTGCCATCAATTAGCATCATTGATAGTAAAAGAAACAGGAAAGATTGTTGAGGCATATACAACGAATCTAGTAGTAGTTTCCGATATTCTGTATTTGTTCACAGATCCAGAGTCAGAGATCGATAAGTATGAAACTGAAATGATTCTTCCAAAGATGTTAAAGTGTCTTACTAATCTAGCAAAGCAAAAAGATAGTATTGTAATAATCACTTCGGATAATAGCAGTGCTTGGTTAAGCAGGATGGTAGAATCTTTCTCAGATATTGCTTTAGTGGTGAATAATGATAATGGAATGATCAGTGTAAGCTTGAACAAGCATCCATTTCTTCCTCATGCTTCTACTACGTTTACCTTGGAGCTTCAACCAGAGAAGAAAATAGCGAAGCTTGAATCGTGGATGATGATAAATGGGTAGAACAATTCCGTCGTTCAGAATGCTGATAAATATAGAAATGGCGAGATGGAAAGAATTCCGAAACCAGCTCTCAAGTGAAGATAAAACGATATTTGATGAACTCATGAATAACAGCAAGCTTCACTCATCAGCATCCTCTTGTGCATTGAGAACGAATGTGTTTGAAGGTTTGTGTATGGCGATCCTACTAGACCATCAAAGACGACTAGAAGCTCTTGCTACAGAGTTGGAGCAATTGCATCTAGGTGCCAGCAATGAAAAGATTTGATGAAGAAATTCAGGGATGGCAAGGTTTTCTTAATGCACTGCGAGCAGATGACAGAGTTGTCTTCCGAAGGATGCTAATTGATTTACAAAAATACGCAGAAGTAATAGGTCAGCAAGAAAATCCTACAGAAACACTAGTCGTTGCTATACTGTTGCAACAGTACAAAATCATAAAATGGCTTGAAACAGAGATGCAAAAACTGAAGCTCAAATTAAAGGAGAGTTAAGATTGGTTGAAGGCTGGATACTAGACCTCCATCCTAATCCGAAGCAAGGTGGAGAGATGATAGTATGGTTAAAGCAAAGAAACGGACAAGCAACAAGTCTGATCGATAAATGGAGTCCATCGATCTATGTTTCTGCAGATAGCAAGGAAGATTTTGACAGTGTGCTAAGAAATCCAGAAGTTAGGTTGCTTATTTCTGATCATGGGTTTGAATATAAAATTGCTGAAATTACTGAGAAGGAACCAAAAAATGTTCTACGATTAACACCAAAGCATCCCAGAGATATGATTAAACTTGCAAAATCGATTTTTAATTCCAGTCCATACGGAAGATACGAGATCTACAATGCTGACATAGACCCTGCACAGATCTACATGTATGAACATGACCTATTTCCATTAGCATATGTCAAAGCAGATGTTTGTAATGATAGCATTCTATGGAAGATGCTGGATTCGATAGAAAGCACCGATTATGAGTTACCCTCCTTCACCAAGTTGCATCTTAGGGTAAAGCATAACAAGCGAAATTTGCTGGTAAGCATCATAGATCCCATACAATCCATTGAGATGGTATCAGACAATGGGAGGTTTGTAATCGATGGTAGTGAGGAGCGCATTTTGTTGAGCGCGGTTCAAGAAGTCCAGAGGCTTGATCCCGATATAGTATTCACGAATGACGGTGACGCGTTTCTTGTTCCAAGTTTGTTGGAGAGAGCTAGAGTGAAGGGTCTGTCTGAAAAGATGGCCTTTGGACGAGATGGTCAAGCACTAGCATTACCATGGCGAAGAGGCTCGATCTACTTTTCATATGGCAAGGTGATCTACAAACCAAGGCCAGCTAGATTCCTTGGCAGGATTCACATCGATACTGCGAACGCATTCGTTTATGCTGAATGCGGTCTAGAAGGAGTCATAGAAGTTGCTAGAACTTGTAGAGTTCCTTTAGATACTACAGCAAGAGCATCCATCGGAAGAATCATGACAAGTATAGAATTTTACTATGCATACAGGGATGGCATCCTTATTCCCTGGAAGCCAACTCTAGCAGAACGTTTCAAGAATGGATGGGACTTGATGGTTGGAGATAGAGGAGGATTCATCTTCGAACCAAAGGTTGGAGTGCATGATAACGTAGGCGGGATCGATTTCTCCTCCCTCTATCCCACACTGATGTTTAAG
The DNA here is from genome assembly GCA_046759465.1 of Nitrososphaerales archaeon. Taxonomy (GTDB): domain Archaea; phylum Thermoproteota; class Nitrososphaeria; order Nitrososphaerales; family UBA213; genus JBHICH01. The sequence continues at coordinate 27,676 of JBHICH010000006.1, forward strand.
AACAATATTAGTGCGGAAACAATTGGTTGTGATTGCTGTCCAGACTCCAGTATAAGAGTTCCAGAACTTGATTATAATATTTGTGAAAAGAGAGTTGGAATAATTTCAAAGGCTCTTGATTTACTGCTGCAGAAAAGAGCAAGATATAAAGAGCTTAAGAAATCTGTGCAAGATAAGGATACAAGGATAGTATATGATCGCAGACAAAATGCATTGAAGTGGGTTCTTGTCTCATGCTTTGGTTATCTTGGATTTAGGAATGCAAAGTTTGGGAGAATAGATGCCCATATGACAGTTTGTGCATTTGCTAGAAAGGCATTGTTTGATGCTGTGAAGATTGCCGAGAATAATGCATATGAGATTATACATGGCATCGTTGATTCATTATGGTTAAAGAAGCGAAATGCGGAAGAGGAAGATTACATCGAACTTTGTTCGCTAATCAAGGAAGCGACTGAATTACCCATATCATTCGAAGGGGTATACAAATGGATAGCATTTCTGCCATCGAAGATGTATGATGGACTTCCTGTTATCAACAGATACTTTGGCGTATTCAAGAATGGAGAGATTAAGACACGTGGAATAGAAGCCAGAAAGCATGACACACCAGAATTTATCAGAAGATGCCAGCTGGAGATGTTAAAGATATTGGCTAAGTACCCTAATTCTGATCAGGTTAAGGAGCATCTTATGGAGGCTGTAAAGGTTCTTGCAAAGTATCTTAAGCTGCTTGAAGATAGACAAGTGTCTATTGAAGATCTCGTCATCAATAAACGCCTTAGCAAAAGTGCATCAGATTACAAGAAAGATATTCTTCAAGCAATAGTTTCTAAACAGCTTGCTAACGATGGGAGAGAGCTTGTTGCTGGTCAAGTAATAAGTTACATAATAACTGACTTCTATAACAAGAATCCAGAGAAGAGGGCACTTCATATTGACTTGCTGAGGGACAACTCGGAATATGATGTAAGAAAATATTCAAAAATGCTAATTGATTCTGCTAACACAATTCTAACTCCGTTTGGCTTAGTAGATCCTCTGCAATCCAAACTTTACCCACACAAAAGCAGTTGGAGAAGATAAAAATTGGACATTTTGGACATTTTCGGATTTATCAGAGTTTTTAATTTCAATTAAATTAGCAATTTCAAGAGCAGAGAGACTATTTAAATGGCTTTAACGGAACATCTAACCTCACCCTGCCTTTGTGTGGCAAAACGACATCGACTTTTTATTTAAGACTGTCATGGATAGGTAAAGTTTTACGAATTGGGTTTGCCAAATCTTATTTAAACTTGTCTTTCGGGGGCTCTGTCAAGTCTTTAGCTGTAAAAATTCATCTGTAAAAAATTGCGTAGGGGTGATGCAGACACCCTAATGGCTTCTACCGTATGTTTTATTTAAATAACTTGTTTACTGCTTTTTCGCCCAGACCCTAAAGGTAAGTGCATAGAGAAGAGGAAAGTCCTGTCTTTTTGTATACTTCCGCAATTCCTTGCACATCTTCTGAAATTGAATTCTAGACATGATTCTATTTTTCAAAAGATTTTCTTTGAGTATCTCTGCCATTAGAATACTAATCTTGTTGACAGAAATGTCATTCATTGGAACACAAACAAAGTAAGCACCAACACTTGGATTCAATCCAACCTTTGCGAAAAATTTGTACAGATCCCTAGCTATGAACGGATCTGAACCTGCAAGTTGTGCAAGTTTGATATATGATTGTGTCAGACGCTCTACATCTGGGTCATATGGATATGACAGCCAAGAGCCATGAACGAATTCCTCCGTCGCTACAATTCCACCTTTACGAGTTATCCTCAACATCTCTTTCAACGCTCTTTGAGGATCTGTTAGATGCTGAAACAAGAATCGTGAGAACACAAAATCGAAGGAGGAATCTTTAAACTTCGTATCATAAACACCCGCAAGAACAAACTTTACATTATTGATACCTTTTCTAGCAACCCTTCTTTTACAGATTCTTATGCGCTCTTGGTTTACGTCTAAACCAATAACTTCGCCGCTTTTGCCAACGAGATAACCAAGCAACAGACTAGTGGTACCTGTTCCACATCCGAGATCAAGGCATCGCATTCCTTTTTTAATACCAGCGAGCCTCAGTGTTTGCAAGGTTTCTTTTTCGAAAATTCTAGCCTGAATGTCTAATCTCTTGACTTCTTGATTAGTGCTTCCCAAGACGTAATTCATTTTGGCAGACATATCACTGCTTATATTATGCGGATAATTAAATTAAATTTCGTTTTCTTTCTCACACTACACGTCATCTTTCGTCTTACAACTTTTTGGCAGATTCTAAATTAGACAGCAGTTCGTTAATGGAACTGCGTAATTCAGACAACTTCATATTTTGAAACTTAGATAGTTTATTCGCTTCCCTTTCAGCAAGATTCTGGTGAGTGTATATTGGTGCTGTATAAAACCTCAATATCTGTTCATTGATGGAATTTGACTCTCTAAGTAGAAGGTAAACATCAGCTATTTCAGTTTGTAATGTCTCTGACAACAGGCTAAAATTCCCTGAATTTACAGCACTGTCATGTGCTGGCGTCGATACTGTCAGGTAGCTACCTTTGAATTGTTGTGTTGAACTATCCCATTTCATCTCAACAGGATTCGTAGGGTCATTTATTACTCTTTGCGCAACTTTTAACTCTTCTATTAATGAATCTATAGTGTGCTTCGTGGTATGTTTAATTTCTTCTTCTTTCTTTCTTCTGTCCCACCACATAGCAGCTCCTAGGCCTAACGCCGCGCCTGCTATAGTTGCAACAAAATGGACAATAAAATCTTCAATTATCGTTGACATAATACGGACAATCGATGGGTGTTTATAAATTTCTATACTGGGCTCCACGATACGCATCATTCAGCTACCTCTTCTTACGCATAATCACCCGTTCTGTACTACATGGACTGCACCAGAAATGACTGGGCTTACCCTTCCTAGCTAGCTCAGGCATGCTAGTCAGATTATCGAGAAAATATTGGCTCAGATTCATTCACTTTTTTAGGCTTCAAAAAGTAACTTTAGGAAGTGTTCTTTTTCTTTAGGAACTCTTCCATTCGTTCATCTATTAATTCTGGCAGCTTATCTCGCAATAAATCATCTGCTATCTTACTAGCTTCCTCTCTAATCTTCCTATCAGTATATGTCTTGTACGTTCTCAGTTTTTCGACTTCATCACTAAGTGCTTGTATCTGCATATCCTTGCGTTCCTGCTCTTCCACATCTAGCAGCGTAAAGAATGTCAATGCAGAATATGTTATGCCAAAATATGAACCTCTAAAACCATAACAAGTGCATACGGTTTATTTAAAACTGAAGCTAGTCTTATGTATGAGCGGCGATTCTGGCTTGGTAATTGTTTATACTGGTAGGGGAAAGGGAAAGACAACGGCAGCTCTTGGAATGGCTTTACGTGCAGTAGGACATGGCTTCAAGGTAGTAATGATCCAGTTCATCAAGGGTTCATGGTTTTATGGCGAATTAAATAGTTCCGCAAAATTGCAACCTGATTTCGAGTTAGTAGTTGCTGGAAAAGGATTCGTTGGTATAGTTGATGATAACAAACCAGTAGAGGATCATGTTAAAGCTGCACAAGAAGCATTGCAAGTAAGCAGGGAAAAACTTGCATCAGGAAAATACGATATAATTATTCTGGACGAAATAAACTACGCTGTAGATCTTAAGCTAATTACTGTTGATGATGTTTTGGAATTGATTAAGATCAAACCAAAAAAAATGACACTTGTCTTGACTGGAAACTATGCAAAAGAGAAAGTAATTGAAGCTGCTGATCTTGTGACTGAAATGAAAGAGATCAAACATCCTTACAGTAAGGGAAAGAAGGCAAAGAAAGGAGTGGATTTCTAATTAGCAAGGTTAAAGTATGCCATTTGCACGCACATAGTAATTATGACTACAGAAATGCAAGAGTTGCCAGAACGGGGAGACATTGTAATTGCAACAATCAAGGAGGTTATGTCTCATGGTGCCTATGTAACTCTTGATGAGTATGTTAATTTGACAGGGTTTTTACACATTTCCGAGATTGCAACCGGGTGGATAAGAAATATTGAACGTTATGTAAAGCCTAAACAGAAGGCTGTTCTCAAGGTAATCAGGGTAAACAAGACTAGAGTAGAGGTCGACCTCTCGTTAAAGCAGGTAACCGGAGAAGAGAAGAAGGAAAAACTGATGCAGGTCAAGAAAGATGAAAAGGCAAAAGCGTTCATGGAACTCATCAAAGAAAAATACAAACTATCTGACGAACAGGTGAAAAAGCATACCGAAGTTTTAGAAGAAAGATTTCCTGTTCTTTACGATGTTTTCGAAACAGTCGCTAAGAAGGGCATTAAGGCAATTGAAGATATAGATCTTCCAAAAGAAATCATTGCTGCGATAGAAGAGGCTAGCAGCAAGATAGCAGTTCCCAGTGTAGAAGTCAGAGGTATAATGGAGATAACTTGTAGAAAGCCAAATGGTATAGATGTGATCAAAAAAACCTTGATGAATGTTGAAGAAAATAAAGATGGTTGGGGCATAAGCATCGCTTACATAGGTGCGCCAAAATATAGATTGATGTTAACTGCCGAAAATTTCAAGGTAGCAGAAAAAGCTTTGAACGCAGCTCTGCAGAAGATAGAGGAAGGTGTACAGAAGAATGGTGGTACCTTCAAATTTGTTAGAGAAGAATCGAAGAAAGGCGTCAGATCTTGAAGCCCTTACTTAGAAAATGTACAGTTTGTAATCTGTACACATTGAAGAAGGCGTGCCCAAAGTGTGGTTCGCAAACTTACAATCCTCACCCAGCAAAGTTTTCCCCTGATGATAAATATGCCAGATACAGAACAATTGATAGATACAAGGAAATGCCTAGCTCTTAATCATGTAGGCTTTTTCGATTATCACATCTATTACTGGAATATTTCTTTCATCTCTTGGTAGCATCACTATATCATCCACTAAATCCATACCCTCAACGACCTTTCCAAAGATTGTATATTTGCCATCCAAATGTGGTGCATCCTTAACAACAATGAAGAACTGTGAACCAGCAAGGTTGGGATCCCCTGGATGGGCCATGGAAACAATGCCTCTAGCATGTGTCATACTGCTTATCTCTGCTGGAATTGTGTATCCAGGTCCGCCTGTTCCCCATGTTGATCTAGGTTCTGTCTTTGTGTTTGGGTCTCCTCCCTGTATGACAAAGTTTGGTTCTATTCTATGGATCTTTATGCCGTTATAGAATCCAGAGTCTATAAGTCTCTTGAAGTTCTCGACTGTCTTTGGAGCTATATCTGGCAATAGCTCTATTATTATATTATCAGATGGAGATCCTCGAACGCTAATCTGAAGTGTTGCATATTCTTTTAGAGGGTCTAATCGCGTTACGATCTCCCTTTCAGCTTTTTCTACTGGCTTGATCTGTTCTTCCAATACTTCATAAACTAGGGCAGCAAACATCAACCGTTCATCATCGTTCACGAAACTTGGTGACGCATGAAGTAATCTAAGCGGTTCACTGCCATCTGTTGAATATTTTATCTGCTTCACATACACTGGCACATACCCAGATCTATATTCTGGTTGCAGATCTGTTGGTCTTCCCTGCTCATCCAACTGAACATACGCAGCTGGTTCGAATGGGAACAACTTGCCAAGCAAGGTATCGTTCCAAAATAGTGGTGTTGGTGTGAATCCGTCATCCTCAAGATACTTATTCTCATCAACTCCTGCAATTCTCATGAACCAATGCTTTTTACTCTCATCACCGCCTCCACCGAGCACATAAAAAGTGGAACCATCTGGTAGTTGTGCTCTTTGACCAACTACATACACAAGAACGTAATCAGCATCTAGATCCTTGAGTATATTTAGCCCTGTCTGCTCATCAGAAACAAGCACTTTAGCTATCTGCTCGATTCTAGTTGAGTTTATTGTGGCATTATCTGCCAAACTTATTCTATCTCCAAGTGTTGTTATCCAGTAACCGTAGTCCCACCAGGAAGCAATTATGGCGTCTGGCTCTGTGTTATTCTTGATCCAATCCATAGTTTCTGTCCAGTCATCTGTTGATACTCTAAATCCTGTAGCGCCATTAGCGATACTTGGAGGAATATCAGCACTGGATAACCAGCTTCCATCTGGAGGGTAGAACATTGGCAAGGCTAACATCGTAATCATAATCGCTGTGTATGCAATTCTAAAGTCCTTACCAAATGTTGGTTTAATCTTGACCTTCTTTTTTGGATGTGTAGGTGGTGCTGTCCTAGCATATATTGATGTTGTAATTTCAAATAATGCTATTGCTGCAAGCGTAATTATTGCTATTGAAGAGTAGACCATCAGTCTTGAAACTGATGCGCTGACATAGATTGCTGTTATTCCAAGTATAAGGGCAAATATCGTCATATCGTTTCTATTTCTAAAGCAAAGTCTTACACCATAGCCAGCAAGTAAAATGAGTATCGAGTAATTTATGAAATAATCAACAATCGTGGGTGTGAAGTGTTCAGCAACAGACTCTATCAGTGGAATCTCACTCTTGCTGAAGGGGCTGATTACTGCTATGTATCTAAAGCTCGGAGGAACATATGATCCTGCTGCAACAAATGACACGCCACCGATAATAAATGCGCCTAACCAAGCAAGAGTATTTCTTAACTGATGCATTGAAGCGCTGTAACGCCGTACCAAGTGCGCAACTATAAGGAAGATTGCGGGAGCTATCAATGCTAAGCCTGCCAGTGACACCGCAAATGTCTCTCCAGGCCTTGGAAATGATGATGCTACTGCCACTGTTAAAATGGTAAATATTGTTACAGCGTACATTGCTGATTTTGTATCCTTTCTAAAGAATGGCAATGATATGAAGAATAATCCTAACAATAAAATGAAGTATTGAACTCCTCCCCATGCGGTCATGGCAAAGCCAAGTATCAGTCCTCCTGCCGCGGCTTTAGCTAGCCCAAACTGCACTTCTCTATCGTTTAATGCAGACAGAGTACCTGTAGTGAGAAATTTTCCATCGCTATGCTTTAGTGCACTCAGTAAAAGATAGATTGCAAGTAAAGCAAGAAAAAGGCCCAATGGCTCGGACTTGAACCACCCCAAATTACCTCTTTGTATTATTGCAGGAGAAACCGCAAAAAAAAGAGCCGCAAATAAGCCAGCTGTTGTATTTGATATCACTCTAACAAAAGCGAACATTACAATTGCTGTAAATGAGCCAAAGACAACTGGGAACCATACTACAAAATCATAGAGTGGTGCTCCTGCACCAAATGCCTTGTAGAGGTACGCTGCGGAAAGATGCAATCCTGTTTGAGAAGTTTCCGCAACTGGTCTTCCTTCTGGGTACCATGACCTCGTATCATGCCATGCAAAGTATTCTGATACACCATTTTCAACTAAAAATTGTGTAGCCCTGTAGTCAAAATATGGATCAAATTCATTAAGATATAATCCATATTGCAATGGAAGAGAGCGCATCATAAATCCTGTAGCAAATGCTAACGCCAATACTGCAATTACTAGCATATGTTTTCTCGTGAACTTGAAACCTAGAAAGTCTAGTTTTATCGGCTGATCTGGTTCCATAACTTGTGAAATCTTCCTAATCTATGGCTATTTTAAGTTATAGTTTCAAGAAGTTTGAAATTGTGTTGTTGAATTCGTTTGGCTCTTCCATCATAACAAAATGTCCGCAATTATGCATTAACTTTAAGATTAATTTTGTATTGTCAGCAAGTATATTCATCATCTCCATAAAAACCAGATCTAGATCGCCCACTATTCCAAACATAGGACATCGCAAATACTTTAGTTTTTCAGTTATATTTGGCATCGTTGTCAGCGCCTCTGATGTTTTGATGTAACCCCATACCGATGTCTCTCTGTAGAGTTGCTTAAAATGCTCCCACAAGCTTGGAACATTTGCAACTTTAGGTGGTATCTGATTGTTTGCCCTTCTGTACTCTGCCAGTACCTCCATACCTTTAGTTTTTGCAATTTCACGCATCAGACTATAACTAGCAAGCTTGTCACTCGTCAATGCTTGGCTAGCACCAGCAACTATTATGAGTGAACTAAGCATCGCTTCATGCCTCAATGCCAACAGTGGTGCAATCATTCCACCAATCGAGTGCCCTATGACAGAGCACCTCTCAATACCAAGCTTCTTCAGCAACAAGTAAAGATCTTGTGCAAGATCTTCAAGGCTAAATCCTTCTTTTGGCTCAGAAGATTTACCATGACCCCTAAGATCATATGCTATTACCTTGTACTTTTTTGCAAAGTAAGAAATTTGATTGTACCAACTCTTTGTATTGCCAGCCAAGTGATGTATCAGCACAATTGGACTTCCGTTTCCGTAAACATTGTAATACGTATCAAGTCCCGCTAGATTTACAATTGGCATACAGAAAGTAAGGTGGTTCAGACTAAAAATTTGTCGGAACTATCTTACAGTATTAGAAGATTTATGTTATCGTTTCCTTGTTGCCTTTTTGCTCTTCTTTGATTTCTTTTTCGCCATCTCTTAACCTCTGCAACAGACCGTATTTAAGGTTTGTTAATTGCAGAAAATATCTTTTTACTCTTTGGTTAAAATTTTGACATCGCAATCCTTAGCCATTTCCTTGAACTTTTTTGCATCTTTTTCGCTGCCAACAATTGCGCCATAATGCATTGGAACTGCTATCTTTGGTTTTATCATGTTAACCGCCTGAGCAGCTTCTTCTGCCGTCATAACATAGGTTCCGCTTACCGGCAACAAAGCTATTTCTGCTTTTATTGTGCTCATTTCAGGTATCGCGTCTGTGTCACCAGCGTGATAAATGCGCACGTTGTTAATAGTTACAATAAATCCAAGCTTGCTGTCTTCTTTTGGATGAAACGGTTTTCCTGTTCCAGGGTTGATCTTGTTTGTGTTGTACGCAGGTACAGCCTCAATAGCAATACCCTGCACATTTACTTTATCTCCAGGTTTGACTACTACTACATCCTTCACTTTTACCTTCTTTACCTCGCTTGAGCACTGTGAGGTTGTTACAACACTTGTATCGCTGCTCGCTACCTTCTTGATATCATCTAGGCTAAGATGGTCGAAGTGCTCGTGTGATATGAGTAGCACATCAGCTTTACCTTCAGCTTTTAACTGGTATGGATCTATATAGATAGTCTTTCCGTTGCCTATCCTGAACGAATCGTGCCCTAACCACCCTAACTTGACTCCACTGTATTCTAACATATCATAACCTACAAAAAACTGAAAATTAAGCTTTTTGAGTGAGTTTTATATTGAGATCAGACATAAATCAGTTTATCATTTGTGAGCGTGATAACAGTTATGCCATTACTTTTAAGCTTATTTCTTAAAGCATCGTCTATTGTAGCAACCAAACATTTCTGCTTTGACGCATAGTCAATTATTGCTTCATCGGCACTTGTGCCTTGAAACTGAATTGTTTTGAACTTATTTGCTAGTTCCAGAGCTTGTCTTGCTGCTTTGGATCGTTTAACCTCTGCAGTTCTTAATAATTCACCAAGTTCCTTGATTACCAAACTTGGAACAACAAAATCGATCTTACCAATTTCATTTTCCAATTCATCAAACTTTTTCAGAGGTTTGGTTGCAAGAACGATAAGAAAGCTTGTATCGCAGATAACTTCAACCAACTACTACGCCAGCACCTATCAATCGCCATCTATCTGCTATCCTTCTGCTAATGGCTATCCTGCTATTTTCTAAAACACAAACAGGTCTTCTGAATTGAATTTCGATCCTACTATCTCTTACAGACTTTGAAGTTGCAGGTACAGCTGTTGTGCCTATGTTAACTCTTAATGACTCATTAACTTTGATAGGATCAACCTTTACCAGCTCTGGAGTACCAACGGCGGTTTCAAAAAGTTGAGTATCTATTGATACACCCTCACTTTCTTTTGGCAGAGTGTCTGGCTTGCCTATGAGCGAGCCTATCAAAGAATCACTTCTGGTATCAGTTGGATCCAGTTTTGTGCCTATTGCAACCAGCCCTCCTGGCTTGACTGTTTCAACAATTCCAGCACCAGTACCAAGGCTTGCAATTTCTGTTACAACCGATTGATACTTTGCTTTTTTGTCATCATAAATTCCAGGTCTGATCTCTATTTCATCACCAGTTTTGAATTCTCCTTGAACAAGCGCACCCCCCAGTACACCTCCTTTGATATCCTTGACAGATGTACCTGGTTTATTTACATCGAAGGAACGTAAAACATGCATCACCGGATTAAGACTAAGATCTCTTTTTGGTGTAGGGATATTTTCTTCTATTGCTTGAATGATTGCATCTATGTTCAACTTGTGCTGTGCAGAAACTGGTAATATCGGTGCTTTTTCTGCAATGCTACCCTTGATGAAATTCTTTATCTGCTTGTAATTTTCCATTGCGTCTTCATATGAGATGAGATCAGCTTTATTCTGAGTTATAATCAGATGCTTGATGCCCAAAATTTCTAGAGCCAAAAAATGTTCTCTAGTTTGCGGTTTCGGTACGGTTTCGTTAGCTGCAATTACCAGTACTGCACCATCCATCACGGCAGCACCAGAGAGCATGTTTGCCATTAGACTTTCGTGACCAGGTGAGTCAACGAAGCTAGCAACTCTTTGCAGTTCGCTTTTACCGCCACATTCAGGACATTTTGGTGATGTTGAATAGCAAATAGGTGGTTCGCATGATTGGCATTTGTAGAATGCAGCATCGGCGTAACCAACCCTGATCGTGATTCCTCTTTTCAATTCCTCACTATGTGCGCTTGTCCAAACACCAGTGATAGCTTCTACCAGGGTTGTTTTACCATGATCCACATGACCAGCTGTACCAATATTAATGCAGGGCTGATATCCGTACTGGTCAATATACCAATCAGGTAAAGTTTCCTTCCAGTGCAACTCACTATGCTAGAAAGTTAGGAGTATGTTAATCTTTGTTTTAATTTTGTATACACTAACTTTATTAATTAACCGGAGATATATTGTGTGCATGTACGCGGGGATCAAAAAGAAAACTTCTGTCATGTCTTTTCGGCTCGATCAAGATACTGTTGAAGCATTAAGGGAAGAGGCAGAAGAAGAGGAGGTAAGTCTTAATGTTTTAGCAAATCATGTGTTCAGAAGGTATGTGGAGTGGGAAAGATTTGCACAAAAGGCTGGTTTTATTCCAATAACAAAAGAGTTGCTGACTGCATTGTTAAATGAAGTTAATCAAGAAAAGATCGAGGAACTGGTTAAAAAGATTGGTAAGGAAGTTATTAAAGCGCAAATTCTCTATATGGAGAACAAGTATGATCTAGACTCTTTTATAAAATGGTCGGAAGCAAGAAATAGAATTTCAGGATTTGCACATAAACGTGTTCGTGATGGCGATAATCATGAATACATAATCCAGCATGATCTTAACTTTAATTGGTCTTTATACATGAAGACCATTTACGAAATGGTTCTTGAAGATGTTTACAAGAAAAAAGTAGAGTTTGAATTAACTCCATCGACTGTTGTATTTAGACTCGAGCACTAAGAATTTAGCTTGTAACATAAACTGATTCAAACCGCTCCTCTTGTTTTGCTTTTTCTTCTTTTGCTTTTTCTTCTTTTGCTTTTTTATTAACAGCAATTGGTTTCGGCTTTGAATTTAATAATATATTTTCAAGATATGCAATCGTTATCAGTGCTACTACTGCACCTGCAAGAAGTACCCATTTATGCATAGCTAAACCAGAGCCTATGTTATTTGGCTGAGAACCATTGCCGCTCTGCGATATCGATGCAAGCGATTTAATTGAAACTGTTATGATCTTTACTGCACCCAGTATCGTGGCAACCGCCTCCAATCCGGTTGTGATAGCCGAGAGACGTGTGAACTTCTTCGTGTTTTCACCCCCTAACACTAGCGATATGATTTTGTATTTAGAGAGTACGTTTACGGTGCATTGGCAAGTAAACAGATCATTGCATTGATCGTCTGTTCATTTGAAAAGTTTACAAAATAAGATAAACTGTTGCAAAAACATTAGGAAGTCAGCACTACGTTAAGTTGGTAGATATCATCGGTGATAAGATTGCCCCTGATAAGTTTCCTTCTTCTTTGTCCAAATTCTATTGCCTGCAAACCTACACCCTTTGATAGCAAAACATACTTCTTCACAGCGCCATGAACATCAGACCGCATTGGTATGCCCGATTTGTCACTACCACCTGTGATCCTGATCTTGCCCTTTAAGCCCAGAACTGTTGCATCGACAACATCTCCGATCTTAAGTCCCAGTAGTGGTTGGGCATGTTTATCCTTGAGTTCGTGAACTGTACTCTTTGCATTCTTTGGATCTGCAACTACTAACTTGAAGGCTGCCAACTTTAATCATGCTCTTGAATACCATTAATTAATGTTCTGATAAAACGAAACTTATGTTAGGTTTATTAATGCAACCAAAAAATTTGATTTCGTGAGTAGAAAGGCTATTCTATTTATCGATAACAGTATCGATTGTGTGAAGGCCAGAAAGCTTTTGGTTAAATCTAAGATTGATTTTATTGAATACAATTTTAAGGAAATATTAGAGTCGGGATGCTGTGGAGAGGGCTTTACAACCAAGGCACCATCGATATTTGCTCCTGAAGGAATTTTTCGTGGAATTAATGAAATAAAGAGATATGTGAAGATGAGAAAGAGCAAGAAGCAGATTGAAAGTGAAAGTGCGTACTGGTAAAATTATTCGTTAAAACTGTTCTGTGAGTCGGTGTAGTTTGTAACTATGCTACCAACCCTATCCTTCATCTTCTCTATATAACCTTCGAAATTATCTTCGTAACCACAATGCTGACACTTCACTTTTGTCATTTCATCATTAACCTCTGCCCTCTTTTCGCATTGTGGGCATTTGGCTTCCATTGGTCATTTTATATTCACTAACTATATAATACTTGGTAGCAGCCGAGCAATCTAATAATCTTCCTGACGTATCATATTGGCATCTTTGGGAGTGACATGCTGCTTGTGCTTACGATATTTTTTAATTTTAATCAATAGAGCATTCCGATGTTCGCGTGCTAAATGCTATCATTCACTGGACATGCTCCTAGACTTTCCTACGCCTAGAAAATTCCCACGATTTGAGTTATTATAGTAGATATAATCAGGGCAGGAGCAGCAATCTTCACTACAGTTAGCATCCACGTTGGTATCTTGACTGGGCTGTTAAGATTTACCTGTTCCAATATCTTCTCCTTCTGCATAAACCATCCAACTACAATTACAAAGATTGCAGCAGAGATTGCAATTCCAAATGTTCCGAACATGAAATCCATTAGGTCAAAGAATGGCATTGCAAATGCCTGTAGATTCAATGTGCTGTAACTCAATGCTGAAGGCAATCCGACTACTAGCAAAAGCATTACGATAATCAGTGCAGATTTGTGTCTGCTGAAACCTAAAGAATCCTCAAGTGAAGCTACGGGTACTTGGAACATCGATATCGATGAGGTAAGACCAGCTATGAGTAGAAGAAAGAAGAACAGAGCACCTACAATCATACCAAACTCCATATGCGAAAATATCGAGGGCATAGCTCTGAAAACCAGAGATGTTCCTTCTGCAGGATCCATACCAAATGCGAATACGATCGAGAATACCATCAATCCTGCCATAAAGGCGATTATTAAATCTGCAATAATTATTACGATCGAGGATGTTAGAAGTGATCGTTTTTCGCGAAGATAGCTTCCATATGTAAGCAGTATTCCAGTTCCTATAGAGAGTGAAAAGAATGCTTGTCCAAATGCAGTAGACCAGACAGCAGGATCTGATAATTTAGAAAAATCAGGCATAAGATAGAAGTCGATACCTTTATCGGAACCAGGAAGGAGAACTCCTAAAACTGTTAGAGGTATCATTATTCCAATCAGCAGCAAAACACCGATCTTGTTCAGTCGCTCTATTCCCCTGGTTACTCCACTTCTTATTATGGCATAGTTGATTCCAAGGATGGCGAAAAAGGAAATAAGTGGATATAGTGAGTCAGCAAAAGTATCAAAGGCTAGCGGTAGGCCAAATAGCATCAGCAAGAAGTAGGACAGAATCCAGCCAAGGATCACCAAGTAGTAACTGAGAATTGCGGATACTACACTTACTATTGCAACTCCTAACCATTTGAACTTCTTTCTGATGTTAATCAAACTCGTTATCACAGATGTCTGATAATGCCTACCAACAGCAAACTCCAAGATCATAAATGACAGACCAAAAGTGAAGATGATTATCAAGTAAGGCACGAGAAATGCGCCGCCGCCGCTTGTCCCGACAATATATGGAAATCTCCAGATGTTTCCAATGCCTACTGCAGAACCGATGGCAGCAAAGATAAAACCAACATACGAGCCCCACTGCTCTCTGTTGCTTCTCATCCTCTATGAAAATACTAGACGATTTAAAAACAAGCGGTTTAAGCAAGCACGAGTTGAGTTTAATTCAAGTGCTTATTGATGGTGGTAACGGGGAGTCTCTTGACACTTCATAAGGGCGAAGATCCTTCAAATCCATATCACAGAAGACGTTCTTTCCCACAACTTTGATATTCTTCTTTGGAATATCCCATCGTTCACCACCAGCATCAGCGAAGACTACTATAACATCATCTGCTTCTCTAACGACGTGTCCGATATAGACTCTGTCCCTCACCATCACACCCATATTGAAGAGTGTTCCTCCCCATGGTACACTTTCAGGTTTCTCTACCTCTTCGAATATTATCTTTGAACCCGCTGGTATAAATGAACGGGCAAGAATCAGATTACCATCCTTGTTAACAATGCGGATGTAACTCGATTTTTCTATTACCTTTTCTTGGTTCATATGCCACCTTTATTCCGTTAGGTTTCTAATTAAATTATCGCCGATTACGGTAGTCCACGAAGCAATGAACATTCTATGAAGTAAAAGTGTTGTTCTATTGTTGCACCGTATGACATTTATTGAATCAATTCTACCAGTCTTATAAGCAGGAAAATGAATCCAAAACTCGGTTTGCTAATTTTAACACTTGCAGCCACGATCCTTTTAGTAGCATTAATTCAGATTCCAGTTCCGGCATATGGTCACGGACTGGCTAATGATATAGCCCCTGCCGCAACAATGGGTGATATAAAAGTAACAGTATTTGTCAAAATGACTCCAGCATTCCTAAAGGCTTCAATCCCTGAAGATGCCACCATACAGATCATATTTCAAAATGTTGAGACAGGACAACCCATACCTCACGTAACATACTTCGTTAGAATAGATAAGGACGGAAAAGTCTTGATGGCTGACAGATTCCATGATCACGAAGGTGATTTAGAGATTAAGATTAGACCGAAGGAAGCTCAAGAAACCACGGTATTTGGAGAAAAAGAACCGATACTGGGCGGTTGGTTTAGCAGAGGAGGTCCTGTCCTTGCTGAAGGACCAATATTTCTAGACGGTGGAATGCACCACTTCTACGTCGAGATACTCTCCATAGTTAATGATAATACCATCTTAGATCAGCCAGTAAAGTTCGATGCGTATGTAACTGTTGGAGAGAGAACAACGTACACTGTAACTGATGGTGGAGGTCAGCAATATACGCTTGGCATAAGTACATACTTCGACAAGATAAAGGAGTTTGAATACGATGATAAAAATAAGGTCATCGAATTTTCGATGCCTTTCACCTGGGATATGGGCTTTCTTGGTCAAGTGCCATTGGTGCACGAGGAGGTTGTGATTCCCAAGGCCTTCAGTGAACTGATGTCTGGTGGTTATAAGGCAACAGTTAACGGAATAGAAGTACCGCGAACAGCCATCATGATAGACGATGCAGATCCTGAAAAGCGTCTAGTGCACTACATGTTAACAAATGAAAAACTGATGAGGATAGCAGAGAAGGTGCACGAGCAAAGCGATGGAAGTCCTGCAGAAGTTGCAATATTCACTCTGAGGCCGAGTGAGCCTGTATTCCCACTGCAGACATTCACCCCAAATGAAATCTACAAGGTGGAGCTATCATGGAGTCCCGCAACTATCGAGCCGGGGAAGCCAACGAAGTTCATATTCAACTTCAGAGATCCGAAAACTGATTCCACGATAAGGCAAGTGCCCTACACGTTCATGCTGATAAAGGATGGCGAAGAAATTTACAAGTCTTCAAAAACGGCGGTAATTGGTGCAGAAGTAGAAGAATTTACATTCAATGAGCAACAAGCTGGCTCTGTCTCTCTCAGGATAGAAAAAATCAATAATACGGATGAGTTCGTGCAGTTTGAACTTTTTGTCATTCCCGAATTTCCAATTAGCATGCTTGCAATTTTGGCTGCTGGGGTATTTGTAATAGCTATTCTTATTACGAAAAGGGCATCGGGTCAAGTTCTAAGAGTTGCTTGCTCAAAGTAAAAACTTATTTTGCAAGAATGTAGTCTTCTTGCCGTATCATATTTGTCTCTTTTGTCTTCCTGAGAACCTTATCGATCAACTTGACAAACCAGTGCTGCTTGAAATCTATTTTGGTTGGTATTGATAGTTCAACCTTCTTTACTCCATCGATATTCTTTACGGTCTTAAACATCTCATCCATAGAATATACGTTATCGCTGTATAAAATTATGACAATCATACTTTTTTGATACAACGGTGGCGGTGGGAGCAGAAAATGATCTCCTAATTGTCTGTATATCTTATCGACAACATCATTGTACTTTTTTTCATCTATATCAAGCATGAGCGAAAATTGTATAAAACCTCGCATCGCTGCAGGATTGTAGATCATTGAAAAACGTGCTATATCCATCTTGGTAAGGAAGTCCAGCCTTCTCTTCACAGTCCGGGAAGATATCCTGATCACCTTTGCTATGTCATTGGAGTATGCCCTGGGGTACTTTATCAGATGCCTAAGTAGCATCAAATCCGTACGCAGTAACTTTTTTGCTGGTACACCTCTTATAGAAAATATGTTTGTTATAATGGCTGGCCTGACCAAAGTTTTTACAAGTTCCATCTTTTGGTCCAATTCACCTCTTACTGCAATGCCAAGAATAGTGATACCACCAACACAGTTTATGATCATGAAGATATCTCCTATGAGCTTCATTTTATCCAAGATCATCTGATCTTCTTCTTTTCCCTGACTGATAATGACATAGATCAAGTCGTAGCCAAATGCCTCTAACTTTATTTGTGCAATGAATCGAGCTATTACACCATCGTCGATCATCTCCATTACACGATTTTTTACTGTGTTACCGCTCAACCCCAGTTCACCACCAATGGTCTGATATGATGCTCTGCCATTTGCTAGCAATATGCGCATTATGTTGAGATTCGTTATATCCAACTATGACCGTTCTCCTAACAATTACTTCTATAAGTAGACACACTAATATTCCTTGTGTCAGCAAAACGCAGTAGCGTTTGCACTACTTATAAAAACCGAAAATTCCCACTAATCACGTTATGTCGCTTGTAGCCCATACAACACAGGATAGACCCGTAGACAATGTAGTACTGCAGACTGTGAACCTGACAAAGGTTTTCAATTCTAGCGTTGTTAAGGTCATTGCGCTCAAGGATGTTAACATCTCTATAAGAAAAGGTGAATTTGTTTCGATAGTTGGTCCTTCTGGCAGTGGGAAATCTACATTGCTAAATTTGCTTGGAGCACTCGACAGACCTTCGAAAGGACACGTATTCATAGATGGCGTAGATATATTTTCTCTTAGCGATGGTGATGTCGCAAGGATCAGAAACAAGAAGATAGGCTTTGTATTTCAATCATATAATTTAATCAACAGAACCACTGTTCTTAGAAACATCGAGATACCTTCTATAATAACAGGAATGGCAAAGCAGAAGCGAATCAGCAGGGCAAGGAAGATACTAAAGTTGTTAGGAATAGAAGATAAGGCCGATTTCAAACCGAGTACATTAAGTGGTGGCGAGCAGCAGAGGGTGGCCATAGCGCGTTCATTAATGAACAACCCATCGGTAATACTTGCCGATGAGCCCACTGGCAACCTTGATACTAAGACCGGCCAGGAAGTTTTTGATCTCTTGAAGGTACTTTCACACAAATACAACAGAACCATAGTGATGGTAACGCATAACAAAGAGCTCTCAGATGCAACCAATAGATCGATCTACATTAGAGATGGGATGATTGAAAAGGAGGAAATAAATAATTGAAGATTTCGAGTGTAATACTTGCTGTAATTCTATTTGGGTCAGTTATAACCCCTACTATGGTATTTGCGCACTATCCACACATTGAAGATGAATGCGCTCAAACAGAAGAGCTGGGAAGCAGGGAAAAATGTCTCTTGGATAAAAGGGAGTCTGGCAAGGAGGTGAAGTTTGTGGACATCTTCTTCAGTGAACATCTCAACAATGTTGGAGGGAACGCAGATAACACGATACCTACCAAGATGGAAGTCGAACCAGGAGATGGTACAACTATACTTGTCGCTGTCTTGGCTAATTCCGGCCCATATGAGTTAACCGGTTTGAAGGGATGGCTGAGTCTGCCTGTAGGATTCGAAGCTGCGGGTAGAGCTGCGGGTGAGCCAGCCTTTGACTCGTACGATCTTGGCATACCACCTGGTGCTGTATTCGTATTTGAATTTCCAGTTGACGTAAAAGAGAATACACGTGTTGGAATGTACAAAGCAATTCTGCACATAGAATACTACAAGGCCAGAGATATCGGTCAGAATTTCAGGAATTTTGAAGTAGAATTTCTTTTACCGGGTAAGAGCGTGCTTGATGCAAGACCAGTTAACTCCGTATTGCTACCAAGCAGTAATAACAATCCACTGATAGAAATTGTAAATGATGGAAGTGCAGCTGCGTCGGGTCTAATAGCGAGTGTTGGGCCATCAGGTGAAGCTGCAGCTGTTATTGAAACAGAATCACAAGCATCACAGGTCAATCAGCTAGTCAACATTGGAAAAAAGGTCTTCAATGTAGGTGTAATAGAGCCCCATAGCAAAGTAGTAATCGATCCAATCCTATATGTCAACCCAGCACTCGGCGATACGAGGCAAGTCTTAGTAGTAGATATCAGGTATTTTGATGCTTACGGGCAGGTAAGAACGGTAGGGCTTCCAGTCAATTTTCTAGTTGCGGGAACGGCGACGGAAAGCATAGACTTCAACGTAACTACTGACAAGCATGTAATTCATACCATAACAAATACATCATTTACAGTTACACTGCACAATACTGGAGTAGAAACCGCAAGATCTGTTGAAGTTACTGTTAATACTCCCTTGACAGCAACCGTAGCACTGGAGCAGCAGGTACCCGAAGCCTCCCAATCGCCTATCAGCATTATAGGAGGAGATGGGTACATGAGAATCAGCGAGATCAAACCAGATCAAAGTGCTGATGTAGAAGTAACATTATTCGCCTCTGAAGAAGCTGTCAACACAGCATTCCAGCTGCCGGTTACGATATCATATCTAGATACGTCTGGAGGAATGAAGCATATCCAGAGGCAGGTCAGTGTGTATGTGCAAGGAACGATCGGTTTGCGTGTATATGATCTTGGCACAACGTACATTGGTAATGAACCGAATCTATCTGGTTACATTTTGAATGAAGGTACAAACCTGGCACTCTTCACTACAGTTGAGCTGCTTGATGGACAAGATTCCATAAAACCGGCTGCTGGTTCGCAGTATCTAGGTGATTTAACAGCCAACTCTCCTCTACCATTTAACATTCCTATCAGGTTTAAACCAGGAATAAGTGCTGGAAATTATCCCGTAACTTTAATGATATCCTTCAAGGACGATCTTAGGGTTCCCTTTGAAGTTAAAATTGATGGAGAAATATCCTATGAACCGATAGTAGAGGTAAAGAGAGACAGTTATCCAAGTTACGCAATGATTGCTACAGCTGCGGTTATTGCAGGTGTTTTAGGCATTGGGGTCTATTCTTTACGAAAGAAAAAGATAAAGCTACCAATATGGGCGAAAAAGAAGAAAGATGATTCAAGTAAAGATGATGATGATATTGATTTTCTGAGCGAAAACAAACAGTAAGTGTTTGTAATGGATTTTCGAGAGATAGCTGAACTTGCCTTCAATGCCCTGAAGGAGCGCAGGACTAGATCAATACTGACTATAGTTATGGTGGTTGTTGGTAGCAGCTTGATGATATCGATGAGTGGTCTAGGTGGTGGGTTTGCTACCTTTACGGAAGAACAGTTCAGCAGCCTTGCTCCT
Source organism: Nitrososphaerales archaeon (assembly GCA_046759465.1). Classification (GTDB taxonomy): domain Archaea; phylum Thermoproteota; class Nitrososphaeria; order Nitrososphaerales; family UBA213; genus JBHICH01. Next base: position 47,985 of record JBHICH010000006.1, read on the forward strand.
AATGTCTTATTTGTTTCCAGCGCACAGCCGCTGGAACGAAGTAGGGGTGGCTTTGGCATTGGAGGTGGGGGTCCTCCGGCAGCACCGAAAGTGATTCTTACTTCTGTCGTTGCTAACAATATCAAGAACCTGCCCAGTGTTGCAGATGCAATACCCAATTATCAGGGAGAGCTCACATTCGAAGGCAAGGGCAAATCTACATCAATCAGGGTCTTCGCCTTTGATCCTCAGAAGATATTTACGATCGTGCCGAATGCGGAGTTTGATGAAGGTTCTGTAATTACAAGTAACGATCAATCAGCACTACTGCTGGCAGAAATGGTTGCACGGCCACCAGCAGAAACGTATGCATTTGCAGTTCTGGGTCAGGCAGTGCAGGCAAAATACAGTTTTGTTGATGAAAGCGGTGTGCAGAAGGTTAATTCAAGAAGTTTTGTGGTGAGATCCGTAATGCACCAAACAGGAAATCCTACCGTGGACAATGCCGCAATAATCACCACTGATGCAGCAAATTCGTTGATGAATAAGGGAAGCAGGTTTGATGGCATAGTTGTAGTAGCTAAAAGCCCCGATTTGGTGAAACAGGCGGAATCTGAAATAAGAACACTATACGGTAACGATATAGGTATAACTTCTGCACAGGCTATACTGAAGACGATCCAGGAGTTTACAAGTGGGATAACGACCTTTATGCTGAGCATAGCTGTAGTTGCATTGCTTGTTGGCGCGGTTGGAATAATTACTACACTTTACACATCGGTGATGGAAAGAACTAGGGAAATAGGCACAATGAAAGCCATTGGTGCACAGAACAGGGACATCCTTTCACTATTTTTGAGCGAAGCTGTGATGATAGGCGTTATAGGCGCAGCTGTGGGCATTATGGTTGGTATCGTTGGTGGTTTTGTTCTAACAACTGTTATGATGTCTGGTGAGGGTGCTCCCGCAATAACACCAGTATTTTTCCCGAAGGATCTGGCAATGATATTTTTCCTTTCTGTCGGACTCAGCATACTTGCGGGTTTCTACCCTGCATTGAAAGCGTCCAGACTACCGCCTATAGTTGCTTTGAGGCGTGAGTAAAAGAATTTGTAACGATTTTAGAACAGTGTTAGCTTGTAACTGTTAGGCTAATAGTTTGTGAAGGAGATAGTGGAGTTGGACTCTCAATATCATCCCACGTGAATGTCTCGATATTGTATCTGCCTTCAAATTCAGGCATCCAGGTTAAGGAAAATCTGGCAATTTCTTTTGCACTCACGGTTCTGGTTAGCCATTCGAGGGAGACAGTTATGCCAAGATCATCCTTGATCTGAACAAGATAGAAGATGCGTTGATCTCTTTCCCCTTTATTCTTTACTTCCGATCTTATCATAACTTCATCGCCAACTTTTATATCTCTACTAGGTGATGGAGTAACAAGTTCTGGTTTTGAAATAGTTATCGAATATATTGTTGTCTTTTCGCCGGCGAGAACATTGATATCCACTCTGGCAGCCCAGATGGCATAACCTATCTTGATACTCCATTTGCCTGTAGGAAATATTTTATCGTAAAGTGGAATCGTAAAAGAAGCTGCAAATTCATTGTCAGTTGTGGGTCTGATCCTTAATTTTGTAAAAGTCCTTCCGTTAGCATCCTTTACAATTATGTTGACCTCATTACCATTTTCAATTGCAGGAACATGTCCCTTGATCTTGACTACTTCTCCGGTGAAATAATCGGTTTTATCTGTGGTGACATCTATAGGTGATCTTGGTCTCTCACCTTCCATATCGGCTGTAGAGGCGTAGCTGTATAACCCAAGATTTGAGAAGAGTAGAATAATACAAATGGTTGGCACAGTAAATTTCATCATCAATCATTAATCGTCAAGCTGTAATAAGTATGAACGACAAGGATTGACATTATATGGATGACTGGGGTAGCTTGTATCTGGGACCATAAGCTCCAAATATGATAATAGTTAATTCTATCATGATGGAAGAATCAACAGATGAGATAAAAAAACATCTGCAGGAACTTGAAGGCTGGGAGCTGAAGGAAGGGAAGATCGTAAAGAACTATGGTTTCAAATCCTTCATGCACGGAGTGAAGTTTGTTAATGATGTAGCCAGAATAGCTGTAGAACAAAACCATCAGCCTGTTATCACAATAGTGTGGAAGACAGTAGAGATATCATCGATATCCTTCGATGTTGGAGAGATTACTGATAGAGATTTTGAACTTGCGAAAGCTGTAGATGAACTTTACAGTAAAAAGTTTGAGGAGAAAATTTCAATTGATGATGATTTTACAGATGATGAGCATCGAATGATGATGGAGGAAGAAGAAAAGGACAAGGCGAGGAAGCGCACAAGAGGACCATATAGAAAGTCTTCCAAGGTTCCAGGATCTTAGTTTATTACTTTAGATCCTTCCAATATTGAAATCTTCATCTAATGCTTAATGTAGGGAGTTTTGGATATTTTATATCCACGTTTTATACCATTGGTTTAATTGCAATTGCTTATCTTTGGGTTAGAAGGGTTCGTAGAACTAATATCTAGAACCGCTTTTTTCTGCCAACCTGCTAATTTCCTTCATTGTCCTCTCACTACATAATCACATTTTGGATATCTTTTGCAGTATAGGAAGTATTCGCCAGTCTCCATAATCTTACGTAGTGATACTGTGGGATGGCCACATATCGGACAAATCTTCTTTCTAAGTTCCATCATTACTTTATCCCCTCGCTAAGTTTCTCAAGCTTTAGTATGAGATTGATTCCTTGTAGAAGTTCCTTCCTATCCCTGGTGCTGAAGATGTTAAGGACTTTTTCGCCTACTATCTTTTCAACCGTTGCGCTTAGATCTCTAACTATACGAGTGGATGGCCAGAAGGATAGTGTGTAGCCATACTTCTCTAGCTGCTTCCTCAAACTCTTTACGATTTCTGGATATATTGGTTTCATCTTAATTACCACACTCCGTATACTTTTCCTAAGATCAGTATTGTGATTACGAGTGCTGTATATGTGCCTGTTATCTTTGTCAGCTCGAGCTTCATTTTAGTTTCCATTTTCCTCACACACACATTTGATCCCCATTTTTCGCATTAGCTTTCTCGCACAGCTCTTGCAGACTTCCAAACCTGCGGGAATTTGTTTTTGACAGTGAATACATTTTAACATTTTATTGACTCCTCCATTTGAGATTCTCTCCCATCTTCTCTAGAGTTCCACAGCGCATGCAAAGCCTTTCTTTACCTTCCTTAGTATGCCAACTATTCTGACCGCATACCATACAGTTATCTAACTTGTATTTCATCTAGTTCACTCCTCCATTTCTAGGACAAAACTTGTTGTTACAATAGACATAGCTACCTTGGTATATGGCTGATTTATGACGGCAGATATCGCATTTCTTCAATTTCATTTATACTACCCCCGCTACTTCCATCGGCTTCATCACTTCTCCGTTACCTCCCCTATGGCATTTACACGTACAATTACCGTGACTTCGTCTGTAGTATGTGCATTGCTGGCAGTATCTATTATGACCGTCGATTTGTCTTGGCGTCATATATGGTTCGCCTCTCATTATGCGTCAACTCCCAATACAAAACAGTGCATACACTGTTTGTCAATATCTAACATTTCCATATGACATTTAGCGCAGATTCTATCTTTCGATATGCCTAATCTTTTTAATATATTCCACATTGTCATTCTTCTATCACTCCTCAAGTATACATACGCAAACATGCCTTATATAGGTTCATATAGTATCCTATAGTAATAATCAATTCCTACTATTATCCAGTTTGGGTTTGGTTTGATCTTAATCCAGCCAATTAGTTTATGATCTAGGTGTTACATCTCCTTTTGCCATCAAATTACCAACACTATCTAGTGCTGTCCATTCATAAGATGAAGTTCGATTATCAACTATCATTATCATTATCAATGATTTGCCAGGTTTGATTGGTTTATCTTCTGTCTGAACGATTACTGTGCTTTGGTCTATTCTGTCCCTGTCCCACCCTCTAGCCTTTACAAACCTGATCTTTCCATCATCCATCTTCATCTGGATGCCGAATATCCCTTCATCTCCATTATTCTTGACAGCAACCAACGATACTTTCTTCTTATGCTTCATGGCTACCGAAATATCAGCCTCTTTCTGCTCTTCTAATTGAACTTCAGGTTTGGAGAGATCACTTTCCTTATCAAGTTTCAAATGCACCTTACCCCACTCAATTGGAGATGGCAAGACCTCTTTTACAATTAATTTGAACTGTTTGCCTCCAGCATTTGTGGGCCATTCGATAAATTTGTTGTTAAAAGCATCATTAACATAAATATAGAATCCCATCATCTCATCAAGGCCATAAGTGGCTATTGGAATTCTAAACTCATAATTCACATGGTTGTTAGTACTGTCATATGGATCGTTCATATGTGAATATGCGATGGCAGCATCGAACTTGTTGTCATACGGATCCCACGTTTCAGCCTCTTGCAAAACAGTCCATCCCATGCCATTACCCTGCAGGATACCATCTATGAAGCCACTTCTTGTGACCCTGTAGAAACAGTAATCATCTGCTAGAGGAGCCTTACCTCCATTACTTTTTGTATCAAAACAAGCTACTGCGAAATCGCCACTTTTTTCAAGACCTTGGTCTGAAATGAAGTCGAACAAGATATATACAAATACTCCATCATGTTTGGTCCTAAGGTATGCTGTCAATTCTTTGTCCTTAATCTTCGTCTCGCTAGCATCTATCCATTCTGTCTTACTACTCCACCGACCATCGATTTCCAGTAGCTTTTCACCTTTTGGTATGATGGATTGAGGTTCTTGCTCAAGCTGCATTGATGGTTTTTCAACAGTTAGCATTAAGAACATAACAACAAAAAAGATTGAAGGTATGTACCTGTTACGTAGCATTGTCTATTGCACTATGTTCGAGTTATATTTAAGAATGATTTTTATTTTGAAACTAAACGTAAGCAGCAACACTTGTTATATTTACAGCTAGAGCATCTGTCACTCAAACCCTTCTTTGTCATTGAGCACTCATCGGGATCACAGCCACACTCAGCACATTTGAATCTCATACTAATTCATTCAGTGTATCTATGGTTTATTGCGAAATATTAAACTACGTCCAGATATAACCAAGAGCGTGACTCAAAGACATAAAAGATTGGCTACAAAGAGCCCTTCCACTATCATCCAGAGCTATTTTGCATTATTATTGCTCCTGGCGTTAGTTGCTGCTCTGCCTTTTCTCTCCTTAGGGGTCTCACATGCAGCTCACACGACTGGATATGAAGTTTGGCTTCTAGACCAATCCGACACAAGTGCTGAAGGTGGAGGCACTCTCTACATTTACAGTGGGGCAAGTTTCACTGGAAAAGGTTACAGGGGAACTCCAGAAGTTATCGACTTCGCGGATAGTGCAACAGGGATTGGTGATGGCATAGGAAAGAGAGCTCATATGATCTTCTTTAATACTGAACAGAGTCACGCGATAATTTCCAATGGTTCTACCGGACATATTTACATCGTGGATGCAGACGAAAGGGAAATAGTTTCAAATATTCGTATGGGAAAAGATGGTGATGAAAAGAGGGGAGCTCATGCAGCAATGCCAGCACCGGACAGCTCAATGATCATCGTTACAAACCACAAGAAGCTAGAGAGGATATCTACCAACTATGCCAACAACGAGTACGTCTATGATCCCACTGATGTTCTTAATCTGGCAGCCATCGAGGATGAAACACATCCTGATAACTGGATAGTTTGTCCTATATTCACGCCGGACAGCATGTTTGTCTTTGCAACACTTCGTGGTGGGGGACTATATGTGATAGATGTAAAGTCAACCCCGATGGAGATAGTTGCGTCATTTGGCAATGATCAGATCGCACAAAATGGTTGTGGCGGGGTCACCAACGTAGAAGGAAGCAAGATGTACATAAACTCAGGAGGAGGAACTGGTAAGCATCCGCTCGGTTCAGATGTCTATTCTTTTGAACTCTCTGGACTGTCATCAGATCCACCGACGGTTTCTGAGCCAGACCATATTCTATCTCGCGAAGGATTCGTCGATTCTCACGGAATGCTGCTTACGAAGAACGATAGATATCTTTGGACAACCGACAGAGCGGCGAATTTGATCGAGGTCATAGAAGTTGAAACGAATGAAGTTGTTAACCAGATCGATTTGACGAATGGGGAGTCAGACCTTGATCCTGCACCAGACCTGATATTTTCGTCTCCACATAGAACTGTG
>JBHICH010000007.1:0-52308 GCA_046759465.1 Nitrososphaerales archaeon
TACCAATTCTATCCAATTCTGCTGCCTCTATAATCCTGTCGGCATTTGCCTGCTTCGCCCTTAATCCGAGATCGCCAGCAGCTACCACGCAGATCCTCGCCCTTGTGCTCGGAAGGTGCGGCAGGTTGACAACTTCGTTTAAAGCAAAACCTTTCTTGACATCGATATCCTTAAGCGTGATAACTAGCTCTATAGACTGGTTGAAATTCTTCTTTTCAGCTCCTTCTCTAGCTTTCTTTATCATATCGACAAGTTCGTTAGCAGTAACCATGGCAGTAGGTTCTCAGATGTATCATTTAAAATTGTTTAGAACAAACCTTCTTGATCGTGGGTATTTGTTGTCATCGTTCCTTTATGAGGAAGTTCTGTCTTTTTAGTGTGCGTCTGACTCATTTTTGATTAAAATGCAACGCTTCCTTATAATTGAAATCTCCTTAACAGCCTTTGCAAGTATCATTTACCAAGGTTCCAAACAGGAAATGCTATAAAATACTCCCTTATGCGTTCGAATTACACCACGTGCATCTAATGCATATATATAATTGTTCTAAAAAGATGAAGTTATCAAAAAATTACATTTATTAGGCATGCCAACAATTTACTTCTGGTCATATAAATTGAACAAGTTTGATGAACTGGATATGAAGATTTTATCAGAACTGACAAAAGATGCTAGCATATCTGTACCTCGATTGAGCAAGAAGCTCAACATCAACGCATCGGTTCTCTACAGCAGGATAAAGAGGCTGTCAAAGAAGGGCCTGATAAGGAAGTTCACGATTGCAGTAAACGATGAAATGTTGGGCATCAATATAAAGGCAATTATCGGAATAAACAGGGATCCAAAGTTAAAGGGAAGCATCCATACCGAACTGTTAAATATACCGGAGGTAAGGCTGATCTCCGAAGTTACTGGCAGGTTCGATATATTAGTTACAGTGAACGCAAGAACTTTGGAAGAGCTGCATGGTGTTGTGATAGAAAAGGTTGGGAAAATAGACGGTGTGCAGAACACCGAAACGTTTGTGGAGATGCAGAGAACAGAAAAAGAGCCGTACTACGCGCAGCCATTGCTTGCAAGGTAGTTCATAGACGGAATTGCTGCAAATAACGCATGTATTAAGATAATCTACCTTACAGAACGCCTATCTTGAGCTTTGCTGGTGCCGACAATGGTATAGGATTGTCAAGATCATCCCACACGAAAATATCTATTGTGTAATTACCTTTAAGTTCAGGTATCCAGAATATTGCAGGCTTCATGCTCACACCAGGTTTTAGCACCACACCCTTTATCCACGATACCACAACAGTCACTTCATGAGCATCGGTTACTTTGAGTATGTATGTTAATTTGGCTTCCCTATTTTCATTGTTGATAAGTTTAGCCTGAATTCCAAGAGGCCTTCCTACACTTCCCTGACGTGCGGTGTCTCCCTGGTCGTCTATCGTTTCAGGCAATTCAACAGTGATCCTGATAAATTTGGTCTGCAAACGTCCAACGTCAAATGTGCTCATGGTCTGCTGGCCTAGATATGTAGTTGTAATGCTCCATCTGCCAAGAACGGCCAGCGAACCGCCAAGTTTGAATTCGTGCTTGAATGTTCCATCTTCATTGGCAAATGTCTGCCCAACCTCGTATGTAATACCATTTGGATTTGTTACTTGGAACAGAATGGCCCTTCCAACAAATGCAGGCCTCACATCACCTGCAAGTTCAACGAAGTCACCTATTCCATATGCATGCTGATCAAGCATCACTAGAATAGCTACAGGCACATCAACCTTAGGAGAGGCGGTGACCGTAGCGGATATGGTCTCCCTAAGGTATTCTTCCTTATCTGCAAGAATCGTGATCGAATGTATGTTTTCGGTAAGAGACGGTGTCACGAAGAAATAGGTCCCAACATCAAGTTTTGTGGGAGAGATTCTTGTTGAATCGAAGAAGACTTCAAGTAGATCTGGGTCGATCAACTCGCGCTTAGGATCTTTGAATGTCAGTGTGACCTTAGCAATTTCGTCAACAGCGTACAACTGTTTGTCTGTACTGACACTGGTCATAAATCGAAGTGGTCTTAGGTCAACTTTAAACCCCCGGCTAGTTGATGAAGCATAATTATCATCTCCATCGTACTTGGCCAGAACCTGCAACTTTATACTATCTGTAGAGCCGATGCCCTCTTGCAATTTGTAGACTCCAAGTTGTTTGAACTCTTTGGCCTGAACGTGCCATTCAAACACAAAGAATCCTTCTTTATCTGTGGTAGCGGTAGCTAGCACTACAGGATTTTGTGCGTTATTGAAAACATCAATGAGTTTTACAGGCGTATCCGCTAGCCCTCCGATAGCGGACTTTCCTTCAATCTTGAGAAGCCTGCCATATACCAGATGGACTTCCCCAACACGCACGATCCTTGGAAGAGCAGAATCCGGATCTCCTGATGCACTGGTAGCGCTGGGATTGTCGCTCTTCTTTGTTCCGAGAGTTATCTCGGTTTTAATATTGCCTTGTGCTTGAACTGGAAATGTTATAGCGACAGCTGAAACAATCAATAGCACTGCCGTAGTTAACGCCAGAAGTTTTGCAAATCGCATGTTTCACTTTCGCCTATATATATATAAAAGCCGTATTGCCAACTTATAAAGCTAAAGTGAATTAATTTAATTTTACATCTATCTCGTGTTGCTCCAATGAGTTAGACAAATTTACTTCAGCTTGTCGTCCCACTTGCCCTTATCGATCTCTTTGAGAACTTCTTTTGCAGTCTTGCCCTCGATCTTTACGCCGATGCTTACACAAGAGCCTAGAACCTGCTTAACTGCTCCTTTGATATCATATGCGTATGAGTCATCCATCTTGAGTTTTGCTACCTTTACTATCTTGTCCATGCCTACATCTGCTGAAAACTCTTCACCTGCCTTGCCAGAGCCCTTCTGCACACCAGCTTCTTTAGCCACGAGCGCTGCTGTCGGAGGAACGCCAACTTCAACTGTAAACTCCTTGGTCTCAGTATCAACTTCAACTTTGACAGGAACCTTCATGCCAACATAATCTTTCGTCTTTTCGTTTATCGTATTAACAATGGAAAGCACATTGACTCCTAACGGCCCTAGCGATGGTCCTAGTGGAGGACCAGCATTCGCTTCTCCACCAGTAACTAGTGCTGAAACAGACCTCTTCTCTCCCATGTCAGCCATTCTATAGGAGGAGAATTATAATTCTTGCCATAATCTGCAAGCTTCGCAAAGGCTAAGTCGACTGTTGTGGTGCCTTCTGCAACAGCTTAAGGTAGTTGGCATCAACTGTAACCGGCAACTGGTAAGGAGCATCCAGCAAGATAACTGTAGCCTCCTGCTTTTCATAATCCACACGTGTTATCTTTGCTCGCATTCCCTTGAAGGGACCAGCAATTATCTCCACAGTATCATCTATCGATAATTCTGTTACAGTAGGTTTCTTCACCAGGAATCCTTCGATATCCTTGAAATGCATCTCTCCCCTGATCTGTCCCCTAACATGCCTTACCCCTGCCAGAGCATCATACGCAATGTTTGCATCAGGAGCTTCAACAACAATGTAACCCTTCAGATTTTCCAGCACAAGTATGGACTGAACGCCCAACTTCTTTATCGCAATTCTATTTTCAATCAACTTTGCAACGACATGCTCTTGACCTCCAGTAGTGCGGACTGCAAAGAACCTTGAATTTGCCTCCGAAGTTGAGTGCTCGGCTGCCGGCTTACGTTCATCAGCCGACTTTTCGTCTGAACTCAAAACCTATCCTCCGCTGAATGTTATCAATGATGAGATGAACTGAATGGTAAAGCCTATAGCACCTACAACAGCCAGACCTAGAAGAACAAGCCTTAGATACTGCATATAGTCCTCCTTGTTAGACTTCTTAGCAAGCTTTAGCGTGTTATACATAGCCCTAAATCTGTTCTCTAGGTTAAAATCCATCTTCATCAGCATGGGTATAAATAAACTGAGTTTTATATTCCTTTATCATGCTACCTTTACTTGTAGCATCAAAATCTGATCCTGCAGGTCACAATATGGCAGATTACCTCGTGAGTCAGTATGGTTTTAAGCTGATGGAAGATGATCTCCAAGTTTATGCAAACGAAGCTGCAAATCTGCTCATAGCTGATCAGGAAGCATTGACACTGGACTGGTTGGATGGAAAGTTTTCTCCAGAATACTATTTGTTCCTGTCTAGGCACAGATCCGAAAGCGGCACACCGACCCTGACCTGCCATACTACAGGCAACTTTTCAGAATCCAACAAAATGGGCGGCAAACCGAGGGAACTAGCCTATGTGTATCCTAGCCTGCAGAAAGAGTACATGAAGATGCTCTGGAATGATAGGTCAAGGATTCCAGACTACCAGCTCGTCATCGAGGCAACACATCACGGACCAACTTCTCTAGCAAAACCAACGCTTTTTGTTGAAATTGGCTCGACTGAAAAACAGTGGAAAGATCAAAACGCGGTATCTACGGTCTGTGATGCTGTGATCAAAACCATTAGACACCTCAGGAAGTACAGCAATATAGGTATAGGACTTGGTGGCACGCACTATCCATCAAAGTTTACAGAACTGCTGATAAATTCTGATTTTGCTCTTGCATCAGTAGCTTCAAAACATTCCTTACCATATGTTGATAGGTCAATGCTTGGTCAGATGATCAGCAGAAGTGTCGAAAATGTAAATTATGTGTTGCTTGACTGGAAGGGGCTGGGCAAGGAAAAGGATAGATTGAGCGAAATGGTAACCGAGCTAGGTCTGGAAGTGGTAAAGGTATGAGGTTGAGTGATAAGGTCTATGAGCTGGTTACAAAGATACCTGAAGGGAAGGTAACGACTTACTCCGAACTTGCGAAGGCTGTTGGACAGCCCAAGGCAAGCAGGTTGATTGGGTTTATACTCAACAGGAACCCAGACCCAGTTATAGTTCCATGCCATCGAGTGGTTAAGTCAAATGGTGATTTAGGTGGTTATGCTTATGGCTCTAAAACAAAAATGAAGTTGCTTGAGAAGGAAGGCCTGAAGGTTTCAAAAGGGAAGATAGTGAATTTTAAAAAGGTTAACTTTGATTTCTAGCGTGGATATGATTCTTTGATCAGTTCCCTCAAGTGTGACAGCGATCTCACCTGACCTCCATTGACCTTTTTATATAACGACCAATAATTAGCTCTACTAATATCGCCCCTGCTCTTTAGCACCTTTATGTGATGCCTCAAGGCACGTACCTTTCTTACCCAGATCTGCTTTTTACCCTGCCTTGCGCCCTTGCTGCCCTTCTTTGAACCATGTCCTCTTCCGTGCTTCTTTGCTTTCATGTGCTTTGCCCTTGCTCTTCCTCTAGAAGTTCCTTTTACTCCAGCAAGATAGATTGTACCAGCTGTTAGCAGGCTTCTGATATCATCCCTAGTAATTGCGTCAGTAACATCCTCAAGGTACTCTGGATCAAACCTGATACGGTTAACACCTACGCCCAGTATTCTTGCAACAAGTTCACGCTTATCTCGAAGATTTGTAGGCATTTGTCATCACCTAAGGATTCAACACTTTGATCTTAAGGCTTTTCGCCTTTTCTATAATTTCCTTTTTCTTTCTCTTGCCAACACTAGATGCTATCCTCGCAGCATCTTTCTTGTGATCCAACTTGCTTAATTCTTTAACATTGTGAACTAAAATGTCATTATAACCAGAAGGATGTAGGTATCGAGCTCCCTGTGGTCCCCTATAGCCAACTTTAACAAGTTTCGGCCAGCCCTTGATCTGCTTTCGCATGTGACTATCTATTCCCTTGGGTTTCCTCCAATTCTCTTTCACGCGCTTGTACCGCCAGCTCTCCTGCCTGACAAAATTTGGCCTGTGTTTCTTGATCTGCTGTCTAAGCTTTAATAGCTCCTTAATGCTTGCCAATGCAAGGAAAGTTATGAATTTTAAATAAATATCTTTCTAGTAGCGAGTTCATTAATGTGTAAACATGAAAGTCTCAAGAATTAGGTTCTTTTTCACGTTCTTTGTAGCTGTTGAACGGATATGCCTATATGCCTGAGCGTGATTCGTTAGTTATTCATCGTTGAATCATACTATGTATGCAATAAAAATAAATATTTAACCAAGCACTTCTGTCAGATCTACGCCAGCGCCCACTGAAGTTAATATATCAGCATGTTTACCACTTGGAAAGATGTTTAAAAGCATTATCGTAAAAATCAGAATTTTGAACTATTACGATATATATGGTCAGTAAAACACCATAGGCTTGGCAACATTAAATATTCGTTGACTGTTCTGTATGGCATTTGCATCCACACCACATGTAGACGCAATGGTCATGGTCCTTCTTTCCGCAAGGCGTAGATATTTTATCCCACTCCTCTTCTGTAATAGAGATTGTTAGCTCCATTTTTATCCGATGATAAAATCTTCGAAACTTCACCTAATGTTTCTTTGTCTGTCTTGGTGCAATATTATATCTAGGCTCGTGAAAAATAGCCGGGAGTATACATATTTGTGATATTAGTTGTTGAATGAATTAAATACACGCTAGTACGATGATTATGTTCTATGACTGATAAGCAGAGAGCAACAGAAAAGAGCGAGTTGATGCTGCAGTTGGAAGAGATTGGGATCCGGACAGATAAGGCTCATAGAAACCTTCCAGTCAAATCACTGGTGGAGATGGCTGTTGCCAGAAAGGAAAGTACGATCTCCTCCACAGGAGCACTTTCAGTTGTAACGGGCAAGTTTACTGGCAGATCTCCTGATGATCGATACATCGTAGATGACGATATTACACACTGTAGTGTAGATTGGAGAGCTGTTAACCATCCGTTCCCAGAAGAAAATTTCAGAAAAATATTCCAGAAAATTAAGAGATATATTGCAGGTAAGGAGATATTCATATTCGATGGATTTGTTGGTGCAGATCCGAAGGCAAGAATGTGCGTGCGCATAATTAACGATCATGCATGGCAAAATCTATTTGTTCATCAACTATTTATCAGACCCAGTGCAGCTGAATTGGAATCATTCAAACCGGAATTCACCTTGATAGCAATGAATGATTTCAAGGCAGATCCGAAAACTGATGGCGCAAGGACTGAAACATTCATCATAATAAACCTCAAACATAAAGTTGTGCTTATAGGAGATACGTCCTATGCAGGGGAGATAAAGAAGGCAATATTCTCTGCAATGAATTATTACCTTCCTGAACTTGGGATACTCCCTATGCATTGTTCCGCAAATATGGGGAAGGACGGTGATGTGGCGCTGTTCTTCGGTCTGTCTGGAACAGGAAAGACCAGCCTCTCAGCTGATCCTGAAAGGAGGTTGATTGGAGACGATGAACACGGATGGTCTGATAAAGGGATCTTTAACTTTGAGGGAGGATGTTATGCTAAATGCATTAACTTGAACAAAGATCATGAACCGCAGATCTGGGGCGCAATAAAGTTTGGGGCAGTGATGGAAAATGTTGTGCTTGATGAAAAAACGAACGTTGAAGACTTTTCTGATGATACCCTCACAGAAAATACCAGGGTTGCTTATCCGCTTGACTATATCCCCGGCGCTGTCATACCGAGCCTTGGATCCCATCCCAAGGTGATCATATTCTTAACTGCGGACGCATTCGGGGTTATGCCTCCTATTGCTAGGCTCACAAAGGAGGGAGCGATGTATCATTTTCTAGCAGGTTATACGAGCAAGTTAGCAGGTACAGAAAGAGGTATAACAAAACCCAAGGAAACATTTTCGGAGTGTTTTGCAGCGCCTTTCATCCCGAAACCAGCAATAGTATATGCGAAGATGCTGGGTGAGAAAATAGAAAAATACGATACTAGGGTGTATCTCGTAAATACTGGATGGACTGGTGGGCCATACGGAGTTGGCGAAAGGATCAAGATCCAATATACTAGGGCAATGGTGAGTGCAGCAATTAATGGTACGATTGAAAAATCTGAATACTTACAAGATGATATCTTTAATCTTGATATTCCAACCTCTTGTCCAGATGTACCGAGTGAGATACTTAATCCTCGAAGTACGTGGCTGGAGGAGGATGCCTATTATATAGCGGCGAAAAGACTTGGAAGACTTTTAGTGGAGAACTTTAAAAAATTCAAAGATATGCCAAAGGAGATAAGAGACGCGGGACCAAGAGTAGATCTCTGATAATTCAATTGCAGCGAAGTGAGATCACATTTTACAGCTATGCAAATCTCAAGAACTTCTAAGAAGGAAGGATCGTCTGCTGGAAATGTGCATGCAATCTACAATACAATAAAGAACATGGTTGTCAAGGCTGCGAAGGAATAGTTTCTGCCCTGGAAGCATTCTTCCTTGCCCAAGCAAAGGCAACAGCTACCGCAGTGCCAAGAAAGGTGGCTATCATGAACGTTTCCTTCACGGGTATGCCGTATATCGTTAGGTAGTCGGTAAAGACAGTATCACCACTTGTATCATCTACATACAAAACTGAAAATCCCTTTACATCTCCCAGCTCTGTAACAACATCCGCCTCTATCCAGTGCTCTCCAACACTTCTTGCTGGGACGCTTGAGAGATTGCTTAATGGCGTCAATGTTACCGACTGGCTACGCCTGTTTTCTGGGTTCGTTATCTTGACCTTTGCGAATGTCCAGTGTTCTGGCACATATATTGACAGCCATATCCTTCCATCCTTGTTGCTTGCACTTACTGTAGCTTCATTTACATGAACGATTACCGGGATTGTGATCCTGCTCCGGTCAGATTCTAAGTAAACTCTACCTTCATACATTCCTATCAGATCGGCAGACAGCATTGCATCGATGATCAGGTTCGCATTGGTGGCATTTACATTTTCAATATAGGCATTTAGAGAAACTGGTTTATTGTGCCAGCTCATGCTGACATTTAAATCTCTGAGTTCTCCCTGTACGGATCTTAACTCTATCGTTTTAGAGTTTTCTTTGCTGGTTGATGATATGTGCATTAGCGAGTAATGCGGTATCGCGATTACGTTTGATTGAAGCGCAGCAGCAACGTTCAACCTCCCTGCACCAGCAACTTCAAATGGATAAGGAAAACCATATGCATCATTTAATGGATCTGCTGTCGTTGCAAGTATCGACACAACTTCGTCTGGCTTGAGTTCTGGATTCTTTTGCAACAACAAAACGGCAGCTCCTGCTACAAGAGGTGCTGCAAAACTGGTTCCGCTTGTAAGTTTGTAAGAGTTCTCAATCGTCGTAGAGTTGATAAAGGCGCCAGGAGCAACCAGATCGGGTTTAACATAGAATGGAGATACTGGTCCCCTCGAGCTGAACGGAGCTACGGTATCTGGGTTATAAAATACCCGTAACTCGGCATTAACCTCTTTACTGTCGATAATTTCCTTGATCATCAGCCCTTCTTCTCTTGATATGGATACGACTGGTATCCTTGGTTTGTAGTAAACAGCTGCTTTTTCATGCGTTAATTGGCCGTAGAAGATGCCAGGCATGTTGTTGTACACTATAAGTGCTGCCGCACCGCTTCTCGCAACATTGGCTTCCTTATCAGAGAAGTAAACAAGCTCCATCTGCTGCTTGCCATCAATTTCGGTCAATGCGCCGCCCCTCTCTGCAAGCACTATAGCTCCTTTCAGATCCATGTTTTCAACATCTTTCTCTCTGGCAAATTTCGCATAAACTAGCTTGCTTTTGATTGGTTCATCTGCAACTACTGAACCTACCATTGACGTTACATTGTATCTAGAATTTGGATCATCGATCTTTAGTGTAGAAGCAAGACTCGTTGATGCACCAACACTTATCGCGCTTGCAGCGGCTGCTGGGCTTCCGATGGTTTTTGATGTCTGACCATTATTTCCTGCTGCAGCTATAACGACGACTCCTTTCTTGACCAAATTTTCAACAGCCTTGTCTATCTCTTCGCTCACATAATCAAGCCCAAGGCTTATGTTTACAACATCTACACCGTCATCAACAGCCCTATCAAGGGCTCTTATCATATCATTAGTAGATACATAGCTGCCTTCAGAAGCAATCCTGTAAGCTACAAGTTCTGCTTTCGGAGAAACTCCCTTCAATTTGCCATCAGCAGCTATTATTCCTGCTACCAAAGTACCGTGACCATCAGTATCCATGGGCTCGTTGTCTCTCTCCAGAAAGTCGTAGCCATAAACGACTTTGCCTTCCTCTCCAAAGCCAAAGAGATCCTGATGGGTATAATCTATACCGGTATCTACAACAGCAACTTTAAAACCTTCACCAGTCAGCTCTTTTCCAAAAGAATCTTTGTACGAGCTTATGTTATCTGCACTGATTAGCTTTAAACTCTTTTCTAAATTTGTTTTGAGGAATTTTTCTGTGTAAACATTGCTAACTGTATCTTCTTGTTTCAATTTTTCAACTTGGTCAGATTCAATAATAATCACAGCACCATTCATAGCATTGCGCAACTCGTCAATAACTTCAAAATCATATCCTAATTCATTAAGATAGATCAAATTGGAATCTATAGAAGTTTCATCGAATGTTTTAAACTCCACAATAACTTCAACATAGTTGCTCGATGCCAGTGAAGATGCAAAATTTATCAGCAGTGCAAAGGCAAGCAGCGCTACTAAGCACTTTTGCCACAATTTATGAATCATTGATTACGATATTTACTGAAATACTTGCTATAAAGCTAGCTTTACCTACAAGATGCATATTTACAAAATCAAGAGTTATTATAATGATAAAAGTTAATTAAATGCTGGGAGAACTATTGGTATGGTCAAGAAATACTCTCTTCCGGATCTACCGTATAAGTACGAAGCGTTAGAACCACATATTTCAAAAGAAATAATGGCACTGCATCATGACAAACACCATCTGGCATATGTCAATGGTGCAAATGCAGCACTTGACAAGTTAGACGCTGCTCGCAAGGCAAATTTCCAAGGCGTGGATGTAAGAGGCGTTGAAAGAGACCTGTCATTTCATGTATCGGGGCATATACTGCATTCAATATTCTGGCCCAACATGAAACCAAATGGTGGAGGCAAGCCAGGAGGCAAGCTGGCAGACATGATAAATGCTGATTTTGCTAGTTTTGATGCCTTCAAGGCACAGTTCAGCGAAACTGCGAAGTCTGTAGAAGGTATTGGCTGGGCTATACTTGCATACGATCCTGCATCAGATCAGCTGATGACGTTTAACGTAGAGAAGCATAATCTTCAGGCTGCTCATGGCACTGTTCCAGTGTTGGTTTTGGATGTCTGGGAACATGCATATTATCTGCAGTACAAGAACGATAGGGGAAGCTATGTTACTGCATGGTGGAATGTGGTAAACTGGGACGATGCAGACAAAAGGTTTGGTAAGGCAAAAGCCTGAACCATACCTTTCTTGATTAAAACTCTAAATTTTACCTGAAGCTAGCTTTAGTGTGCCAAAGTACGCTTTAAAATGTTCTATTTGTGACAGGACTTTTGCGAGTTTTGAAAAGTACGAAAACCATGTTACAACGACGCATAAGGATAGGCTTAACCTGCGTATGAAGCCAGAGATAATCAAGGTCGATTGAGCCAGATATTTCCTAAAGCAGATCGCAATGTGCTTTCGTTATTCCTCGAAGTTTTTTGCGAATTTATGCACAAGAAACTTCAGTATGCATTTATATGCAAGAAAACGTTTGCTTTTTTTGATAATGAGCGAAGAGGAAAAGTTACAAGCACTGGTAGCCGAGATGAAGATGATCGAGGCTTACCTAAACGATATTTTTTCCAGAGAAGCTACAATTAGTAGGTTGATTGAGGAAGGCAGGTTAGCCATTGATGCAATAAAGAATATCTCAGGCTCTGATCAAGTGCAAACCCTCATGCCTATAGGTATCGGTGTTTACATGCAGGCATATGTTACCCCTGTTGACAAGCTGCTGCTGAGTGTTGGTTCTGGGGTTGCGATTGAAAAGAGTAAAGATGATGCTGTAAACTACATCGAATCAAGGACGCAGGAGCTCGAAGTTGCTCTGAGAACAATGGTTTCTCAAAAACAGGAACTTGCAACGAAGATGGAACAAACAAAAGCACAAATAAATGCCATAATGCAGAAATTCCAGCAAAAATCCGGTTGATACGTTATGTTTGATAAGCTAAAGAGGACACTTTCAGATGCAGCAAGGAGTATCAGCGAAAAGGAGCTTAATGAAAAAGATATCGACAAGGTCTTCCTTGATCTGCAAATAGCACTTCTAGAAAGCGATGTAGCGCAGGAGGTAATAGATAATCTGGCAGAAACCGTGAAGAAGGAACTTGTAGGTCGCAAACTTGAGAAGGGTAAGAATACCCAAATTGTTGTTAGAAACGGGCTGCAACAATATCTGGTACAGATGTTCGAGAAGGTCGGCACGATAGATCTTATTAATAAAATAAATTCAAAGAAGAATAGAAACGAGCCCTACGCAATAGTCTTTCTGGGCATTAATGGCACAGGAAAGACCACCACGATAGCTAAGGTAGGCAAGATGCTCAAAAGGCAAGGATTTACTGTTGTAATTGCAGCTGCTGATACGCATAGACCTGGGGCTATTGAGCAGCTATCTCAGCACGCATCAAGGCTCGCTATAAAAGTTATTGCGCAAAGATATGGTGCAGATCCCGCTGCAGTCGGCAGGGATGCAATTCTATATGCTAAATCACATGGAATAGATGCTGTTCTTATTGACACAGCAGGTAGAATGCAGACGAGCAAGAATCTCATGGATGAAATGGCAAAAATAATCAGGGTTGTCAATCCAGATCTGAAGATCTTCATAGGCGACTCACTTGCTGGTAATGATGCGATCAATCAGGCAAGAGAATTCTATCAGTACACCAACTTCGATGGCGCTATCTTGACTAAAACAGATGCAGATGTAAAAGGCGGTGCAGCAATCTCCGTTGCACAGATAACAGGCAAGCCGATTATTTATCTAGGGGTTGGTCAGCAGTATGATGATCTTGTACCATTTAATGTCCAGTCATTTATAAATTCGATCTTGGGTGATAACATTGCTTAGGAACAGACACCTTCTAACTTTGATGGAGCTGAACAGCAAAGAGATAATGAACATACTGAAGCTAGCATCAAAGCTAAAGAAGAATTCAAAACCGTTGCTAAAGAGCAAGGTTTTAGCAATGATCTTTCAAAAACCATCAACACGTACAAGGGTAAGTTTTGAAGTAGCAATGTTTCAGCTGGGTGGTCGCGCAGTCAACCTCAATATGAATGAGCTGCAACTATCTAGGGGAGAAACAATTGAAGACACAGCTAGAACATTATCAGTATATGCAGATGCTATAGCTTCTAGGGTATACGACCACAATGAGATTGTGAAGCTGGCGAGTGCAGCAAGCGTACCAGTTATAAACGCTCTATCGGGTCTTTACCATCCGTGCCAGGTTTTAGGAGACTTGCTGACCATCAAGGAACAAAAGCATAAGTTGAAGGGTTTGAAGTTGACCTGGGTTGGAGATGGAGATAATGTTTGTAATTCCTTAATGATAGGATGCTCAATGACAGGTATCAATATTGCGGTGGCATGTCCAAAGGGATACGAACCATACCCTAAAACTATAGAATTTGCAAGGAAAGCGGCTAAAAGGAACGGATCCGTACTAGAAATTGTGAACGAACCAAAGCAAGCAGTAAAGAATGCTGATATAGTATATACAGACTCCTTTGTATCTATGGGTAAGGAATCTGAGAGGAATGCAAGACTTCATGTGTTTTTACCGGACTATCAGGTAAATGCAAGTTTGATGAAGATGGCAAAGAGTGATGCAATATTCATGCACTGCCTGCCAGCAAAGAGGGGAGAGGAAGTTACAAATGATGTTATAGATAACAAACAGTCGGTTGTATGGCAAGAAGCCGAAAATAGGTTGCATGCTCAAAAGGCTTTGCTATGCATGTTGCTTCTCAAAAATGTAAAAGGTTTATAAATGCTTTGAGCATGGTTGCTCTAATTGTTAGGAGGAATGTTAATTGACTTTTACACCGTTGCTTAGGAGGATCAGAGAAGGTAAAACAAATTATAGAAAAAGAAAGGGTATTCTGATTGGGAAGCAGCTTTTTGCTACGGTCAGAATAAGCAACGAGAACTCTCTTGTTCAGATTTTGGAGGCAAGAAAAAATGGAGATAAGGCTCTAGTTTCTGCTCACAGCAAGGAGCTGATCAGGCATGGCTGGAAAGGTTCTAGGAAGAATATGCCAGCTTGCTATCTAACTGGTTTCCTTGCTGGAAGAAAGGCCCTTGCGAAGGGTGTGAAGGAATGCGTTCTTTATACAGGAAACAGAATGTTTGCAGCAAGGGTTGCATCATGCGTTAAGGGCATAATTGATGCGGGTCTCAATATTCCAGTGGATAATGAAACCTTGCCAGTTGAAGACAGATTGACAGGCAAGCATATTGCTGATTACGCCAATGACTTGAAGGCAAAGGATAATCAGGTTTACAGGGCAAGGTTTTCTGCTTTAGTGAAGAGAGGATTTAATCCAGAAAGTTATCCCGAGCATTTCGAAGATATCAAGTCATCTATACTTGGAAAGCCAGTTTCCAAGAAGCTTGTTGTGAAAAAAGTTGAAGCGAAAAAGAAAATTGTAAAATCAGTAGCCAAGCTAGAAAAGAAGCGAAAGAAGGTAGCGAAGCTTTCGGAGACAAAGCCTAGAGTCACAACGAAGAAAGGAGCTAAGAAGAGTTGAGGAGTACTCAAGAGAAACCCGAGTGGAAGCCTAGGACAAAACTGGGCATGCTAGTAGCTACAAACAAGATAACATCAATGGATGAAGTATTTGAAAATGGATACAGAATTCAGGAGTCAGAAATAGTCCGCATGCTTTTGCCGGACATAAGGAATGAAGTTGTGCATGTCGGTATAGTCCAAAAGCAGACGGATGCTGGTGAACTAACCCGATTTAACGCAATTGTTGCTGCTGGCAACGAAAATGGCTGGCTTGGAATAGGAAAGGGTAAGGCATCCCAGATGAGAATTGCGATAGACAAGGCAACAAACGCTGCTTTACTAAATGTTATTCCAATCAAGCTTGGGTGCGGTAGCTGGGAGTGCAGGTGCAGCGAGTTGCACTCTGTACCTTTTAGGGTTATAGGTAAGGGAGGTAGCGTAAAAGTCGAAATTTTGCCAGGACCGAGAGGTCTTGGTATAGTTGCGGGGGAGAACATAAAGAACCTGCTGAAACTTGCTGGCATCAAGGACGCATGGACCAGAACGTACGGATCTACAAGCACAATGTCATCAGCAACAAAGGCAATCTACAAAGCATTAAGAAGCACATACAGTGTTGGTTGATATGGCTTACATAGTTGTTAGAGTCGGGGGCACAGTAAATGTGCCATCATGGGCAGATACAACACTGGAATCACTGAACCTTAACAAGAAGTTTAGAGCCACTATAGTGCCAGAGGATCCGTCATTTGTTGGTATGCTTAAACGTGTAAAGAACTATGTTGCGTGGTGCAAGGCTGACAAGGAGACTGTTAAGGAATTGATTGAAAGGAAGGCAAGAAAGCAAGGGTACAAGCAAATCGATAGCGACGATATCAAAGTATTGGGGTACAAGAGCTTTGATGATCTTGCGGACGCTTTGGCAAACAGCAAAATATCATTATCAAAATTAGATCTGATCAAACCATGGTTCGCACTGGCACCACCAAGAGGAGGTTTCAAGAGGAAGACCAAACGCATGTATCAGAACGGAGGCGTAATGGGAGAAAATCAAGAATTGTTGTCACTTGTAAAAAATATGATTTAGCAAGACTTAATTAAGGCTTTTCAATATGAACCCACAATTTCATGTTAATGGTGTTTTGAGATGGTAACTCGGTTGAGAAAGGTAAGAAGATTAAGAGGATCTAGAACCCACGGTTGGGGTCAAGTCGGTCAGCACAGGAGCGCAGGTCATAAGGGAGGACATGGAAAAGCCGGTCTGCATAAGCACCACTGGACTCGGACTGTTTTGTTTGAAGAAAGGCATTTTGGTACAGCTGGGTTCAATCCTCCCCAGCGTAACGTGATAAAAAAATGGGCTAATGTTGGCGAGCTCGAGTCTTTATTTGTAAAACATGGAAGGGTTGAAAACGGCAAGAATGTTTTGGATCTAACTTCTTTGGGTTATGACAAGTTGCTTGGAACCGGAAAGGTTTCTGGTAAATACAGTATAATAGTAGGCGCATTTGCTAAAGGCGCAAAAGAAAAAGTAGAAGATGTTGGAGGAGAGCTGATAGCACATTGATGGGCGGAGAGAAGTTTGAAGGATTGTTCAGAAAGGTAGTCAAAAAAGTATCAGTATACATTCCACAGGTGCCAAAGCCCAAAAAGAAACTTTCGCTTAGTGAAAGGCTTCTCTGGAGTGGTGTTGCACTTGTAATCTATCTAATAATGGGCCAGATTCCACTTTTCGGTTCGCCATCGGCCATATTTGATCCATTTGCTGCATTCAGGGTGATCTTTGCGTCACAGCAGGGCACACTTATCGAGTTGGGTATAGGACCGATTGTCACAGCAGGTCTGTTGATGCAGTTGCTTAAAGGTTCAGAGATAATTAAGTTGAACTTCAAGGACCCTGATGATAGAGCGCTCTTTACATCTGCAACCAAAATGGTTACAATAATTGTTATTGTGGTAGAAGGCGCATTATATGGTAGTTCTGTGTATGGTCCATCGCTTGCACAAGCTGGTCATGCCGACTTTGTTTACATTTTGGTAGCCCAATTGATAGCCGCAAGTTATGTTGTGATGATACTTGATGAGTTGATCCAGAAGGGGTGGGGTCTGGGTAGCGGTATAAGCCTCTTCATCTTGGGAGGTGTGTCGCAGCAAATATTATGGAGTATTTTCAGTCCGTTACCTGCAGGTGACGGTTTCTCGATCGGTGTAATACCATATATGATAGAAGCTCTTCAAAATGGTGCGGTCACGTTCATGGATATAATGTTCAGAGCAGGGCAACTGCCAAGTCTATTCGCTCTCTTTCTTACAATTGGTATTGCGCTGTTGCTTGTATATACGCAAGGAATCAGGATAGAGATTCCCATAGTCTCAACAAAGTACAGAGGTTTCACTGCGGTCTACCCGATCAAGCTTATGTATGTATCTAACATACCAGTAATACTTGCTTCTGCACTAACAGCAAATGCAGTCTTTATGTCTCAGATGTTCTGGGCAAGCTACAACCCGTTGAATGATAGACCATTCTTCAACTGGATTGCACAGTTTGATCCAACCAATCCATCGACCCCGATAGGGGGAGTGGTCTACTATCTAATACCACCGAGAGGTCTAGAGATTGCTGCCTTGGATCCAATGAAGGCATTTTTGTATGTTATCATACTTACCGCAATCGTAGTTGTATTTGGCAGGTTGTGGGTCGAGCTTGGAGGTTTGTCAGCTAAAGCAGCTGCAAGAAACCTCCTGGACGCTAATGTTCAGGTTCCAGGGTTCAGAAGGGCAGAGTCCTCCGTAGAGATGCTATTGTCAAGATACATACCGTCTGTAACATTCTTGGGCTCATTCTTCTTGGGTTTGCTAGCAGGAGTATCCGACGTGTTAGGTGTCTTTGGCACTGGTATAGGCATCTTGCTTAGTGTTGACATATTGATAAACTACTACAACCTCCTCATCAAGGAGAAAGTGGAGACCTTCATGCCGAAGCTGGGTGCCCTGCTTGGACGCAAGTAAGAGAGCCATAGTTGTAGGCATCCCTGGCGTTGGTAAGACCACAGTCATAACCAAGGCGGCTGACTCCCTCAACAAAAATGGGGTAAGAGCGAACGTTGTTGTTTTTGGCACTGTCATGTTTGAAGAAGCAAAAAAGATTGGCGTAAAGCAAAGGGATGAATTGCGCAAGATGCCAGTTGGAAAGCAGAGAAAGCTCCAGGATATAGCGGCCCAACGCATCGCCAAGATGAAGGATCGTGTAGTGATGGTAGATACTCATCTATTCATAAGCACAAGAGAGGGGTACTATCCAGGTTTACCTATTCAGTTGCTGAACATACTGAAACCTACGAACTTTGTCATGATAGCTGCCGATCCCAAAGAGATCCTGAACCGTAGGTTAATCGACAAAACACGAGATCGCGACATAAAAACAGAAGATGATATTAGGCATGAACTGGAGATAGCAAAGGTAATGGTAGCCTCATGCTCTATACTAACAGGTGCACCTTTTACCATTGTGATGAACAAGGATGGAAAGGTAGATGAAGCGGCCGGGCAGATAGTAACTGTGTTGGGTGATAAGAAGTGATAGACATTGCATTAATATCAGATCTTCTGTATTCTACTGCCCTGCAGCTTGCACCGCCAATAGGGGCTATACATCCCATCGTACCCAACATGATAAATGCCGCATTACTAATTATGGGTATTGCCATTGCTTTGCAATTCTTATACGCTTTTTTAAGGCGCAAGATGACTGACCTAGGTAAATTGAAGCGTATAATGAAGGAGACTACTCAGTGGAGGAAGGAGTACATGGACTCGATGCGCAAGCAGGACAAGGATAGAATTGAGAAGCTGAACAAGAAAAAGCAGTACATAAACAAGCTGCAGATGGAGATGATGCAGATGAACTTCAGGCCGATGATTGCCTTCATGATTCCAATGCTGATAATCTGGTGGACAGCATTACCAGTAGTATTTGGCAATACCGTTGCAGTATCGCCAATTCAGCTGAACATTTTGGGTGATTGGATACCGATTACATGTACAAAGGAAATGATCGATGAAGATATTACTAGTATAACAGGTGAGTTGGAAACTAAGGTTAACGAAATGAAGTCTGCACGTTCTCGCGTCGCAGGCGATCGGGTGCTAGCGTTGGCTAGCGAAGCCAAGGAATTGGTAGCAAACGGAAGCTATCTAGATGCAAGGGCAAAGTTGCTGCAGGCATATGATGTGCTTAACAATGGTTTGGAGGAAAAGGTGCCTGAGAGGGCGCCAAGGTGCACCGGAGAAAAGGAGATACTCCTGTGGGCGTGGTATGCAATTACCTCTATCGCATTTAGCGGCATGGTAATGAAGGTTACCAAGACAAGCATGGACATGGGCATTTAGCTTGAAGCCAAGCATAATCATTTCTGGTTTGCCAGCAGTAGGTAAGACTACCATAGCAAAGGCGATTGCACAAAGGTTTAATCTGAAGCAGCATTCTGGCGGCGATGTTCTTAAAGAAATGGCGATCGCAAAGGGTTATGCCGTATCGGGAAACAGCTGGTGGGATACAGAGCATGGCCTAAGGTTCCTTTCAGAGCGAAATTCAAACCTCGAATTTGACAAGCAGGTTGACAATATATTATTGCAGGTTGCTGGTCAAGGCGGCGTTGTCATAACTAGCTATACGCTACCGTGGCTTGCAAAAGATGCAGTCAAGTTATGGCTTAAAGGCTCCAGGGAGAACAGAGTCAAGAGGATGGCCAACCGTGACAATATAGCATATGAAGAAGCTTTGAAGATAGTTTCGATGAGGGATGGGGATAACAAGAATCTCTATCTAAAACTTTACAATATAAGGTTTGGTGATGACCTTTCAGTATTTGATTATGTGATAAATACGGATCAGTTAAGCATAGATGGTGTTGTTGATATTACAGGCACAATAGTGAAGCATCTGGTATGATCGAGTTTCCTCAGTTCCAAAAGTTGGTCAAGGTAGATGATGATGTTACGGATGATAAGTATGGTTACTACCCTGATAAGAGACCAGTAAAAGAACTATTGGATTATGGCCTTATACCACTAGATAAACCTGCAGGGCCAAGTAGTCATGAAGTGGTTGCATGGGTGAAGAGGATTCTTAACATTGAGAGAGCTGGACATAGTGGAACACTTGATCCTCCAACAACCGGTTTGCTTCCAATAGGCTTAGGCCAAGGCACCAAGGCATTGGGTGTTTTGCTTTTTGGACCAAAGGAGTACTATGCACTTGCAAGACTGCATGCAACTGTCGTTGATGAAGAACTTAGATCTGTCATTGAAGAATTTACTGGTGACATATACCAGAGACCTCCTCAAAGATCATCGGTAAAGAGGGAACTTAGGATAAGAACAGTTTACGAATTTGAAGCCTTGGAGGAGCAGGGAAGACTGATCATCATGCGAATCTTGTGTCAGGCAGGAACCTACATCCGTAAGATAATCTATGATATTGGCGAAGTTTTGGGATGTGGTGCAACGATGGTTGAGTTGAGAAGGACGCAGGTAAGCAATTTTAATGAAAGTAATGGCTTGGTAAAGCTCTATGACCTTGCGGATGCATTTACACTTTTGAAGGAAAACGGAAGGGAAGAGAAGTTGAGAGAGATTGTGAAGCCAATCGAACTTGCTCTGCAGACAGTAAAGGCAGTAACCATTAGGGATACCGCCGTGGATGCTTTATGTCATGGTGCCCAACTGGCTGTGCCAGGAGTGCTTAATGTGCCTCTTGATCTGAAGAAGGGAGACTTGGTTGGTGTTTATACGTTGAAGGGTGAAGTGGTCGCATTGGCAGAAGCAGCTATGACAGCTAATGAGGTAATGGAGTCGACTAATGGTATAGCTCTTACGATGAAGCGGATAATAATGAAGCCAAATACGTATCCAAAGGCATGGCGAACCAAGGAAATTCGTTCGAGTACAAATTAATTTTGCGTATCGATGGATAAACCTTTTGGCAGTTACAAAATCCAAGGTACTGCCCCTTCACTTTATCGGGGTTCTTTCTGGCTTGCGTCTAATTGTCATAGTTCTGCGACGTAGTCAGCGGCTATGGTTTGCACGCACACCATAGCAAACGTCAAACATATCTTTGCAATTCAAAAAATAGAGGAAGGACTTTATTCCTCAACGTTCAATCATGCAGGCATGGACATGGAAAACGTGCAAAAATCAATCGACGCAGTAATGAACGATCTAAAGCTAATCGAGGAGAGAAGAGAGAAACTGATCAGGGGGACTAGGGATGTGATTATGCTTTGTAGCAAATCAATAGTTTCATCGCACAACGGAAAGCATGACGTAGCATCGCAGCAGGTAAGTAAGGCTAAAGACCTGCTAGATGAATTAAGACATACGGCACAAACAGATCTTTACAGATACATGCTTACAGCAGAGGCTGAACTTGTTGAGGCCGACGCATTGCAAGCAATAATTTCTGGAAGAAGTATACCTTCCGTTCAGAGTTTGAGCGTTAACGGTAGCTCATACATACTTGGCTTACTTGACTCCGTTGGTGAGATCAAACGATTGGTTTACGACAAGATGAGAAATGGAAAGAGTGACGATGCAAAGAATCTTTTTGCGTTGATGGAGCAAATCTACATAATGCTGTTCCCCTTTGCCGTCTATGATAACATAGTGCAAGGAGTAAGGAGAAAACTTGATGTTGCTAGAATCCTAATAGAAGATACAAGAGCTGCAGTAACAGAAGACTCTAAAAGGCTAACGATGCTTGAGGCCATAGACAGGCTTTACAATAGTCTATCGAAAGGGGTCTAGAGTGAAGGTTAGATTTGGAGTAAGGATCGTGCTTTACCAGCAGAGCTTTGAGCCGATCAAAAACTATGTTGTTGCTGCGGAAAAATTTGGCTTTGACAACATCTGGGTAAACGATCACCTCTTGCCTATAGTTGGCACAATAGAGAAACCTATAATGGAATGTTGGACGGTTTTATCAGCTCTAGCAAGTGTTACTACAAGCATAAGGTTGGGCTCTCTTGTTCTTAACAACACCTTTAGGTACCCACAAGTGGTTGCGAAGATGGTAGCAACGCTTGATGTTGTTAGCAAGGGACGATTGGAACTAGGGATTGGAGCGGGCTGGTTCAAGAGGGAGCATGAGATGTTTGGATTTCCTTACGATAAGCATTCAAAGCGAATAGCCATGCTTGCAGAAGCAATTGAACTGATCAAAAGTCTATGGATCAGAGAAAGAACCAACTTCAAGGGTAAATTCTACAGGATAAACAATGGTTTCTGCCTTCCAAAACCAATCCAAAAGCCTCATCCACCATTGCTTATTGGGGGTTATTCAAACAGAATACTTGATCTGGTTGCCAAACATGCTGACAAGTCCAACTTCATACTGCTTTCTAGTAAGAATTATGCAGAGAAGGCAAAGATGCTCAAGGAAAAATGCAGAATTATTGGGAGCGATTATTCAAAGATTATAAAGAGTTTCTTTGGAGAAGCACTTGTTGTGAAATCCGAAAACGAAGTTGAAGGACAGATCAAAAAGAGATTAAGGGAACGAAGGATGCCAGTAAAGCAAACAAAGCAGTATGCACAAAAATGCATTATAGGAACACCTGAGCAATGCATAGAGCGCATCAAGGAATACAACAGAGCCGGCGCTCAGGAATTTATGCTTGTCTTTCCGCACCTAGATAAAAAGCAGATAAAGATATTTGCTGATAGTGTGATATCTTGCTTGAGTTGATGCGCAACTTATCAATCGCAGATGCTGTAAAGTTGCAACTGCAGTTGTCAAGTAATGTTATAAAGCATGATGTTGTTGAGCAGGAAAAGATAAAACGCATTTGTGGTGTTGACGTTACATATCGTGGCAATAACGCTTTTTCCTCTGCTGTTGTGGTGAGGCGTGATACGCTAGATGTTATAGATTCTGCTTGCATCATGCGCAAGGTACAGTACGCTTATGTACCAGGGTTGCTCTTTTTACGGGAATCAGAGCCCATACTGGCTGTTCTAAAGAAACTGAATGATGGTTATGATGTACTTATGGTTGACGGTCACGGCTTGCTTCATCCGAGGAGATTTGGCATAGCATCCTACATTGGAATAAAAACAGATAAACCAACCGTGGGAGTCGGCAAGAGTCTGCTATGTGGCAACGTGGCAGAAAGGGATGGTTCAGTTTTGCTTGATGGAGAAATTGTGGGAAGAGTTCTCAAAACTAAAAGCAAGCCAATTTACGTTAGTGTTGGTCACAAAGTGAGTCTACAGACAGCAGTGAAATTGGTGAAAGATGTAATAAGGCACAGGATGCCAGAACCGTTGAGGCTTGCTGATATCAATTCAAGAAAGATGGCCAGAGAATCGTCTTGAAGCATA
Source organism: Nitrososphaerales archaeon (assembly GCA_046759465.1). Lineage (GTDB taxonomy): Archaea > Thermoproteota > Nitrososphaeria > Nitrososphaerales > UBA213 > JBHICH01. The sequence continues at coordinate 23,104 of JBHICH010000007.1, forward strand.
CACTTGTGGTGTTATTTCAAATCTTTCAAAGGCTCCATTCAATTCATGCAAGAGCTTATTATGCCATTTAGGGAACCCCTCAGGTGTTTTGGGATAGTTATGGTAGTGTTGCACAAGCCATCCATTCTTGTCTGCAGTGTACTTGAGCCCTTCTGCCGTCATTTTGTTCAAAGCAGCTCTGATAAACATGCTTACCTTGTCTATGTAACCAAAGTCCGGATGCTCTCCGTGCGAGATCTTCTCCACATCCATCTTTGATAGAAAATGTTTCACGCCATAGTTTATCTGCTCGTTTGTTATTGACTGCAGAAACCTCCTGAATACTTCTAGACCAGCAGTTTTGTAACCGTAATCATCTACAAAATTCACGTTATAATTCCAGAGACCTTTTTCACTTGCATCATTAGCTTCAACTGCTTGCACGGCATTCCTGCCAGCTATTACAGCAGCTATTATTGCTGGACCTATCCCGCCAGCATCCAACGGTTTTGGCATCCATGCCGCATCTCCAACGATCATGTATCCATTTGCCACCATGCAGTCATTTTGCCTCCTAACGGAAACTTGCCATGTTCCCCAAGCATTTCCTTCATCTGCAACTCCATTTGCAATCTTTGGATTCTTTATGACCGGGTTCATCTTAACATAATTATCTATTAACATCTTCAGATCTTCCCTTTTGCCCAGAGTTCTGTTCCTCAGATCCATACTCTTTTGCTGTACTCCCAAACCAATGTTGACCTTTCGATCAGATTTTGGAAAGACCCACGCATATCCTCCTGGAGCAATTATTTGATCTAAATGTATTAGAGCATAAGCAGGATCAAAGTAAGTTTTGTCTTCCTTTCCATTCTCAAACTCAAGAATGTAACGGCCAGTGGCTTCTAGATCGTCCCTATCAATTGTTTTCTGTATGTAACTTTTTATTGGCAAGGTTGTTCTAAGCACAGACGTGACTCCAGCACAGTCAATCACAACCCTAGCAGTTTTCTTGAAGACTGAATTGTTTGAAAGATCGGTTCCTACAACCCCTTTAACAAAACCATCTTCTGCATATATACCCCGTAAAGCGACTTCCCATTTGAACTCGACACCTACCTTCTCAGCATCCTTCAACTGCTTTTGCGGTAATAGTCTTCTGTTCAAGATGTATCCATCACCATCAAAGTAGATGGGCGTTTCATGATCAGGCGAGTACGCAACGACGCCTTTCACTGTATGCTCTATTTCTGGTTTGTCCCAGTGTATGCCTATTCTTTGCGTCATGTAGTCAACGCTGTTCTTACCAACTGCATCACCACAAATCCAACCTGTTACGGTCTTCTTTCCAGCTAGGGGTTGGGGATTTCTGTCAACAACTAGAACCTTTAGGTTTTGGTGGGAATAAATAGATGCAGATGCACCTGATATCATTCCGGCGATACCTGCGCCAGCCACTATTATATCATAATCAGTATTCACTAACCTAACAAAAAACTTGTCTAATTTAAGTTTCACCTCATAAATGAACTAGTGTAACACGTTGAGTAAGTTTTTGGGTCGGTACGTCGTGAGGTCTTCATCGCGTTTTGCTCAGCCTGGAGCGGCTCGTTTTTACCTCATCCCAAGGATAACTTTCTCCGCACAGTATTAATATCTATTCCCAATGCTTAAGAAGTTCTTTGATCTTACGCTCTCTAGAACATAGTACCTTCAGGATTCCTGACGTGTTTAAAGTTACAAACCTGCTATTCGACAAGGACAGTGTCTCTAATAGCTGCTTATGGCAGCTCAAGTTACACCTTACTATCAGGAATCCATCTTCACATGATATCATTTTGAGAGAGGCTTTTTCCATGTCTGCATTGCCAAACTCTTTGACATAATTTGCCTTTATTACATCAAATGCATCATTGTTTTTGTAATATACAAGTAGATATCTTTTCTTTGGTCTCAATCGCATCATCTTTGAGCAAAAAAATTCTTGTAATTCTCTATTTCACTTTTTGGCTGAAATCCTCTAACTGTTTTTAGCTTAATTTTAAGCGAGTCTGTTTGTGATAGTACTACTCGTTGTTCAAAGAGGTTCTGCTTGCCGATCCTTATATGCAGGGAGCTTCTATCGTCCGTGTAAAGTTCAAAGTTGTCGTGAACACGGATCCGATCGGCATCACCCATCATGCCGGCTATTTTATAGGCCATTCCTGTCGCTTGCTGGCTATTGAGATTTGCCCTTAGGAGCATGATTTCGTTGCCAAAATGTCCTTTGACAGTACTTGTAGTAAAGGCCTCGGGCTTTATGTCAAAGACGCTTTCTATTACAGATAACAACTTCCGTGTGTCTTCAGTCGCATGCATTACAATCTCGATCTCTGCAGACGCAAAGCTTACTTCCATGCTCATTGCATAACACTGTATGGATGTTCATATGACTCACGTTCAGGCTTCATCTGAGATAAATCAGTGAAATTTTCTGACATAAATCAATGAAATTTTCAATGATATTTAATCTTTTATTGCTGTGTCGCTTCTACTGGCAACTGTTTCATAACCTCTGTATTCGGTGGTGATAACATTTTTGTCTTTTTTATACCGATATGCCTCACTCCAGCAACCTTCTTTACTTGTGCATGTATATCAGCATCGAACTTGCGGTAGGTAGCAGCTTGTACAAACTGTTCAACAGTGAGCTTTGGTATTTCATCACCAAGAACTTCATCAACCACGAGTCTTACAGCCTGCTTTTTGGATGTGTTTAATCTGCGCTGTGTAAACGCTATTACAGAAACCCTGAACTTGTATCCATCAATAGTAGTATAATCATTAACAAAATTTACCATTGATGTTCCTCTTCTTATAAGGCTTCTAAGAAACTCCTTTGCATACTCGTGGCCCTTGAAGCGTGTGAATGCTATACCATCTTGGATCTTTTCAATCTGTGAATAAATTTTTATGGTATGTTGTTGCGGGTCTTGTTTTTCGAAATCAAAGAGTGTATTTTCAATAACCCTACCAATGGCTTTTTCTTCATCTGTAACTGGTATGTAGGCAATCGGTCCACCTTTAAATCCTCTTGGGGGATTTACAAGCACCCACTTTTTATCGCGCCATTTGTCTCTTACCCTACCAATCTTCTTACCCTTTGGCATCGAAAAGCGACATAAAAGTCCAAAATATAAGTGTTCGATTAATCGATCTCTTTTACGCCATCCATATATGGTTGCAGTACGTCTGGAACTGTTATCGTACCTTTCTCTGTTTGATAATTTTCCAGCATGGCTACCAGCGTTCGCTCCGTAGCAACAAGTGTACTGTTAATCGTGTGAACGAACTTGGATTCCTCATGTGGCTTATCTCTATACTTTACACCCAGCCTTCTTGCCTGATAATCTATGCAATTTGAGCAAGAAACGACTTCCCTATACGCATTCTGTCCTGGCATCCATGCTTCCAGATCGTACGTTTTTGCAGAGATCTTGCCAAGATCAGCTGTGCAAAGTAACACTATTCTATAAGGTATACCCAGCAGTTGAAAGAACTCTTCTGCGTTCCTGATCATCTTTTCATGCTCTGCCCAAGACTCTTCCGGTTTTGCAAAAACTAACTGCTCAGCCTTCTCAAACTGGTGCACCCTGAATATGCCTTTTGTGTCCTTACCATGTGTGCCAGCCTCCTTCCTGAAGCATGGGCTTATTCCAGCATATCGGATGGGTAATTGCTTGGCATCAAATATTTCATCCATATGCATAGCCACAATTGCGTGCTCGGAGGTTCCAATAAGGTATAGATCTTCGTTCTCTACCTTATAGATGACATCACCAAAGTCGCTAACTATTATCGTACCCTCCATTGCCTTCCTATTGATCATATACGGTGTCTGGATCAATGTGTAGTTCTTCTTTTTTAAAAAATTAATGGCAAACTGGATCAACGCATAGTTCATCTTGACCAGATCCCCTTTAAGAAAGTAAAATCTGGCACCAGAGGTCTTTGCCGCTCTATCCAAATCTATAAGCTTCAGTGATAAACCCAAATCAATGTGGTCCTTTGTCTTGAAACTAAATCTCCTTGGCTCTCCCCACCTTCTAACTTCAACATTATCATTTTCATCTCTACCTTCCGGAACAGATTCGTCGATGAGATTTGGAAGCGTCAACATAAGTTGACTGTACCTTTTTCCAGTAGAATCGATTTCACCGTCAAGAGCAGTGATTTTATCTGATATGGCCCTCATTTCGCTGATCACACTTGAAGCTTCTTGATCCTCTTTCTTCTTCATAGCGATCTGCTCAGATACGACGTTTCTCTTGTGTTTCAGTTCCTGAGCTTCGGTAATCAAAGATCGCCTCTTCTCGTCCAGTTCCAGCAACTCATTTAATGGAAATTCAATCTGCCTTTTTGCAAGCACCTGCTTAATGATCTCTGGCTGATCCCTAATGATCTTTGCATCTAGCATGAGGTCACCTCAAGACTTGGTTCATGGTAGATATATGTTCTAAAATCTCATCTATTGTAGAGATCAAACTATCCAGTTTTCTGGAACTTTTAAATGATAAAATTAGAAATTTGCCTTCAGCATTCATATCCATGCTTAAACCTCTCGGGAAGTTAACATTGTCTGGTATTAATGCTTTCATAACATACAGAACTTTTTTTCCATCTTTAAGATCCAATCTCAGTGTAACTTTAATCTGTGGCGACATTGCCCTTTATGCAAGCAATAAAGTCTTCAACTTTTTCAAATGCGACCCTTGCACCTGCAGCTGCGTCATGACCACCTCCATTACCATCGAACCTTGCAGCACATTCACGCATAAGTAAACCCAGATTTACATTAGAATCACACCTTAAACACTTCCTACACGAAAACTTGTAAGATCCATCCTTTGCCTTGGTTCTAACGAAGAGTAGCCTATTGTAAAGCGATGGTGAACCACTTAGCAGTGAGGATACAGCTCCTAACATATCCTCAGCAATAAGCCCTTCACCATTGATCATCGCACTCTTCCCATCATCTGTCAAACGCCACCTTTCAGTGAAGATAGTACTGATGTAATTTCTTAACATGCTTCTATACTCACCAACTATCGTCTCTCCCTCTTTGAGCATTGCGCCTCGATCACCGAGGCACATCGCAACACCAACACCAGCCCTTCTTATGCGTCCGCAAGCGTTGAGCAACGTAGAAAATTCCCTAGCATCTCTGAGCATGCTTCTCCTATCCTCTCTAAGTAGTGTGTAGATGTAGCCAACCAAGTCTTCAATGATGTCGCTGGATTTTGATGTTGATGCCACAAACTTTGCTATCGCTTCAAGCATCTTACCCTTTTCTTCCTCGCTGAGTTCTGCCAAAACACGCCATCTGCCATCGTGCTTGAGCTTCAACCCTGCAGCACTCAGTACCGACAGGCATGAATCACCATTCCATGTTAGCCCATCAATGTAGGGAAATGATGTGTAGGCCAGTGATTCATGCAGAGGCCTAGTTTCTCTGCCTGTAAGCATAAGATCCAGATCTATGTTTAAAAATCCGAGTGACTTCGCCGTGTTGGCTATCTCTGAATTTAACCCTATGAGAGACTTCTTATCTCCTTGATCCTGCCTATCTGCAACTGCGGCAACCACTGCCAACCAAGAAAGGTCCCTGTTCTTGCTGTCAAGCCTATTTGCAACCATATACGCCATGCCACCTGTAGAAACTTGCTTGCCCCCATCTATGCCATACTTCCATGCATTCAGCACCCTATCATCTTCTATCTCGCTTTGTGGTAATTGATGATGATCTATGACAAGCCATTTATCCTGCAGAGCTTTTTCCAGCTCGCCAGCTAAACCTGCTCCTAAATCACAAATAATGAAGAAATTATGGCCTTCGTCTCTTAACCCTCCTATTACATTTGGATTTATGTCGCTGATAGTTCTAAGAACACACTTTGCATTTTTTCTGATCAGAGCTTTTGTAATTATGCTTCCAGAAGTTATGCCGTCCGCATCTATATGTGTTACAACAACTATTTCCTTGCCTGAGGAAATAACATCTGATATCTTGTCACAAAATGAATGGAGCACTTCTTGAAACTCCTTGTTGGACATGCGATCACTCAAGTTTAGCTATGACGGCAGAATACTTCCAGCTTTGCGGCAGCTTGCCTTCCCTCTTGTAATACTTTGACAAGCGATGGATCTTTGCCTCCAAAAGTTCCAATGATCTAACATTGATCCTGTCACTTTTATGCACCCTAAGATGCTTTTGTAATTCCAGCGCTTTCTTAACCAACACATCAAGTTCTTCTGGCATTTCACCCTCTATACCATTTTGCTTCAACACTTGTGTTATCGACTTCCCAATAATAGGTTTAAGGAGTGGAATACCGTACTCATCCCTTAACTTGATCCCAATTTCACTAGGACCCAGACCATCTCTTGCCATCTTCACTATCAGGGAAAGTATTTCATCGCTGCTCAGGGTCACCCAGGATGAAACAGACTTTAATGGTCTAGTTGAATGGGACTTGCCTTTTCTATGACTATGTATTCTAGCCATGATAATCTTCAGTTTTGCTAGGGCTGATAAACGTTACTCCCAATTCACTTTGTAAAGTTTCGTTATTTGTTTTATAGAATGCAAGTAAAATTCGTATTTTCTCACATTAGCAAAATAACATAAAGGTTATATACGCCTAATCCGATTTTCTTAATTGTAATGAAAAAATTCTTGGTTTACGGTCTGAGCCTTATCGCTCTGCTAGCGTCTGCAGCTACTGTTCCTGTGTGGGCACAGATCTATGGAGGCGGTGCAGGTGGAGCTGCGGTAGCTACTCCTGAACAAATTGAAGAGTGCAAGCAGTTGGGCATACCAGAGTTTACATGCAGTGAGCATCAGATATTAGCAAAGAAGAGAGTCCTTACTTCAGAGCAAGCTGGTGCATATGGTTCTGGTACACCGCTCTTCGGCAAGACATTCGGTGATATGGGTGCACTTATTGCAGTGTTAGGAGCAATATTCGGTGGAGTTGCAGCTGCATTCTTCTTTAAGAGCAGAAAGGAATCACCGAAACAGTAATTCTCAATTTACTTTTTCTTTATTAATAGCTAATGAAAGTGGAAGCAATATTTTATAAGAATCAAAAGTAGGCTCAGAAATGTATATATCTATGCCAAGCGAGCAGTAATAGTAATGACCGTTATAGGCTTGTTGGCGTTGGCTGGCACATCACTGACAAACGTGGCTGGGCAGATAGGTCCCACATACGACCCACTATTCTATGATGTAATGGTATACATATTTGGAGTCATGACCTTCGCAATCTTCTTGCTAGGTGTGATCGCGTTCTGGCTAAGAAGAAAGGGACTGGGCGGAACGGCAAGGGAGACATGGGTCGCAGAGCTTGAGAAGCACTACGAAAGAGAGGGCGCAGGTTTAATGCCAGAAGAGTCGAGAAAGTAACTACAGGTTTATTTTATGTTTTTAGAATTATTTCCAGTAACAACTATTGCAAGGATTTCGGCATGATAAGAAAATAAATTTCCCCTTGATTTTATACTGAATAAAATGAAAAAATGGAGGTTAAATCACTTGCCACGGCTTTGTAGCGAAGGAGATAGTGAATCCAGCTGCAATCACTATCGCTTGATAGACAGCATTGCCAACTGATACAGGCTTGACAATTGGGTCACCTTCTACTACTACCGTCTGACCAGGACCTAGACCCGGACCGATTGATGCGACGTTAAGCTGTGTATGCAAGTGATATACAGCAGGTTCAAGTGCTTTGATTCTCATTGTGTATGGTATTTCTGCGTTTGGTGCAATATCAAATACGTTACCAGGTGGGTCTCTAGCTATGAACTCCCACTTGTTACCAGCATTCGTGGATTCGCTAAATACAGAGATCCATGCCCTCAAGTCTCTATTGACTAGGTTCACTATTTTGCCTCTAATTTCGATCTCCTCACCCGTCCTTAATACCTGCGCTGAAAAGGTTTCGTCCTCGATCCTAAGGAACCTGCTTTGCAACTGTGCCTGAACACCATGACCCCATGCATTTTGTAGAACGATTGTTACTGTGCTTAACACCACTACTGTAGCAAGACTCGCGATTATTACTGCCTTGCTTGTTTTCATTAATTCTTAACGACAGTGAACAAAGATATATATTTTGCCTTCCATAATAATACATCGAGTTTTCTAAATAGGCACAAGTACGCGTAAGTGAGTTGAGCTATGACGTTAATCACTGCTGTTTACCAATAGAATGTGCTAATACTTCATAAGTTTTAAAATTCATATTGAAAATTTTACTCATTGGATTTTATATTTAGCAAGGATTTTCAATGTAATGGATATAATTTGTATTGTAACGCTAATATATGATGAAGAACATGTGTATACTTGAGCGAAAATGGCACAAATGCCAGCACTAATACCGAAGGAAGTGGAGATACAGAGACTGAAGAAAGTGATGATAATGATTGTCATCATGGGCTCAGTCGCTGCATCAGTAGAGATCGACAACTTTGTAGACGGTTCACTACACCAGACATCGATCAGAGATTCAGCATTCACGCCAGCTCACTGGTGGTTATACAGCCACTTTGTGGTACTACCATTAGGCTGGGGTGCAATAATGATCTATGACAGAAGGATACCATCTCTGAGAGGTCCAAAGAACAGCGTGAACACTGGTCTGAAGATCACCATAATTGGTTACCTTGCAACAATGTTCACAATTGGTATCAACGAGATGTGGCACTTCTGGTTCGTAGAGGAAGTCTTCGCAGTACCAAACCACTGGTCATTTAACATGGGTGTAGTCGTGGCCTTCGTTGGAGCCTTGGCATATGTAATTCGCATCTATGCTCGTATGATCGAGTTAGGCGTTGAAACACCACCAAGGAACCCATACGTTGCAGAGATGTACAAGATGGCCCTAGAGGGCAAACTCTACAGCAGAAGCATCCCATAAAAGACGTGCAATAATGGCATGTCCCCACAAGGGGACAACTCCTTTGTTTCCTTTATTTATTAATTCTTGGTTGATAAATTCTTGTAATTCATATTGTCTTTCATTGCATAAATTCAAAGAAATGATCATAATAGCAAAATTTAAAAAGCCAGTTTGGGTTGATAACAAGTAAATGGCTAAGGATACTGGTCCAAAAGACGAAATTGAAAGAATGATTGGCAGAAGAGTGGAAAATATGAAGGGGCTTTTCATAACTGGCTTTGCTTTGGCGTGGGCTGCTGTAGCATTTGGTGTCTGGGTAGGGTTCACTTACTACCCCTGGGCTTATCCATTTTGGAGCGGAATGTTTGCGCTTACGGTGCTGACCATAATAGAGGCTCTAGGTTTCTTGTTCATCTGGAAATTGTCGATGGAAAAGCCTGTAAATCCGTAATTAAATACTACATAGCTTATTTTCTCGTCACATATTGAATTGCGAATGTATATTAGCATAAAATTTTATATAATGGTCTTCTGTCTGTAGATCTAGCATGGTCTGGATGAGACGTACTGTGCATTATCTTTTCATAGTTGTAGTTGCGGTCAACGCTACTTTGTTCAGCATCAATGCAGGGGACTACATATTCTACACAGACTGGGCATGGACATCATTCGTCTTATTCAACTTGTCAGGATCAACAATGCTTACCGTTGGTGCAATTTATTACTTGACATTCACTGGAGTGCCAGGTACAGCAACGTATTATGCAACAATTTTGACATTATTCACTTGGATTGCAAAGGGTGCTTGGTTTGGATTGGGCTATCCATATGACTTCATCGTTGCTCCAGTATGGATACCTAGTGCAATGCTGTTGGATCTTGTATACTGGGCAACCAGGAAGAACAAGCATGCTGCAATACTGATCGGCGGTACATTGATTGGACTAACAATGCCACTGTTTAACATGATAAATCTTCTAACAGTGGCAGACCCGTTGGAGATGGCATTCAAGTACCCAAGACCTACTTTGCCTCCATATCTTACACCAATTGAACCACAGATTGGCAAGTTCTACAACAGCCCGGTAGCCTTGGCAGCTGGTATTGGAGCAGTGCTTTCGGTGCCTATAGCAGCATTAGGTGCTAAGCTAACCACGTGGACGTATAGATGGGCGGCCGCATGGAGCAAGTGGGACTAGACCCATTTCTTTTATTTTTATTTCGCAATTTCCCCATCCTGGATCTTTTAGAATAAATATCTGCTCACACTAGTTCAACCGTGCGCAAGTTTTACCCCAAAGCCCAGACATGCAACACCTGTGGAGCAGACCTGACAGAGATGGAGTCAGAAGACTTTTCCATTCCAGTATTGGAAAATCGTGAAACTATAGGCTATTCCCCTACACTCACAAAGTATGAGTGCATGAACTGCGGTATGAGGTGGATACTGAAGCACCCAGACAAGTGGAAGAAGGTCTGGTCTACTTATTGAACAAAATCTGATCAAGGCGATAGTGTAGACCTTAAACGAACATTCTATTGCAAATGTAATACTTTGATAGATGCCATATAAGCCATGATCAAGCATCCAGAGCAAGAGTTAAATCGAAAGTTTTTAGAGCTCTCGCTCACTTGCATAAGTTAAAGAAAAATGGGATTTAACGACGACTTCTTCTGAAGGAAATGATAATGAAATACACTAGTCCAATACCAAGGCCAACTATCAATGGAATGAATCCGTAGAATACAGCTTCCATGTATCCTTGCTCAGCAGCATAAGCACTAGGGAAAGGAAATATCGCGGCAAAGGCCAGCCCAACGATCCAAGCCAACACTAAACTTTTCTGCAAGCCCTTCATCCTATAGCTATCCGAAATGGTATAATATAACTATGATGGTTTGACCGAGGTGGATCTTTCTTGCATAAAATTAAAGATCTCTCATTAAGCTTATTTCCATAGCAGCATTCCCTGTGTGAAAGCAGCATCCCTCCTTTGCTTATATATAGAATCATTAGTTCAAGCAAAGATTGAATTTCAAGAAAACTAAAATACGCGATTGCGGAAGCCTCGGCTGGGCTTTGAACCCAGGACCTTCGCCTTACCAAGGCGACGCTTTGGCCGCTTGCTTCAACGCTCTAACCAGGCTGAGCTACCGAGGCATGATGAACTCGCTCAACTGGATAACTTATTAACCTTGCTAGAATACCCGCTAAACTTTGTGTAGCTCTTTCTTCAACTGCTTGTAAAGTTTTTTCATTGTTTGCTTGTTATGTGGCATGTTTACCCTGTGGATTACCTTGCAACCGCATTCGCATTGGCTGAATATTATTTCTCCATTCACAAACTCTGTGATATAACCCTTATGAGTATCATGCTTACAGTAGGGACAGATCTGCTTATTTTCACTCAACATGCAGGGTATCGAACAGAAGCATCATTAACGTTTCTGTTCTGGTTAAAAGGTTTAAGTTATGACCAGCAAGTTAGTGTAGTGTTTGCGGGGGTTGCCGAGTCGGCCAAAGAGGCTAGAAATTGGAAGCGCGGGACTTAAGATCTAGTGATGGGTGATCCCGTCTCTTAGGAGTTCGTGGGTTCGAATCCCACCTCCCGCATTCAAACTCATCAAAAGTTGCCTTTTAGATACGCTCAAAGAAGGAAATAACGCTCCAGGCTTCAAATTAAAGGCACAGCTATGACATCACTTGCAATCTCTTTATGCTCCTGTATGATTGCAGCCCTGAACCTAATGGTGGTGTGTTTCTGCAAATTTATCCCCTCCACCTTTGCTGTGAAATTGAACGAATTCTTCTCGCCAAATTCATTTCTTTCGACAAAGAGTCTTCCAAATAAAGAAACCATTTTTCCATCAACATTCACAAAATGAACCTGTTCGTTTGTTCCTGTAATATATGCATTGACCTGCACACCGTCAAACCTGCCGGTATATTTTATTGTTACAGTTGCATTTATGTTAGATTGTGGTTTTATGCTTTTTTGTTCTCTATTAATTTCAATCTCTTTGTCAGCCATACCATTATGCAAACTTGCATGTTCTAAAAATTTGCTGTTACGGTTCGTTCATCATATAGTAAGTGTATCTTTTTTCTACTTCCTTGTTTTCTCCCTTCAAAACTTGTTCGATCATCTTTTCTAAAGTACCAAACGCAAAATTTTTGAGTGATTCGTAATTAGACGTACCTGCTAGTGAATTGATTGTATGTTCATAATGTCTCATGAATTCAACAACCTTCTTCCTGTACTCATCCTTGCTTGGCTTCATCCTGTTAATACGGAAGTAATAGTTTGAGTTTGGCACACCGTAGTTCTTCGCTAGATTTTCAAGCAGAAGCGACAACTCGAAGTATAGATCAGACACACAATTGCTGACAGTTTAGTACTAAAATGTCTTTCCCAAACTATCTTTTCCTTGCAAACAGATCCTTGTAACTACCAATATCATAGCCGTCCTGATTAAGACACTTCAGAGTAAGTTTTAAACAACCTCATCACGATCAACTACCTTCATTACTCTTTCCCTTCTCTAAATTAAATATAATATTTGCTATCGGTTTTCAGGTTATCTAGTTATCTAGTATGCCTTCCCGTTACTGCAGGCATTATTTTCCTTATGTGCATTATAATGCTCCATGCAGAAGTCTTTGCCACAGTCATAGCAGTGCCAATTTGCTAATGTTGAACATGTGCTGCAAGTAGCAATAGGTTTATTGTAGTCGTAGTCGTGCCTAATTCTGTTTGGCTTCATCAGAATACCTCAACGCATTGTTTAACCATCTAAAAAACACCAAGAAGGAATATATTCATCTGCATACTTTATTAACCTTCAAAACCTACGTCTAAACCGGACGCGGTATCCAACCATGATCTCAATTCGAACTTCACAATATACCTTTCACTATTATGAATTTGTGTATATTTAAATATTGATCCCTAAGATGCCTCACTATGGCAAGGAATAGTAGGACACTGGCCGAAGTAACGGTTGTCGGACCAGACAGGAAGGGCGTAGTTGCTCGTGTAACAAGCTACATCTTTGAACATCAGGGTAATATTGAAAAGATAAACCAGAACGTGATCAGGGGGCTGTTTGGCATGCAGCTCGAAGCATCATTCCAAAGAGATGTTTTAGATGATGACGAATTTCGTAAAGGACTACAAAGACTCGGTAAGAAACTTGTCATGGAGATCAGGGTTCACTTTGAAGAACCCAACAGGCCAAAAAATATGGCTGTTCTGGTCAGCAAGGAGCGGCATTGCATAGAAGCCATTCTTGAAGCACAAAAGAGTAGAGAGATCAAAGTAAATATACCATTGATAGTTGGAAGTGACAAGTCGTTAAAGCACCTAGCTAGTAAATACGATGTTCCGTTCTTTTCAGTAAATCATGCAAACCAAGCTATAGCTGAAGAGCGTATCCTAAAACTGTTTGACCGCTTTAATATAGACCTGATCGTTTTAGGTAGATACATGCGTATCTTGTCGCCAAAGTTTGTCTGGCGCTATCCAAACAGGATCATAAACGTACATCCATCATTGCTACCTGCATTTCCAGGCGCATATGCATATGTGCAGGCATATGAAAAAGGTGCGCAGATAGTTGGTTGCACAGCTCATTTTGTTATAGAGGAGCTTGATCAGGGGCCGATTATATGCCAGGAATCGTTCAAGGTAAGACCTAACGAAACGCTTGAATACATAAGGAAGCGGGGCATGCAGCAGGAAGCTCGAACATTATTGATTGCGATCAAACTGTATCTTGCCAACAAACTTGAGGTGTACTGGGGAAAAGTTCACTTCAAGAAGGCACCTAAACAGGGTTTGCGTGCAAAGCATTGAGAATTAAATTCATAAGAACCTTTACTATTGCTAGCTTATGCCAAGTATTTCAGAAGCAAGAGATCCTGAAATTAGGAAGTTAATTGGTAAAGGTCAGAAACGAGCGATACTTCCTATAGGAACGATAGAGCAGCATGGTTCGCATCTACCATTGGCTACCGACGCAATGATTGCCGAAGAAATAGCAAAAAGGGTCTCGAAACTGCTTGATGGGTTTGTTTTGCCATGCGTATTTTACGGCGTTTCGTACGAGCATAAGCCATTGTTCAATGTGAGTATCAGGAACGAAACCTTTGCTGCACTGATCGGCGACATATGCATATCACTTTCGGAAAATGGTATCAACAAAATAATTTTGCTGAACGCGCATTATGGTAACGATGCAATTCTAACATCGATTGCTCAAACGGTAATGGAAAAAGTACCCAAAGATACTTTGATCTATAGTTTATCCTATTGGTTGGTTCTTGATTATGAGATGGGCCATGCAGATGCAAATGAAACTTCGCTGATGCTTGCTATAAGGCCTGATCTCGTTAAAATGAAAAATGCTAAACGTAGTTCGATAAATGTTGGCAATTTAAAAAGTGAAAAAAAACTTGTTCTCTCTAAATTAACTGCTATACAATCATCATTTCCAAAACTTACAGGTAGTGGTGTTTGGGGAGACCCAAGAAAAGCTAGCAGCAAAAAAGGCCAAGTCCTTCTTGATCAAATAAGCAGAAAGCTGGCAAATGTAATAAAAGATATTGAGAAAGTATATGGAGCCGTATTTAAATGAAAAAAGTAAGGTCAATCTTGTGCTATGTGTTGTAACATAAAATCGACTGCGTTATTTTAATATAGAGCCAAACCGAATGTGTAGTAGTGGTGTGAGTTTGTCCGTAGACATGGCCGTTAAAGTGCTAGACGAGAGCCTCGGTAGAGTGATGCTGATAAAACTCAAGGGAGGCAAGGTGATCCGGGGCACATTGCTTGGTTTTGACCAGCACATGAATCTTCTTCTCGAAAAATCTGAAGAGTTGCTGGATGAAGGCAAGACAAATAGTTTAGGCACCATAGTAGTTAGGGGAGATAACGTGGTCATAATTTCGCCACCACCTCCACAGTGATAGCAAATGACAAAAGGTACTACCTCGATGGGCAAGTTTACTAGGGGAAGCGTGCACATAAGGTGCAGAAGGTGCGGTAGCAACTCCTATCATCTAAGAAGAAAACGTTGCTCGAACTGCGGCTATCCTGATCCTAGAACGAGAAGGTATGCGTTTATAAGGAGTAAGTGATAGCAGTGGAACCGTTCGTTTTGGTTGCTGGTTCAGTCGCAGGAGCGTTCACTGCTATTGCAATTGATAAAGTATCTCAAGTTAATGCTAAGTTAAAGCACAATAATAATGTAAGCGTGCAAAGCAAGCAGAATTTTGAATCATTGGATTTGGAGAGAAGGATAGTTTCTGAGGCGATAGGAAGAGTTTACTATTATGAGCGAAAAGGAAGGATAAGTAGTTCAGAAAGAGAAAAGCTGATTGCTAGATACAAGCAACAGTTTGATGCTTTGAATGTTAAAATTAATAGCATTACACTTGCAGATGTTAAAGAAGTCAGTAAACTTCAGGAGAATCTAGTTGTAGTGCTGGATCAGAGGATGGCCCAGATAAACGCGAAACTTGATGATCTCTCCAGCAAGATCTGTGGTAATGTTGTAGTGCAAGCCAAGTCTACGGTTCAACGTAATGAAAGGAAAGAAGAAAGACCTCAGGTAACGCAAACAGTAAATGTTGAACAGGTGGAAGCTTCTGACAGTAAGGAAAGCGATACCAACCTGGATAAGATAAAGAAGCAGATAATGCAAACATTGTCGAGGTTGGAACAAGCTGAGGTCGAATAGTTGGGTTTTAATGACGCTTTACAAAATATGGCACTAAAGGCAGTTAAACATGTGAAGGATAGCTCAATAATTGGCTTGGGTTCTGGGAGCACTGTAGCAGTTTTTGTTAGAACGCTTGCAAAATATGTCAAGGGAGGCAATATGGATGTAAAGGTTATACCAACATCTCTTCAAATCAAACTTGAAGCTGAAACTCTAGGTTTCAAGTTTGCAGATGACACGCTTATTCCATCAACGGATATAATGTTCGATGGTGCAGATCAAATAGATTCAGAATTTAATATGATCAAGGGAGGTGGAGGTGCCTTATTAAGGGAGAAGGTTTTGATACATGCGTCTAAGCAGACGATTATACTTGCAGATGAAAGCAAGTACGTTGATGTGCTAAACAGGGCTGTGCCAATTGAAGTGCTACCATACGCTAGAACCTATGTGTATAACGAATTGAAGAAGATGGCTGCTGAACCAAAGATAAGGAGTCTGGACAAAGGTTATCCTTTTGTTACAGAAAACGATAATCTCATACTTGACACAAGTTTTGGAAGCATAAAAGATGTTGTGAAGTTGGAATTTGAACTGAAAAATATTGCAGGGGTTATGGAAGTTGGTCTGTTCAGCAAACATGCAAATCAATATTACAAGGCCAAGAAAGATGGTTCTGTTGCGGTTTTAACTCCGTAGCCTGATTTGGAAGTGGAAGCATGCGCAAGAAAACAAAAAAGACAAAAGTAAGGGAGAAGCTGAAGCCATCGGTAAAAGAAAAACCTGCCAGAAGAGTTGATATTGATGTGCAGATATACAGAGATTTATTCAAATTTCTCGAAGAGAAGGTTACGGTCGAATGCTTCATAGATCTGCATGAGCAGTGCTTCGGCAAAGCTAGCTGTGAGTGCGAATGCCATAAGAAAAGTAATCTCTAAATCATGGTTTCTTAATCATAGTCCGGTTGGAATCACAAAGTGGTACCAAAAAATGCCCAAAGTGTGGGGCCGAGATGGAGCTCTTTCCGATCGGAAGAAGCATAACATACAGGTGTGAGAAATGTGGCAATGAAGAGAGTTTAGTTACCATGTGATTTGGTGTTTCGAGCAATATATTCGCCATAACCACACTTGCCCACTATCTGTCCAGCCTCCATGACTATCTGCCCTCTCACCATTGTTAAAACAGGCCATCCCTTCAGTATCATACCATCATATATCGTATAATCTGAATATGACTGTAAAAGTTCAGGAGTAACCTTCTGCTCCTTTGCTAGGTCAACTATCGTAATATCAGCATCTGAATCGATCGCTATCGTTCCTTTTTTGGGGTACATTTCAAATATCTCTGCGGTATTAAGACTTGTTAGTTGAGCTACCTTTTCTATACTTATTCTTCCCTTGTTCACGCCTTCACTCAACAAAACTGGAAGCATAGTTGCTATGCCAGGAAATCCGGAAAGTGCTGACCATATATCGCTATTGCCACGTTTCATATCAAGCCTGTTTGCAACATGATCTGTGCCAAGGCAGTTTATGGTTCCATCTTTCAATGCTAACCACATCCTTTGTACATCTTCCTTGTTTCTAATCGGAGGTACAACCTTTGCAGTGATATTTTGAAAATCTATTGAATGTGTAAGGTAGTGCGGACAGGTTTCCACAAATATTTTAGTGCCATTTTTTCTTTCATTGATTACGGAATCAATTGCATCGGAAGATCCTATGTGTGGCAGATACAGTGCGCACTTGCTCTGCCTCGCCAAAGAGGATACCTTGGCTATACTCTCAGATTCAGACCTGCTTGGCCTGCACTGTGACCATGTCTGTAGCCCACTTTTTCCTTCATTTTTTGCCTTGATCATTTCTTTAGCACATATGTCAGGATCTTCGGCATGAATCATGACTATCCCTTTGTAACCTGCTACTTTCTTGATTGTAGATTGAACGAGTGAATCATCGATGTTAACCTTGCCAAAAATTAATTTGTCTGTGTAAGGTTCCATGTCCATGTAGATGGTTCCAATATCTCCTTTCAAGTTCATGTAAAGTTTGAACGATGTTATACCAGAGTTTAAACAGTAATTAATTTCGTCAACATGCTCTGGCATCAGGATAGATGCGTGATAAGAGTAATCGATAAAATGTGATTTTTTGCTTGCGGCCAAGTGATCATTCAATCTTTCTCTGTAAGAACCGAAAAGCCTGAACATTCGCATGAACGTAGTAACACCTCCAATTGCTGCTGATCTTGACTCAGTTTCCGCTGCCTTTTCTATTGATGTATAGACTCCATAATGCACATGGGGATCTATTATGCCTGGCAAAACATAAAACCCATTAGCATCAATTCTTCTATCCGCTTGAACTTCGTCACGCGAAAACTCCTTGATCTTGCCATCTTCTATGGCAATGTTGGTGTTAACAATACCTACTTTCGGCACAACGATCCTAGCATTAACTACTGCAACATCGAACGTCATTCAGAGTAGAACCAATGGAACTTCATATAAAGTTAAATAATTTCTCCACGGCGAAAGAAAGTATGAAACAGTCGTTAATCAAGCAGCTGCATGATAAAAACAAGATCATAGTCATGCCAGGAGTTTACGATGCTTTAAGCGCTAGAATTGCGGAGAAGATAGGCTTCGATCTTATATTTCAATCTGGTTACAGCGTATCTGCTGGTATATTGGGTATGCCAGACTATGGTTTCTTGAATGCTGGTGAGACAGTAGAACAAGCGAGGAAGATTGCTAGAGCAGTTTCCATTCCACTCATAGTTGATGTTGATACAGGATATGGAAATCCACTAACAGTATGGAGGTTGATAAGAGATTTAGAAAATGCTGGTGTTACTGGTGTGTTTCTTGAAGATCAGGTTTGGCCAAAGAGATGTGGCCATATGTCTGGAAAGCAGATAGTTGCGATGGATGATTACATACCAAAACTCAAAG
The DNA here is from genome assembly GCA_046759465.1 of Nitrososphaerales archaeon. Taxonomy (GTDB): domain Archaea; phylum Thermoproteota; class Nitrososphaeria; order Nitrososphaerales; family UBA213; genus JBHICH01. The sequence goes on from JBHICH010000007.1 coordinate 41,710, forward strand.
CAGCGATCGAAGCGCGAAGAAACAAAGGTTTCGTTATCGTCGCGAGAACGGATGCGATAGAGCCATTGGGTTTGGATGAAGCCGTTAGGAGAGGACGGGAATACAGAAAGATTGGAGCAGATGCTGTTTTCATTGAAGCCCCCCGTACTGTAGAAGATTTGAAAAAGATCGCAAAGTCTGTGAATGCACCGTTGGTCGCGAATATGATGGAGGGAGGCAAGACACCATTATTGTCGGCGGAAGAGTTAAGGAAGATAGGGTTTAGGTTGGTTGTATTCCCACTTTCCGCGCTCTTTGTTGCCACATATGCAATAAGGGAGGTCTTTCAAACACTGAAGACAAAAGGAATAACAAAGTCTTACATGAATAAAATGGTAACTTTCGAAGAATTCAACAAGTTAGTTGACCTTCCTAAGTACAAGAAGCTGGAGCATAGGTACAAAAGCAGCTAAAATAAAGTTAGGATGGCACGAATAGAATTTCGTAGTAGCAAAAGCTTCAATCTCATGTTCAGTGGACCGGGGGGGACTTGAACCCCCGACCTCTCGCTTGCGAAGCGAGCATTACTACCCCTGAACTACCGGCCCTTTGCACTTTCTGAATGTATAACCATAACTAATTTGGCACTATTAATGGTTAAATGGAACTAACTTCGATCTTATTTGATACAGAAGTATTTTTACGCACCCATAGGGGTTGCAGTCGCTCTAGTTATGGTGATTTTTGTAATACCAGAGATAACAAAAACAGGTTACGCACTTGAAGTAGATGCGATAAAAGATAATGTTGATGTTGCTGGAATACAGTCACGTGTCAAGTTAACCAACATTGGGTACTTACCTTTGACTAACCTAATTATCGACTTTGATGGTGGGGACATTCAAAAATTATCGCTATTAAAGCCTGGACAGATCATCTTGATCTCGCCTAAACCTGATACCACGTTAGTCATGGTTAAGGTAACTACTGATGAAGGAATTACTATAACTAAAGAATTCAGAATGCTATCAGAGATTCCAGGCTTGCCTCACGGGATAAGATAGGCTTACTTTGTTTCCTGATCCGTTCCGCACTGTGGACAGAATCTTGTTGTTGCTGATATCCTTACACCACACTCCAAGCAAAATCTGTAACCTGTAGATACTCGCTGTGTTTCTTCCATCTCTGGAGGAAGTTTCTTGGCACTGTAGAATGCTGAGACTGCACCAGAAGGTTTGAATGCAGTTTCATCAACGTCTTCACGATTAATTGTGTAGGGAATGTCCTTGGTCTCAATATAGAGCATCAATCTAGGCAATCGGTGCTTTGGATGCAAACCATCATCATTAGAACATTTGTTTGGGTCTAAATTGCAATCAACATCAACAAGATCTGCAAGCCAGTAGGCAAATTTCTTTAAAGTCATTTCGGGAGTCGAGTATGTCAGTGTATGGCTTGCCATGTATTGTTCAGCTGCTGCCTTACCATTGAAGACCTTCATAACATGATCTTCTAATAAAAGCTGTATATGTTTTTTCATACAGATGTAAACTCAGCTGCTCTGCGGCTTTCCACAACTGGTGCAAAACTTTGCTACCTTGGGAAGCCTTGCACCACACTGAACACAGGATTTTGAATCAGCGCCAGATTCTGCCTTTGCTTGTGTGTACATGGGCGTTGAGACCTGCCCAAAGTCTGGTGTGTATGTTGGAGATGGTGTTGTAACCGCAGTAGTTTTTTTCGAAGTATCTTCTCTGCCTATAGCTGAATCTATCTCAAGAATCACCTTTACTGTCAAAAAACCTAATGCAGCGAATACCTTCAGGAAATCTCCTGCCTTAGCAAAGAATTCCTTCTCGCTGATCTTATCCTGCTGATACAGGGTATTTGCGTCTAGGAAAGCTTCGTAAACTGACTGAACATCACTTAGCAACTGTTTCAATTTGCTTACAAGAGGGCCTCTCGTGCCATAACCAAGTTCTCCCATTTGAATTATTTTGTTTGTATAAACTATTTAAAAGCTCTCAAAACGTGCTCAACTAATATCAATACATGTGCAAAAGAAAAAATTTGCAATAGAACGTCTAGCTAACCCTTCTGCAATGACTGCTCGATAAACCTCTTCAAAACATCCTTCGAAGTCGCACCTACATGCTGCCCAATTATCTTGTCACCCTTGAATATCAGCAGTGTTGGTATGCTGAATATTTCATACTTGGCAGCGACGTCTTGGTTCTCATCTACATTCAGCTTCAGAAACTTTACCTTGTCATTGTATTCGTTTGATAGATCTTCTACAACGGGAGAGACTACTCTGCAGGGACCGCACCAGTCAGCCCAAAAATCTACCAAAACAGGCCTTTGTGATTCTATTACATCTTTGCCCCATGTTTTCGAGGAAGTGGCTTGCACGTTACCCATTTTTATCACCGTATACGATTATCATGTGAGTTATATATGTTGACTCTCGCTTTGACCTGTCACCCTGATCAATTTTTAAATAACTTTTAGTAATCAGTGTTATGAGCAAACAGCTGGAAAAGAAGACGTTAAAGGGCTCCGGTGGGCATATAATAGCCAATTTGACACAGAAGGAAATTAAAAAGGCTCTTCTTGGTGGACCAGAATTATTTTTGGGAGCTGTTGGCAGGATCGATAAAGACAGAATTGAACGGTATTACTGCAAGAAGTGCAACAAGGATTATGAAGGTGCGCCTGAGATAAACTACGAAAAAGTGAACGAAGAAGTTGCCAAAGGTTACACACTTTCAGAACAGGGAGAATTTCTGTGCAAACAATGTGGATCATTGATTGCACAATACAAGAAGTTTGCACAAAATGGCGAAACTGAATCTGCTTCCACTATAGAGTCGGAAACATCTAATCAGTACGTGCAGGAAGGTTTTGTAGCTATTAGGAAATTGATTGGCATGAGTGTTTATGACAGTGACGCTATGCTTGTTGGAACTGTTAAAGAAATAGGCCTGCGAGATAACAGATCCAAGATAGTAATGGCAATTTCTACTACAGAGCAATCGGAAATGGAAGTTTTATGGGATCAAATTGCAAGGATAGGTGACGTTGTCTTGCTCAAAATATCAACCGGAGTAAAAACAAGTTTAGGTATTAATTCTGCGAACAAGTGTAATAAATGTGAGTTTGAGAACAAACAAGATTCGAAATTCTGTGAACAGTGTGGCAATAAACTAATCTAATATTTTGGAAGTGTCAGGATTCTCTGATCCTTCTTGATTACTTCGCTATTTTATCGCCCAAACCTATTCTAACATCTACCGCCTTGCAACCTTTACCAACTTCCAAAACCAGAAGAGGGTTCATGTCAAATTCTTCTATCTCTGGAAAGTCTGTAAGCAGTTGAGAGAGCCTTTGCAAGCACTCTACGAGTGCCTTTACATCAGAAGACTTTTCTCCTCTAACACCGCGCAAGAGTTTGCTGGTCTTTATCGATTCTATCATGCGGTTAGCTTCATACTCCTCGATTGGTGCAAGCCTGAAAACAACGTCCTTCAAAACTTCTACATAGATGCCGCCCATGCCAAACATCACAAGAGACCCGAACTTTGGATCATGCTTTCCACCAATTATAGTCTCCTTCCCTCCCTTCACTAGTTCCTGCACCAAGACACCAAGAATTTTTGCGTCTGATTTGTATTTTGAGACACTTGACATTATACTCTTGTACGAATTTCTAACTTCCTCTTCGCTTCTTAAATTAACTTTCACACCGCCAGCATCGGATTTGTGAATTATATCAGGTGAAGATATCTTCATTACAACTGGATATCCAATCTGCTGAGCTGCCTTCACACAGTTAACTTCATCTGCTGCTAAAATACTTGTAGGAACTGGAAATCCGTATGACTGCAGAACTTCATAACCTTCATCCTCAATAAGATGACTTCGATTTTGTTTCCTAACATTGTCGAAGATCTCTCTCACTCTTTCCCTATCTACCTTGAATGTCTTGATTTGGTTTTTTGGCATGTTTATCCAGGACTTGTATTGATACATCGCGTTGAGAGCCCTCATCGCAAGTTCAGCATACACGTAATATGGTACATCACCTTCAGAGAGAATCCTTCTGTTCTCGGTTCCTTCCGCTAAGCCCATCAAGCTAGCAAGTATGGTTTTGCCTTTCATTTTGGACATCTTTACAATAACGCGGGCAAGGCCATCATAGTCCAAGGTTGCAGATGGTGTGCACATTACAACTACAGAACCAACGTTTGGATTGTCCAAAACTTCTAACAAGACCTTTTCAAATCTATTGTAGTCAGCATCGCCAACAATATCAACTGGGTTTCTGGAAGTGCCGTATTGTGGTATCACAGCATCTATCTTTGGTCTAGAAGCTTCTACATCAGCCATCTTCAGTCCATATCTTGAGCATGCATCTGTTGAAAGTATCCCGGGTCCACCTGCGTTTGTTACAATTGCAACTCCGTCGTCAGGAAGTGGTTGCTTGGAAAACGCAGTGGCATAATCGAAAAGTTCCTGCATCGTATCTACTCTGATAGCGCCCCCTTGTATAAAGATCGCATCATAAACTTCGTCAGAACCCATAAGAGCGCCAGTATGTGATATTGCTGCTCTTGCCCCTTCTGGGGTACGCCCTGCCTTGAGAACCAATATCGGCTTTCTATTCCTGACTTCTCTAGTAACTCTCCTGCAGATCTCTATGAAACCTCTTCCATCTGAAAGGTCTTCAAGATACATCACTATGACTTTCGTTTGCTCGTCATCAGCTAGCATCTCTAAAATGTCGTTTTCGTTCATATCTACTTTATTTCCCATGCTTATTACAGCAGAAAACCCGATTTCTTGTGCTATTGCATCCTCTACCAACGCGGCACAAATAGCGCCACTTTGGGACACCAATGCAATATTTCCAGATTTTGGAGTGATTTTGAGAAATGTTGAATTCATCATTGTCTGCGGAGACAGATTCATTACCCCAAGACAGTTCGGACCTATGATCCTTGTGCCATATTTCTTGCTAGTTTCCGCAACCTGTATCTGCAGCATTTCTCCTTCCTCCCCTACTTCTTTAAAGCCTGCGGTGATTATTATTGCACCGCGAACATTTTTCTTTCCACATTCTTCTAAAACTGCTGGAACTATCTTGCTAGGAGTGACCACTACTGCAAGATCTATATTGTTGGGAACTTCCAGCACGCTTTTGTAGGCTTTTTTGCCAAACACAGATTCATGTGATGGCGTTATAGGATAGACTTCCCCTTTGTATCCGTTCAAGATATTTGATATGATAGCTTTTCCAATCGTCCCAGGTTTTTCTGACGCTCCTATTACAGCAATAGATTTTGGACTCAGAAAAATATTAGAACTCATTTTGTGCCCAACTGCAAGATTATCTAGAAACAGTTAAATAAATTATACTATCGCTTAGCAAGAAAACAAAAAGAAATGTAGTTTAACCAGCAACTCTTAGCAGTCCTACCTTTATAGGGGTTAATGGTTCTGGGTTGTTAAGGCTTCGCCAAACAAACACTTGTACTTGAAATTCGCCCCTTATTTCCACCAGCCAGAAGACAGCAGGTTTTATTGCACGGCTGGGAAGCACTGTTATATCCTCAATCCAGCTTATGAATACTGGAAAGCCTTCTTCATCCTTTATCTGAATTATATACGCAAATGTTTGTTCATCATCAAACTTGTTAATGATCTCTGATTTTACACCGGCCATCTGTCCCGCAACGAATGCCGATACCTTATTTCCATGATCATCAATAAATATTGGATCGGAAAGAGTAAATTTGGGTTTTACTACTGGAAAGCCATTAGTTGCCGAAAAAGTCGAATTTCTAAAAGACCAGTCTATAGGTCTGTCACTGTCTATTCCATTTGGAAATCTCTGCCATGTCTGGTCATCATCCGCAGTGTCACTCAGTAATGGAGTTCTGTCAGCCTCCACGGAATCGGGGTTCAATAAGACTACTGACTCATTTTCGATGTCTAAAGATACACTTGGGAGTGGGACGATTAGGTAATTATTGGCTTCGATAACGAAGCCATCAGCGATAGGAATTGTTCTTCCAGACGTAGCACCCTTTATCAGCCAGCCACCAAGATCAAATAAGCCGTCACCGCTATTATATATCTCAACCCATTGACTGTCGTCAACAGGTCCACGTGGGTTAAATTCAACTTCGTTTATTTTAATGAGATATGTCACAGCGTAGGATTCAAGTAATGGCATAACAATAAGAACTGAGAATAGTAATATGACGGGTAGCAAGTTTGGTTTAATCATTTGATCTAAATAAAATTCATATCTGTTTATATCTCTATCCATTAAATGCATACAGATGATAAATCTCGCCAGTGTTCTCGTCAATGTAATTCCAAACATTTCTATCGAGCTTTAGTGCAGAAAACTTTTTCCGTAATGAAGGATGCGTGCCGTTGTAGACGGTTCCACTCACAACAACTTGGTTTGGTTGGGCCAGTCCTGTTATTTTAGAGGCTATACTGATTGTATAGCCCAAAATATCTACGTGTGATTTTGCATCTCTACCATATTGAATTATCGCATGATCTCCAGCATCTATGCCTATCTTTACCTGCAGTTCAGGATAATCATATTGGTTCAATACAGGATTGATTCCCTGTTGCAATATGGTTATCATAGAACGTGCGCAATTTATCGTTGCATCACAGGCCAAATAGAAATTTTGTTCTGCAGGGAAGTATGCTATAACTGCGTCACCAACATACTTTAGCAGATACCCATCGAAGTTGGATATGGCGAATGACATTTCCTGCGTAAATGTTTGTATTATCGTTGCCAGCCTATCGACTGGAAGTGTTTGACTCATTCTTGTAGAGCCTACAAGATCAGCATAAAGTATAACGAGCCTATGTTTGGAGTTAACATGCTTTCGTAGAAAACGTTCAGATTTTTGTGTTGTAGCTTCAAACTGCAGCCCTATTTTCAAGGCCTTCCATACTCTTGCCTGTGTTTCTGCGATGTATGTTTGTGTATCAACCGTTCTAGTGGAAGACACCTCCTCAAGTAAAATATCCATGATCTCGTCTGGTATGAATTTCTCTGAAAGACCCCCTTGTAAATTTTTATTTCTATTTTTTTCTTCTGCCTTAGAAGCTGAATAGAATTTGGTGTCTTTCTTTTTATCGGTATCCAATAAGAAACAACTTGAGTAATTTACTATAAATATCTATGTAGAACTATTACAAGGTCAAATGTACAAGGGGTCAAGTGAAAATGAGGAACGTTAGTAGCAAATTTGTAACTCGTGAATAATGTCTGTGAAAAATATGCATGCCGCTAGCATCACAGAAACTTCTACCAACTTTAAAGGGTATATTGTATGGTCAGCTGCAAAGCTTTTTTGATCTCTCCTGCCCTTTTTGATAGCATATCAACAAACTCCCTAAACTCCTGTTCTGTTGTATTTCGTTTAAGAATGCGTCTTGTTTGATAATGAAAAGCGTTGTACACTCTGCCTAAGGCTATTCCGAACGCAATTTCTTGCTTATTATCTGTTGAATCTTTGAGTAATCTGGTTATTGTGATAATTTCTTTTGAGTTGTTTATGACATCATCTATTTTAGAGTTCGTGATCTCTTGCAACCTTGCATCCATGTTTAAGATATAATGGTTTTTCATGTATTTTACCATTATGAGCAAAGTTTTGTAATACATGTGTAAAACGTTCCATATGGATCTGAAAAACTGTTTTACTCTAACTCTGGACTAAGAGACCTGAATGTTTTTGCGGACAGCAAGACCGCACTATCATATGCCACTATCGCGATCACCGGCAAAGCTTTCTCCTTTTCCGAAATTGTGGAAAGTTCCGCAACTTCTTCACTGGCAATAGGTAAATTACGCAACGCATCAGACAATTTTGCACCTGTAGTTTTGATCCTTACGTGCCACTTCTCCTTGTTTTTTGTTGCGATTATATCTTTCTTATTTTCTTTGCTTTCGTACAGCTTTAAACGCCAACCAAACTTCTTTAGCTGAACAGCTATTATTGTTTGAGCGTGCCTGCCAACAAGATAAGGCACATATGTTTTGGTGTGTATGAAATATGGCAATTCTTCATGTGATTTCTTTAGTTCATATTCGATTGTCTTTAAACCATCCTGATCCATTGGTGAAGAACTTGTGTAATACTTGCACTGATGTGTTTCTGGCAACTTGTGAGCGGAACAAAAGTGTTTTAGACATGAATTGCATCGATAGGGAAATGGCTCAACCTTGTTACAATATGCACAGGATACCATTACCCAGCTATTAGAGTCGCATTGTAATAAAAGGATTAAATCATTTTTTTGTATAAACCAGCCCGAATGCTCGCATTTTTGGTTACAATAATTTGTTGATGTTAAGACTTTCCAAGTAAAAAGGAGAGTTATCGCTTCTTTATTGAAAGAGCTTTTTGCACTTCACTTATGCTGTTTATGAACTTCCTCTTTGCCTCGAACTCATTTGACACCTTGACAGCTACTTCAGAAGACGAAAGCATCACATCCTTGATCACAAGGGGTGCACTCAATCCGAGCAGCTCGCACAGGATATCAAGAATGTTGTTAAACTTTGCTCCATTCCTGTATGTATAAACAGTGGTACCATCGTTGATCTTTGGCGTTGGTTCTAATGGAATAACCAGATCGGAAGAGGTCATTTCTGTTATGAATGTAACCATGTCATTGCTGATTGAATTAACATGCAACTCTTTCTGTGTAAGAAGTTTATCTCTTGCAGTTTCAAGTTCAGCAACTTCGTCATGATATTCCACGCCGATCATCTTTGCAAACGTAGATTCTGTAGCACTCTTGAGCGGAAGCTCATGCATCCTTGCATTAACTTTTGAAAGTTCTTCATCAATATTCAAAAGATGCTGCCTGTTGGTCTTTATCCTTCCCGCAACTTCTTCAAGATACCGAAAATCAACCATACGCATCCCTTACATTAGCTAAAGTGATGCACTACGTCCATAAAACTCTGCTTGAACTCCTCTGTAGTCAGTCCCCACTTCGCATATTCTTCCTTGTATGAATCCCAGGCCTCCTCAGATTCACGAGCAATATCAAGTATCTTTGGTCCAATTGCTTTGGTGTTGATCATTATAGTGACATTTGCAGGTTCGTTCTCCATTATAGGTATCTTGACAAATACCATCCGGGTATCCTCGATGTTAAATCTATCTTTTATAATCCTCTTTAGTGCTTCCCTTTCCTGTATGTCAAACTCACCCTTCACCTTTACCAGCGCGCAGCAGGAGTCCCTTGCACCTCCTTTATCCCTTATGACATTCTCATCTATGTCGAAGAGGATTGCGTCCTCGCGGTGGTGCACAGTATCTACGATGCTTTGTATTGTGTTGCTCTTGCCATTGGGTATTAAATGCCAATGATTTCCTTCTGGTATGACTGGGATGGCCCATGGAATTGCAAACTTCGGATGCTTTGTTCCTAACCATGTTCTGTAGTTTGACATATCCCATTCGGTCTCTCTTGCAAACGATGCTATGAACATCGATATCGCATTAGCTGCTACGAGGTTCATGCCCTTGTATTCCTTCCATCCAACCTCGTGCTCCCTTGGAAGATCATCTATGATTGAAGGTATGTTGTTGAGTTTATGCCCGAACTTGTGTGCGAGCTGCCTCAGCGTTTTGTTGTCAATCAGTATTGAACAATCTGAATACTTGATCTGGTATTCCAGGTTCATTACTATGTTTATTGCTGCTGCTTCATATATCACAGGATCCCATCCGAACTCTGGCAGCAACCCAAATGTGGCGACTGCGGCATTTCCAGCTGTATCCTTCTTTATGTATTGAATGAATGCACTTGCAAAGGAACTGCCGGTGCCTCCTCCCATGGCAAACGGCACAGTAAAGCCTCTAACAGGTTCAGGAGAGAGTGAAGCCAATTGCTTCTGTACACTGAACCTTGAAGAAACCTCCTTCATGAAGCGGGTTCTACCCTCGGCCCAGTTCCTTGCTGCACCGCCTGATCCATGTATTACGTGTTTATCTCTCAAAGCAAAGAGATCTGGATATGACTGAAGTATTAGGTTAGCAGCTCTTGGATCAAGATCTACAAGCAACGCCCTCGGTATAAGTGGAATCTCACCACCATTGTATGTGTTGGGAAACCTGAGAATTGTGCTACCATATCTCTTCAAAACCTTCGCCTCTTCTTTCTCGCCATGCAATACAGGTCTAAGAGGGTCAGCGCCTACGTCAAGCAGTAACCTTCTGTAGGACTCTGCCCCGAGACCTATGCCACAGTGTCCGAAGCACGTCATCAACACTGGAGCTGGTGGAAGTGGAGCGAATTTAGCCAAATTTAAGCACCTGGTATAACGTCACCTACTGTTTCTTTAACCAAATAGTGTGCAGAATTTTACTTACACTAACACTTATTTTTATACAACCGAGAGGAGTGATGGGTAGACGGAATTAGCATACGGCAGAGAGAGTTCACCGTAAATAATATGGAAGAATTTCAAAAAGGCGTAGCTCGCTCCTATAACTCTCGACAAATGCATGGGTGCGGTCGGACTCGAACCGACGACCACCTGCGTGTAAGGCAGGTATCCTA
>JBHICH010000008.1:0-46601 GCA_046759465.1 Nitrososphaerales archaeon
TCGGAACTAGGGTAGTAAGAGAGGTTGGACCGAGGTTTTATCAGATCGTTGCAGACGTAATGGTCTTCAAGTAATCACGCTCTAAATTTATTGAGCAAGAACGCAGTCTTCTATCAACGCTGTGATTTAAAAAGAATTTTGAATTCGTTATATTAGGTGATGAGCACTGAAGGCTTACATAGAGATACACGTTGAACCAGGAAGCGATGTTGAGAGGATCGTAACTGCAATAAAAAATTCAGAGGGAGTTAAAGAGGCTTGTAGGGTTACTGGTCATGCGGATGTAATAGTTTCTGTAGAAGGAAGAGACATTAAGCAAGTATCTGATATTGCAATTGAAAAGATATGTGCTATACGAGGCATTGCGGGTTCTCAAACCTTGTTATGTGTTGAATCAGATAATCTATCTCAACCAACAAGCTCCTCCCCAGCCTTAGACCAGATTCCGAAGGTTGCGTTTGCGTGAGCGCTGCAGTGAAGGTTTCATGCACTGCTCAAGAGCTTCATACTATTTTGAAATTTAGTTATCTGTTTACATAATTTTTATAATGACGATCTTCGCATCTGAAATAATGACTTCTGTGCAAGATATCTATCATGCTATAATGCCACGCCGGAACAATTAGCTAATGGTGAAAACAAAGATCATGCGGGCACCGTACTTGCATTTGAGTTGCAGGATTTACACAAAAAATAAAAATCGTTAGTTTTGTGGTCCTTCTCTACCTACTTCCCTCGGACTGAATTTCTGTTCTTGTTCAGCTGATGGCGGGGATGGAGTGGTTGCCATCGCGTAACCCATCCATGCCAGAACAGCAAGAAGAGCTGCAACGGCAGCCAAAACTGTCAACTGCAGAACAATGGCACTCCATTCTGAAACCAGCAGTAGCCAAGCATAGATTATGAAAGCCATAATGGACGAAATGAATATTGTGATGCCAACAGACTTGTCTGGTTTCCTAGCCATAGCGTACCACATCTTTGCCCTAGTTTTATTTATCCCTTTCCCAGTTACGTCAAAATTTGTCGATCATATATCGCCGTTACTTTATCAAGTGTGTCAATATCATTAATACCTTTATCATACCTAATGCGTTTTATTCTCGGAAATCTTAATGCATAACCACTATCATGCCTGCCGCTCTTCTGTATGCTGTCAAATGCAACTTCAAGCACGACCTCTGGCTTCACAATTATTCTGTAACCTTCATCTCTAATCATGATTGATTTTAATTTAGCAGTAATCTCGTCGATCTCCTCGTCTGTCAAGCCAGAGTATGCCTTGCCTATTACCTTCAATTCTTCATAATCTTTTACAGCAAATGTGTAATCAGACAAAACACCAGCCCTCTTGCCATGTCCATATTCACCAATAACAATAACCGCGTCTATACTGTCAAGTTCCCTCTTCAATTTGACCCAATGTTTACCTCTCTTTCCAGGCTGATACATTGATGCAGGGTCTTTAAGTACCAAACCTTCGTGTCCTAAATTTCTGCTTTCCTCAAACATCTGTGCAATCTTCTCCTCTGAATCAAGTATAGTAAATGGTGAATTCATCAATGGTTTTTTTAGTTCCAACTTGTTGATCAATTCCTTCCTATTTGTTAGCAATTGCTTTATTGTGCTCGAGCCATCCAAATACAGCACATCATAAGCCGCGTAGACAACAGGAATTTCTTTAATAATATCCTGATCAACGTTCTTTCTCCTCAGCCTTCGTTGCAGTTCGTTGAACGGCAATGGTTTGCTATCTCGAAATGGAACTATTTCACCATCAAGAATGAAATCATTTTTCTGTTGCAGAGCAGAACTAACAATCTCTGGAAATGGCGTTGTTATATCTTCAAGCCTTCTTGAAAAGATCTTAACTTTATCTCCAATCTTGTGCATCTGTGCCCTTACACCATCATACTTGTACTCTGAAATCAACGGTTTGTCATAATATTCTGCAATTTCCTTTGCACTGAACATAACATCAGCAAGCATGAAGTTTATTGGTATAAATGGTTTCATCACAGCAGATGACAACCTGTCATTTCTTGCAAGCGTTGCAACATAACCAATGTCACCTGCAACAAGAAATGCCTCTCTTACATTGTTTAGATCTCGATTGAATGCTTTAGCAACTGCAAGCTCAACCAGACCTTCGACCAAACCTATCCTAAACTCACTAACAACTATCTTTGCAAGATACTTGGCTTCGATTGGAGAGCAGTTTACCATTAAGCCCGTGATGATCTTCTTTCTCTCCTCAGTTGAACCCTGTCCAGTTGTGCTTGCTACCTTCGTGAACTGTTCATAAACATAATCAAGCGATAATTCACTCTTTATCAATGGTTCTATCTTTCTTTTCGCTAGTGCGTGCTGAGCTAATTCGCCAAGATCGCCATGCTTGATATACACTTTCCTTAATTCATTTGATTTTAGGCTTGATACTTCAGTAATTATATCCCAGATCAAACTGTAACCAACATTTAGATCCAATCCCGATCCCCTTGGAAAAGTGTAGCCTGATAGAAACATGCATGCAATCTTTAACGGTTCATCATCCAATGTCCTGAGATATTCTGCAAGTATGCTTACCTTTTCATTCTTGCTGCCGGTTGCCCGTATACTCTCGCAAATACTTGCAAATGTAGTAAACTGTGCTTTCAAGTTATGCTAGAATGCTACTTTGCTCAAATTTAACTTTGATATCAGGATTCTTCCTGTTTTGTTGTATTCAAATAGGGCTTGGCTCAATTTTTAAAACCTTCTTTTCTGATTTTGGGATGTTAAGAATATCATGATGGAGCTTTAATGTTCATACTATAGCTCTAACGCCATAAGATATGCACCTTCACCGTCCCTGTAGTATCCTCTGATCTTTGTCTTGATCATGAATCTCAAATGCTCATACATCTTTATTGCTGATTCATTGCTCATCCTAACTTCAAGATAGATCTCGTCTGTCTTTTTAGATATCAGGCCGGACATCGCTTCCTGCATGAGTGCCTTGCCTAGTCCTTTACCTCTATGTTCATCTAGCACAGCAACTGAAACCACATGTCCTTTCTTTACAAAACCCAACTTGCGAAAATTGGAAAATCCAAACTCCAGTTTGCACATTATGTATCCAACTACCTTGCCATCAAGTTCTGCAATGAGAAATGACTCTGGCAATTCCTTCAGTATTGATTCAAAGAAATAGTCAGAGTAGTGCTCAGGCAGAGTAGACATATTGATATCTATGACAGATGGAAGGTCTTCCTGCTCGCATCTTCTTACAAGGTAGTTACCAACGTTCCTAAGTGCTGTCTGCAATGATACTGCTATTGCTAAAACGATATTTAACTTTAATCAGATATGGGAAAATATTAATGTGTTAACATGGTTTAACTCACTCGATGGTATCGATAGAAAATGGTAAACGCGTTGACCATATAGTATCTATAGTATCATCTCATATGCAGGTCATTAATTATTATACCAGAGAAGATGGCTCCCTAGAGTTTTCCATTGAAAGTTCGTCTACCCTGAAGCAAGACTTCCAGAAACTAATCAACAGCTTAAGACCATATGGAATGCTTGCCGCGTTAAGGAAAGTTGGGGAAAGCTTGACAGTAATAGTTGGTGACATACCCCTGCATAAGAGTAGGCTGAAGTGGTGGATGCCTGTAGCGCTTTTTGTTGTGACAGTTGGAGTTGTAATGTTTGATGGACTTTTAAGATCTCAAACACTTAGCGCGAAGGCGTACATATCTGATCCATGGGAGTTGGCTATGATCTATACACTTTCACTTATGGGTATCTTGGGCATACATGAATTAGGACATATCATAGCTGCAAGGAAGCATAAAGTGAAATCAACATTGCCATTCTTCATACCTGGGGTACCAGGATTCTTCATAAGTCCTCCTACATTTGGTGCGGTCATCTTCTCGAGAGGCCATATGCCAAACAGGGATATCCTCTTCGATATTGGAATCTCAGGACCGATCGCTGGTTTGATAATAACTATGATAGTTTCAGTTTACGGTGCAATGCTATCGCCTCTAATGCCAGTTGAAGAGGCTAGGGCATTGATGGGTGAATCACAGTTAATGAGAATAAACCCAAGTTTGCTGATGATCGGGAGCTATTTTGCTGCAGGAAAGATGGTAGAGGGCTTTCTGCCAGTGATGTCCCCAATCGCATTTGCCGCTTGGATAGGATTCCTTATCACATTTCTTAATTTGCTGCCTGCATGGCAGCTCGACGGAGGACATATTGCAAGGGCTGCAATTGGTCCAAAGTGGCACAGAAGAACTACCTTCATGAGCATCGTAGCACTTGCTGGGCTGGGCTACATTGTGATGGCATTGCTGATAATGGTCATGAGCAGCAGATCACCTGATGTGAAACCCTTGGATGATGTATCACCATTATCTAAAAACAGGAAGATTATCTTCCTAATGTCATTGTTCCTGGCATTTTTATGTGCGCCTCTACCATTTTTGTTTAGTTTTTAGGTTTTAGAAGCACCTTCCTAGCGTCAGAAATAACAAGCACCTTTTGCTTTGGCCCATGAACATTCAGCATGTAATGTAAAGCGTCCTTTATCCTTCGAAAAGTCTTGAACCCAAGCCTGACGTTTGTGTAATACTCTGGCAGCGTTGAGATCAGCGCCAGGTCATACTTTTCACCAACTTCCGCAAGATAAAGCAGGTTTTCCAGTCCATCACGATATTCTGCTGGACTATATGCATCATCCATGTTCATCTTTCCTTCTACAAGCGCTTCCAATGCACCTGAACCAAAACCATCCCTGCACTCTGCGAGTAATGTTATGCTGCCCTCTTCTTTAATGGCATCCATGCAGTTCCACAACGAAGTCATTGCGTGCGATAGAGTAGATTGACCATTTCCAGAGCTTGCTATCGAAGCCTTTCCCTTCTCGACTTCCACACTACTGAATGATTCAAGTTTCGATATGGCATCTGCATGTGCTTTCGATGGTTTATTTATAATGATATCAGCAAACCCACGAGTTCCCAGAATTGCTTCTACAGAAGTTGCATCGAATCCATCTGCGAACTTATGTGCAATTGACAATGCGTTATTTGCAACACCCGGCTTTGGCATATCTCCATCCCTTGCCTTGTAAGCATCAAGCATCTCGTTTGGAAAATACTTCAGAACAGAAGTTGGTGCTCCTGAATAACCGAAGAGTGGATCAAAGGATGTTCTTGACAAAAATATTGCGTTGTTTGATGCAAACTTACCGTTGCATAACTTGCTTATTTGTACGTCTTTATCTTGAAAAGCATTACGATATACGTTGATAACATCTTCTGGCACATCGATGGCGATCCTTTCTGTGCTCCTCTTCGTCATAGTATCAACCAGCATGAGAGCAAGTTTTGCTACATAGAGAGATTTGTCCAGAACAGCGATATGTGTATCTCTCTTCACCGTAACTGCATCTAATTTTGCGTTAATTTGTTCATCCTTCAGGTGCTCAGGTTCATCACTCACGTAGTCAAGAAGGTTCTCGGCTTTAATATCGAGCACAACTTCTGTGCTACCATACTTCAGCCATATCTCTGGCATAGCTAGGGGTAGCACAATTCAAATAAATGTGTATTAGTAAATTTTGCTGATGGAGTTCGTTAAACAGATTGCAACCTTTTTGGTCAAGAGCAGTGCACTCAGATTCGGTGTATTCAAGCTTTCAAGCGGGAAGGAGAGCCCATATTATATTGATTTGAGGATTCTGCCGAGTTTCCCGCAGTACTTCAAAGTGACAATAAATGCCTATGAAAGAATAATAGAGGAGTATGTAGGATCTGACAAGATTGATTACATCTGCTCCGTTCCCACTTCTGGACTGGCATATGCCTCTGCACTTTCATATGATATGAGAAAACCCTTCATATATGTGAGGAAGGGGATCAAGGAGCACGGAACGAGCAAGATGATCGAAGGTTACCTTAGCCCTGGTGCGAAAGTGTTGATTATTGACGATGTTGCAACCACTGGCAAATCCATTGTTGATGCAGTGTCGACAATAAAGAGCAATGGGGGTGTGGTTGAGCATGCACTTGTTCTTATAGACAGGTTGGAAGGTGCGAAGGATGCACTGAAGGCTCAGGGCGTGAAATTGCTCTCAGTGGCAAAAATAAGCGAAATTGTTGGTGTTTTATTTGAGTGCGGAATGCTTGAAGAAGATGTTTTAAATGCAGTTCGAAAGCAGATCAAGGAGAAGACTTAACTTTCGTATATCATAAGTCCTTTATCCTCCAGCACTACATGCAAATTATGCACTGCCCGGTAAACCTCGGTCTCCTTCTTTGCCCCTGTACAAACAAGTTTCCCACTGGCAAAGAGCAGTATCACAGTTTTAGGGTCAGGCATTCTGTGTATCAGACCCGGAAACTGTTCGGGTTCGTACATGCTTCTAGGCAGTACCCTTGCTGCCAATTCGAGGTGTATCTTGCCCCCCAAACTCGCAGATGCTACAATATTTTGAATTTCAATAGAGGGTTCGTTCTCTACTGGTATACCACCTTTCCTCAGTCTTACTACCACGTTCTTTACTGCCTTTATAGCCTGATCTTCAGACTTTGCTCCAGTGCACACCATCTTGCCCGAACTGAAGATCAACGTAGCAGTTTTGGGCGATTTGAGCCTAAAGACCAAGCCTGGAAACTGATCTGGATGGTACTCTACGTCTGGGAAGTTCTGTGTTATAAGGTTAAGGTTGACTGTTTGATTGACAGTCGCTGAAGCAACAACGTTCTCAATGCTAACCATTGGTTTGGTCTGTGGCATGCCTTTCTTCCGTTATAAAGCTGGTATATATATATCTAGACAGGTCCAGGAGGAGATGGATTTTCATTGGAAGTGGGTGCAGTCTCTCCTGATTTCTTTCGGTGACTTGCTCTGTTGAAGAACAGTATAGCAAGTATTATTGCAATGATTATGTAGTTAACTGGAGGGTTGATCAGTCGCGTTACATATCCTATCTTTGGTATAACATACAAGACTTCGCCTATGTAATCATCCTGTGTTACGGGAAAGTCTGTTCCAGGTATAGATGCTGGATTTGCATCACCTTTTGTTGTAATAATTCTCTCGCTAGGCTCCTTGATATCGACCACGCGATGCACTATTACCCTGTCGTGAGCTTCTGGTCTGTGGAATACGATGATATCACCGCGCTCCACCTTTTCAAAAGTAGAGCCATCTTTGACTATTAGAACGTCATAAATGTTAAGTGCTGGTTCCATGCTGCCACTAGATACAACATAAAACGGATTATCTGTAGCAAACGCAACACGCAGACCCATCCATACGGCTAAAACGCCAATAACTACAATAGCAACGTCTTTTATAGCATGTGAAACTCGAGGACTAGGCATGCATACCTTGCTTTCTAGGTGATTTTACATTAGATAAACCTTACGAAGAGAAGGCAGCTCAGCTTAATGCCTTAACATCACAGATCAGGTTAACTCTGATTCTTCACAGCTGCCTATATTAAAAATACGGGTTATTATTTTAAACTTAACTCCTCTATCGCCTTGCTGGCAAGTGTGTCTGCGTCTTTATTTAACTCTCTTTAAACATGCAAGGACCTTTTAGAAATTCTTGATTTTACATTGGTCGTTTCTTTGCTTTACAATAAGTTAGCTGTCTGAAACTATCGCACGTTACTTGCAATAAAGCACAACAACCCCTTTCTGAGAGCTAAATATTCAGCTTTGTTGCTGTCCTTTTGCCAGCATATTCTTTATGCTCCTTGATTTTATTATGAGAGGGCTCTATGAACGCGATTCCAGCACCAGCCTCGCGACGATTGCCCCTGTTAGCCTCATATATGTAGAGATGTATGCTTTAGTTTTCGAATTGTATTCCTGCATCGAGTAATAGCAAAAAATTTTAGGTATTGACTTACATATCACTGTAGGTGGTAAAGCATTATTCTGTTCAGGAGAAAAAAAGAGGATAAGGCGAAGGAAGAAGTAAAACAACAAAGAATTAAGGAAATTACTTTTGCAGATCTGGAACCTTGGATGAAGTCAGAGACAGATTCAGAGTTTGATGCTCTAAAGCCAGAGGTAAACCAGATCAAGAGCAAAGTGCAGATAATAATGAACGCGATAAAAGTGGTTGGAGATGACTTAAATAAAGCGGAGATCAGACAGGATGAGGTATCCCAGAAATTCAGTTCAGTGATAAATGATGCAAAGAGCACACTTCTTACCGCAATTGCCAAAGAAACAACGGAACAATTACCAGAAATCAGTAATTTTGATGATGCAATGGATTTGCGTGATAGAGCTAAAAGCCTTCTGAATAGATTAGGAGACACAAGCGGTTCTCACAGACGTACTATCCATATGTTCTTTGGTAAGTATTCCAAAGTGTTAAAATTTGAACTGGGATTGCTGAACAGGGAAGTTAAGCATCTTAACGAACTGATCGACCGATATATAGAAATGACATCATCGCTTTCAGAATGTGAAGAAAGCATAATGAGGATTTCTATTGCGTCAAGGGAAAACAAGGAGTTTGCTAAGAAGGGCGAAGAAACGAAAAATGAACTTGATATGTTGAAATCAATGGAATTGGAAGTTGTAAAAAAGATAGACGAACTTAAAAATACAGAAAGGTTTTATGAATATAAACGAAACAAGAAGGAAGTTGAAAGAGTTAACAACGAAACGTCTAGGATCTTGTCTGAAATTGATGCCGCATTTTCGCGTATTTCGAGACCGTTGAGCAAGTTTGCCTATGAAGTTGGACTCGACAAGGAGAGCAATTACCTGATGCAATCTGTCATGGAGAACCCATTGAATTTAATACAAAACGCAAAGGAAGACCAGATAATAGAAATTCTAACTAAGGTCAGGGAAAAGGTTCAGCAGGGTAGAATAACTGTTAAGAATCCCAGCAAGGATATTGAAAACATAAATGGTTTGGTCTCCAACCTGCATGCATACGTGGATGAATACAAGAAGCATGACTCCAAAGTACAGGAATTGAGCAGCAAGACATCAATTGTTGATAAGGAGCTTGACAAAATACATACGGAGCTAGATCGTGTTAGGAGCGATATTACGCAGAAAGAATCTGCTCTCAATGATTACAGGCAAAAGGTTGAACATACTAGATCAACAATCAATAGGGAAATCAAGAGAATTACGGAGCGAATAGATAGAACTATGGGATCAAAAGTTAGGATAGTTATCTAATTTTGTACTCTGTCCCCTGGAGACTGGAATCCAAGTTATGAATCAAGGTGGGCCCGAAGGGCTTCGATCCCTTGACCTACCGGTCTCTCATTTTATCATTATGAGCCGGTCGCTCTACCAAGCTAAGCTACGGGCCCCAAATGCATTCAATAAATTAGGTATAAAGGTTTTGCAACTTACATGCATGTTGAATAATTTTGGTGTACAGCATCCAAAAGCATGTTTTGTGCAACCAGTGATGAAATGGAAGCATTAAATGCATCTTCAATTCTGCTGCATGGCAACTCTGCAAGTATCATGCGCCATACTGCAGCATGTTTCACATCAACACTTTCATGAATCCTGAAGTATTCGGTTGCATCTTTACCTGTAATATTGTAATACTTCGCAAGGCCATCGATCTTAGAACTGCTTATTTTAGGAATTTCAGCCTCGTATGCATACATAGCAGCTGCTCCTTCATCGAAGTTTGATGCAAGTTCCAATAATTTGTTTACTGAATCCCTTGTCTTTTGTGATACTTCATAATGTTCAAGGTCCTGTCTTGACACGCCCAGTGCAGCAGCGAACTTTATCCAGGGTTTTATATGCGTTATCTCTTCTTGAAGATTAATCATTACGCCATCATTTTCCGTTTGAGCTGCAATCCTTTCAACTATGTTTGGCACTGCCTTTACTAGATGGAAGTATTCCTTTGCATAACCCTGCAGTGATTCCATACTCAACTTACCTTCTGTCCACATCTGGTAGAATGGATGTTTCAGCAGGCTTCTCTTCTCTATCTCCTGATCTATTCTTTTAATCAGCACACACACGTTTAGGATGCGAAC
Source organism: Nitrososphaerales archaeon (assembly GCA_046759465.1). Taxonomy (GTDB): domain Archaea; phylum Thermoproteota; class Nitrososphaeria; order Nitrososphaerales; family UBA213; genus JBHICH01. The sequence continues at coordinate 10,052 of JBHICH010000008.1, forward strand.
ACTCCCATAAAAAAATCTTCTGCTGGAAAAGATTTTATTGCAACAAGAGCAAGACGCAAGATGTGCTCCGGTGGTGTAGAAGTTAAACTGCACAACCCGGTCAAGCATAGCGGCCTTTCGAGTCGCTGATCGCGGGTTCAAAATAGCTCTTGGACTATGAAACTCCCGCCCGGAGCACTCAAAATGATCTAGCACTTCTTGCTAGGTAAGTGGTCGCCTTAAAGCTACTGAAGCCTTATCAAGACTTGAAATGCATAACTCCGTAACTGTACAAACACGGACTTTCAGATTTTTCAACTAGATTAATTTACAGGATTTTGGGTACGGAAACATTTAAGAAATCTGAGGAATTCCGCTAGGAGCATGCATACTTGCTTATTCAAAAAGCATTAATAGATATCAATAGTTATGCCTACTAGTGCTGGTTATTGAGTAGTAGAGCAAGGAAGGTTAACCCATTGCAAGACGCTTTTGGTAATTATCTTTTGAAGATAGAAGAAGCCCTGAGGCGTGAACTGAACCTTTACTCTTGGTCAGAGTTCTATGCTCCATTGAAGTATGCGTGCGAAGGCGGAAAGAGGATCAGGCCATTGATCCTAGTCCTGTCTGCTGAAAGCGTCGGTAGGTGCGATGACGATGCTTTCTTGGCCGCATCTGCAATTGAGCTTCTTCACACAGAATCAATAATCCACGATGATATAGTTGACCAGGAAAAGCAGAGGAGGGGCAGGGCATCCTTTCATGTGAAGTATGGGTATAACATGTCGATACTAACTGCAGACTTCGTGCTTGGCATAATTCTAAACATTGGATCCAAGTTAAGGGATCCAAAAGTATCAAACGAGCTTGCAAATGCAGCGCTAAAAATGAGCGAAGGTGAAATGCTTGAAGTAAGGCTGGATGGCGAAAAAAGAATACAGCTTGATGATTACATCAATGTGTTGACACACAAGACTGCAGCGATATTTGAAGCATCAGCAAAGATAGGTGCAATAATTGGAGGCGGTACTGATGAGCAGGTTAATGCTTTAACGAACTTTGGCAGGTTTATTGGTATTGCCTATCAGATACATGATGATCTTGCAGACTGGAACAATGAAGATAGGTTGTTTAATACGCTCCTCAAAAATAATGGGCGTTCAAAGGAGTTCATCAATAAGACGGAAAGTATGCTTTTGGATTACACCAACAAGGCAAAAAAAGAGTTGTGTGGTATCAGTGATGGCAAGATCAAACCGCACATACAGGATTTGATCAATCTTACAATGCTCAAATAAGAAGTATAATGGTGGTTTTATTACACATTAAATATATGAACGTGAGATCTTGCCATCTCCACTAATTGTACATTCAAGCTGAGAAAGTTTACTGGAAGTACAGGGCTGCCAAGCAGATTTAAGGTATAATTGCTACTGGTGGCACAGAACTCGATGAGAAGTCAATGAGCGGTGTTGGGTAGACGCCAAACCCGACCATAAACACAATTGCAAATATCATCACTGCAACTATTATCCGAGGCTCTTTGATCCTTCTGGCCTCTGTTGATTCATCGAAGTACATTCTCCTTATCACCCATGCATAGTAGCCCAGTGACAATGCACTGTTCAGTATACCAGCAATTGCGAGCCATGGCCCCCACGAAACTGTTGTGCCAGAATCAACTGCAGCTGCAAAAAGAATGAACTTGCTCCAGAATCCGTTTAATGGCGGTACACCCGCAAGTGCCAAAAGCGATATTGTCATTGTGATCGCTGTTATCGGCATTCTCTTTCCAAGTCCCCTGTAACCGTCAATATGGGAAGTTGCAAGAGCAACTATCACACCCGCAGCCGCAATGAATGCAATTGATTTCATAACGGCGTGATTGAGTATATGGAACAAAGAGCCCTGCATTGCAAGTACTGAAAATGGTGCCAAGCTCAAACCAATCAACATGTAACCTGCCTGGGCAATGCTGGAGTAAGCTAACATCCTGGTTATGCTCTTCTGTGTTAATGCAGCAATATTCCCAACGGTCATCGTAAGTATTGCCAATATGCCTAAGACTAGACTCCAGTCAAGATTCAGTGCAACCATACCAAGTATCACAACCCTTAGCGCAGCAGCGAAGCCAGCCTTCTTGGTTGCGGCTGCAAGAAAAGCGCTTACGGTAGTTGGCGACCCTTCATATGCGTCTGGCAACCACATGTGAAATGGCACTAGTGCTAGCTTGAAGCCAAAACCTGCAATGAAAAGTGCTACCGCCATCAGCGCAATTGGTGAAAGGCCACTCTCAAGCTGAGTTAATCCCTGCAGGACAACTGCAATGTTTGTTGAACCTGTTAGTCCGTATGCAAGTGATATTGCGTAGACCAAAATGCCAGATGACATTGCACCGAACATGAAGTACTTGATGGCGGCCTCGTTTGAGACAGGATCCTTCTTGTGGAAACCAGCAAGAACATAAGTTGGTATACTCATTAATTCCCACGCAACTAAGAGCATCACAAGGTCTGTTGAATAAGCGAGGAGGACCATTCCGATTGAAGACAGCAGGAGGAGTGAGTAGTATGGTGCAGGGTTTGGAGTTCTTTTCATATAATCTATTGAAGAGGCTGTAACAACGATCGCGACTATCAGAAAGACAATTCCGAAGAATGAGCCGAATAAATCATCAACTAGAACAGACTCGGTAAATGCAACTGCAGGTATTGCCTCTCCGGAAAATATCCTTGCAATTATAATGAATATAGAAACTATCAGTGCGCCAAAAGCTATAGTGCCATATAATTTGTGGCTAGCTCCATGCTCCTTGCGCATTGCATCAATAACAGGGATGATAAGACCTACAGTGCCGAGAATTATTGTTATTAGAATTGGAGTCGAGAAGATATCTACCATTTATTTCACCTATATCAATAGCAACAGCAACACGAACACTACCCCAACCGCAAATGCATATAGGTATGTCTGGGTTACACCAGATTGCATATTCCTAACAATTTTAGACCACCCTGCCATGCTTAGCTGGAATGCTGGATTGATGCCCTCTATGATTATGCTTTCAAAATAGCGCCAAATAATTCTGTAGATCAGAAGCGGGACTAGTACAAAGCCCCAGTAATAGATGCTGTTCACATACCATCTGTTTTCTAAGAACCTGTATAAAGCGTAAGTAACTATGTTTGAATTAACAACACTAGCTGGATTAGCTATTCTTCCGATGTAGAATATCCATCCCAAGCCCGCGCCAATACTGAATGCCGAAACAGACGAAATTATTGCAAACCAGTTAAGGCTAATCTCTGCATGCGACTCTATTCCATATGAATTAAAGAGATAACCAGCAAAAAGATCATGTATACTCTCCTCCGCTAGCGGGCCCGCTAAACCAATTGCAATTGTCAAACCAGCAAGTATTCCATACGGTATCCACATCACAGCGGTGGCTTCATGAAGTTTATGGCCGCGATGTTCTAATTCGCTTAGATGTTTGCTTTTATCGCCAAAGAATACCATTCCGATCATCCTCATTGTGTAGAACGCGGTCATCATAGCTGTCAACACAGCGAGCCAGTATAATACGCCGCCAAGGGCATAGTTCGATCCAAGTATAGATGCGAAAATTGCGTCCTTACTCCAGAAACCGAGGGTAATTATAGGTGCACCAGCTAGCGATAGCGCGGCAGCCATCATTGCAATGTAAGTTTTGCGCATGTGTTTCCTTAACCCGCCCATTTCTGTCATGAACCTACTTCCTGCAACATGGATCAGTGCACCAGCTCCCATGAACATGGATGCCTTGAACATCGCATGACTCGTTAAATGGAAGAAACCTGCAGTGTAACCTTGAACAAATTCTGTTGACAATCCAGCAATACCGATCGCTAGCATCATGTAACCTATTTGCGAACCAGTGGAGTACGCAAGAACCTTCTTGATCTCAGGATTAACCATTGCTTGGGACGCCAACATGAATGCAGTTATGACACCGACCCATGCAATTATCTCAAAGAACTGACTTGCGCCGAATGCAGCTACGGCAAAGAATAATGGTGCCAGTCTCGCAACCAGAATTACACCAGCCTTCACCATAGTTGCAGCATGTATCAGTGCTGAAACGGAGGCTGGACCTGTCATTGCTTCAAGTAACCATTCGTGCAAGGGGAATTGTGCTGATTTTCCAATTGCACCGCCAAACAGCAAAACAGCGGCTGGAACAAGTAACCCTTGCTGTCCCATGATCTGAGCCCAAGTGGTATCATGTAACAATGCCTTGAACTCAAATGTCCCGGCATAAGCATAGATCAAGAACATGCCTGCAAGCATCATAGCATCTCCAGCTTTAGTCATTAGGAATGCTTTCATGCCTGCGTGCGATGGAGAAGTATATTGAGCGATTCCTAATGCTCGGTGACCTATCACACCAACGTAGTCCTTTGCCCTGTCCTTGTGCCAATAGCCGATCAATGCGTAAGATGCTAAACCAACGCCCTCCCATCCAAAGAATAACATGAGCAAGTTATCTGATAAAACAATCAACTGCATGCTTCCGATGAAGAAGTTCATGAAAAACCAGTATCGCGTTAGATCTGGATCACCTTTCAGGTAGCCGAGACTGTAAACCATGATCAGAAATGATATCCATGCAACAACATTGGCCATCAGTATGCTTAGCGGATCAGCCAAAACACCTGCGTTGATTCCCACGCTTGGTATCCAAGGATATTGGTCGTGTATTTCTCCGCCAGCTAATGCAACTGGAATTAATGTTGTTGCAAATATTGCACTTGCAAGTGAAAATCCAACAGCTGAAAGATCTCTAATTCTACTGCCCCCTTTGGCAAATGCGGGTGCCAGCATCCCACCTATGAAAGGAATAACCCAGATCAGCCATACGTTGATTCCAAGGCCTTCAAAGCTAGCGGCAATTGCCTCCTGACTACCTTCAACGACCAAACCGATCACACTATCTAGCCACATCGATCATCACCCCAATATGCTCCTCATGAACGGCACTATCGTCCCAGTAAACATCTCTGGATAAATACCAATTAGAATTGTCATAACTGCGAGTGCCATCATCGGCGCAGTCATATACAATGGTGCTTCCTTGACATTCTCCATCCCTTCTGGAAGCTTACCGAAGAAGATGCGCTTTATCATCCAGAGTATGTAACCAGCTGTTAGAATTGTTGTAGCCAAAGCAAGACCAAACACAACCAATCGAATCATTGAATCCTGTACAAGTGCTGTGTTGAGAGCACCAAAGAATAGCATCCACTCCGCCATGAATCCATTTGTCGGAGGTATACCCATTATTGCAAGCCCTCCAATCACTGCTGTTGTAGCTGTTATGGGCAGTTTTCCTGCCAAGCCTCCAAGCTTTGCAAAACTTCTCGTGCCTGTTTGCAGAATTAGCACACCAGCCATCATGAAGAGAAGTGCCTTTCCTGTTGCATGGCTTACATACATCAATACCGAACCGGTTACACCCAATGCATCGAGTGACGCGAAACCAAAAACTAGGTATCCCATCTGGCTTATACTTGAATAAGCAAGTAATCGCTTGACATCATCCTGCATAAGAGCCATTGCACCACCATATACCATCGTTGCAAATCCCCAGATACTGAGCGCAAGTGCTGTTTCGTTATACATGTTCGGCATCAGGACCATCAGCAATCGCATCAAAGCGTAACCTCCGATACCGATCATAACTGGAGATAACAGTGCACTTATTGGCGTCGGCGCCTCAGCATGTGCGTATGGAAGCCAGATATGAACCAGAAATAGCGAAATTTTAACTGCAAGACCAATGATTATACCTACAGCAATTATAGGAAGTAGGTCAGCAGCAATGGAAGCCTCCTTTATGTTTGCCATGTCAAAGCTTCCAGCAGATATCCCCATTGCGATAAGGGCCACCAGAAGAACAACTGCCCCAACATGGGTCCAGAAGAAGAACATTAGAGCAATGCGCCTTCTTTCCCCATAACCGTAAAATGCAACGAGGAAGAAAGATGGAACGAGCATCACTTCAAAGAAGACAAAAAATTCAACGAGGTTTGATGCAAGAACGGTACCAAGCATACCCACAGCAAATACCAAGAATAATGCGTAGTAGACACCAACCTCGTGATTGATCACCTGTACAGGAACCTCTTCTAGCTGCATTCCAACTGGTGAGCCTGAACCGTTCTGCCGCCTCTGCCGATACTCTTCTCTTATCTTATGGATCATGTAAGGCCTAGAATATAGAACAAGCACAGTTGACAGAATATAGATTAGAATAGCAAATGGCATGCTTAAGCCATCTAAAACTAAGCCAAACTGCCCGAGCTGGCTCCAAGGATAAAATTCAGCATAGTATCCTGATGCTGCCGGCACGACCAGCATTGCAGTAGAATAAAGCATTACAGCAAATGTGAACCAAGTTGCACTGCCAACCCCATATCTTTTGCTAATATAATAGGCAAGTGGAGACAGTAGTAGGGGTATGAATACTGCCTGAAGCAGATAAAATACCATAATCACGCCACCCCTGTTCGGTTAATGCGCGACAAAGAAATTGGCCTGATTCGTGCCAGTCTCCCCGCGCCGAAGCCCATCTCACCGTTCTAGCAAGAGGATGCCAATAAAAAGTTTAGGTTAATTATTTCAGCTGACGATGGTCTGTGGGATCAAATTTTCTTCACTTAGCACGCCCTAAAGTTTTATCAAATATAGCGTCAAGAAATTCTTTAACATGATAAACAACATTAACCATGCATGCTCCTGAACTCCTTGACATCGATATTTCTGTAAATTCTGTATGCTACAATGATCAATGCCAAGCCTACAGCGATCTCGGCAGCTGCGATTGCTATAGAGAATAGCGCAAGTGTCTGGCCAGTAGCGTTCGGAGCTGGCATGTTCCTGGAAAAGGCAACAAGGTTAAGGTTTGCAGCATTAACAATAATTTCAATTGCAAATAACATTCGAATGGCATTTCTCTTTACAGTGAGACCGTAGATACCAATTGCAAGAAGGATTGCGGAAACAATAACGTAATCAATTATTGCCGCCACTATGTTTTGCCTCCAGATCTTTCTTTGCCAGAGCCAATGCACCAATTACTGCTGCCGCCAGTGTAAGTGCTATAGCAATCAAAGCCGGTGAGTAATAAGTTACCATCTGCTCCCCGATCTGCGTAAACGCTACTGTGTTTTCTGGCACTGACCACTGAGTCAATCCCGATCTAATGAAGACCGCACCAAGCCCAAACATTATAATGAACATGATGATGAGACCCATGATCTTCCTTTTACCTTCAGGCACGGCCATCCATGCCTCCCTTCTGACAAGCATTATGGTAAATATGACCAGAACTATGACGGCACCAACATAAACAGCGATCTGGAACATTGCAACAAAAGTTGCATCGAGCAATACAAAGAACATTGCAATACCCAGGAGGGATATAGCGAGCGCAATTGCACCATAAATGATCTCTCTAAACTCTAGAGCAATTACAGCCGATGCAATTGTTATCGTAGCTACTGCAATGAATCCTGGATCAACCATGTGTTGCACCCTGATCGTCTATCTTGATTTCAACCTTTCCTTGGTACTTGGGTTTGACAGCTAATTGATCTGGTGTGTATATCAGGTGCTCCTTTGTGTATGCCGATAGTTCGTAGTCGTCTGTCATAAACAGTGCGTAGAAGGGACATGCATCGACACATAGTCCGCAGAAGACACACTTGCCATAGTCGATTTGAGGCATGATGCTCTTCTTGTTGTGATTCCATTGCTTGTCTATCTTTACCATGCCTATAGCTTCTGCTACGCCTTCGCATGCAATTGCGCATAACTGGCATCCAGTGCACTTGTCATGGTAAAGTATGTGCCTTCCCTTGTAACCTGCAATTCCCACCCCTATCTTTGGATCATACTGGTATCCATCACCAACGAACTTCAGTTTCTGCTCTGGATATCTTAGAGTGAATCTCTTGACCACTAGGTGCTTTGTTCCAGATTCTATAGCTCCTAAGAAACCTCTCGCTCCGCTCATGTACTAATCACCTCCACAGGATGTGCCACACCTAGATACAAAAGCGCAAGAGCTATAAAGATGTTAATAAATGATATGGCAATTAGCTTTGCCCAGCCTGTTCTTAAGAGTATATCTATCCTTATCCTTGGGTTTATTCCTCTGACCAGGAGCATAAGCATAGCTATTCCAAGAGTCTTCACCAAGAACCAGAAAATTCCATTGCCTTCTTCTGCTGTCAATATCGTGTATCCAAATAAATTCAGATCACTGGCAACCATCGGTCCCATCCAGCCACCTAGAAACAATGTGGCAAATAATGCTGCAAGGGCATATAGCTTGATATAAGAAGCAAGCTGCAGCAAACCATAAGCCATTCCAGAGTATTCGGTCAGCCAACCAGCAACAATTTCGCTTTCCGCTTCTGGTAGATCGAATGGAATTCTTTCCAGCTCTGCTAATATTGTTATGAAGAAAACAAACGCACCTACTGGTAGCAATAAAATATACCAGTATGGATCCTGAGCCACAACTATCTGGGACAAGTTCAACCTTCCAGACAGGATCACAACACCTAAAACCGAAAGAATCAGAGGGATCTCATAGGATATCATCTGGTGTAAAGCTCTTAAACCACCTATGAATGGATATTTGCTGTTACTTGCCCAAGATGCAAGCAAAGCGGTCAGAGGAAAGAAACCTATAAGAGCAAATACAACAAGCAAACCAACATCAATATCAGCAACGACCCAACCTGGAGCAACAGGAATCAGTGCAACCAATCCAGAAGCAGCTACGACTAGCACAACAGGAGCTGCCCAGAATATTGGTTTATCCGCACCTGAAGGAACGATGATCTCCTTACCCAGCAGCTTGAACAAGTCTGCTCCCATCTGCAAAACGCCTTCTAGCGAACGAGCCCACCAGAAAAGTTCCCTACCAGCGTAGTAAGGTCCAACTCTTATCTGCATCTTTGCAAGGAACTTTCTTTCTATGTAAATTATCAACGTTGCAATTAGGGCCGCAAAGGTGAATCCTGGGAATACGGCTACTTGGAATAAGGTAGTCTCCATTGTAGCTCTTATCAATGGTGCCCCAATCTGGGGGTTGACCATCATAGTCAAAAGCAGGTATGGTGTTATCTCTATGCCCTCTATCTCTGGTGGAGGAACGTAGAACAGCACGATGAATATTATTGGTAATACAATTAGAGTGAATATTATCAGAAAGAAGAATACAAGCCTTAGAAGGCTTTTAACAAAATCGCCAAAACTAAATTCTGTAACCGTTCCCACTAGCGATCTGCCTCCACTGGCCAGTAATTGAGACTCCAGTATATTGCAGGCATATCTGCCAGTTTTGAACCTCGTAACAAATGAGGCATTGCTGGAATTTGCCTGAACGATGGCACACTAATCTTAACCCTGTAGGGCTTTGGCGTACCATCGCTAACCACATAGTATGAGAGTTCACCTCTCCCTGTTTCCACTCTTTTAAATGACTCTCCAGGTGGTCCCCTTGGGTTTGGAGCAAGTTTAGTTCTTACTGAACCAGCAGGGATCTTTTCTAAACACTGCTTGATTATACTTGTGCTCTGGAACATATCCAGATAAGCCACGTATGCCCTTGCATAAGAATCGCCTTCAGTCATTGTTATTACTTCGAAATCGAGCTCTTCGTAAACATCATACGTCTCGTCTTTTCTTACGTCCTTTTTAACTCCAGTTGATCTAAGAACAGGACCTGTAACGCCCAAGTTAATTGCATCTTGCGGTTTAAGAACCCCAACTCCTTGCGATCTTTGCAGGAAAAGAGGATTGTCAAAGAATATTTTTTTGTACTCTTTTAATCTCTTTTCGAAGTAGTTTAGCTGTCTGATTGCCTTCTCCTCGAAGCCTTCTGGAATGTCGTTTCTAACACCACCTGGCACAAGAAATGCATGAGTAACCCTAGCTCCAGTTAGCATGTCTGCTAAATCAATGAGCAACTCACGATCTGCCATGGGCCACATGAACATAGTGGAGTGTCCAAGAAATATGCCATAGATCGCAAGCCAGTAAAGAAGGTAGATGCACCTATCTAGTTCGGCTATTATTATTCTAAGGTACTTGGCTCTTTCTGGAACGGGTATATTTGCAATCTCTTCACATGCTAGGCAAAACGGGTAGGTTATTCCTGCAGAATCATGTATAATCGGGCGTTCAAGATGTGGTATATTTGTTATGAAGTTACGGTATTCGGTCATCTTTTCTTCTCCCCTATGTACGTATCCTGGATCTGGAACTGCGTCTACGATTATGTCCCCATCAACGCTAATGACAAGCCTAAAGTGTCCTGAGCCTGGATGTTGTGGACCAACGCTGATTGTTAATATTTTGCCACCAGATTCTGATTCCTCTAGCTGCAAGCCGGGAGGCAAGTGCTCCATCATCTCACCTACCCTTGATGCTGAAATCCTTCCTCAGCGGTGGGATATCAGCCCAATCCTCTGGTAGCAAAAGCCTTTCAAGCCTTGGATGTCCCTCAAATACAATCCCCAGCATCTCAAATGCCTCCCTCTCATGGTATTCAACCCCTCTATATACTGGAATCAACGTTGGCATCTTTGGATTATCCCTTGGCAATCTAAATGCCGCTGCTACAACTATTGGTGCGTATTTGCTAACTGCACAAGAGCAGAAGTGGTAAACAGCTTCTATAGTATTTTCTTTCGGACGATCAACACCAGAGACTGAAATTGGATGATCAAACTTCACCTCTTCCTTCAAAAAACGAGCAAATTCAATTGCATCTTCAGATTTAACTTCAAATCTGATGCGTTTTGATTTTGCATAAGAAAGATTGACCTTATCGCCAAACTTTGCCTTGACTTTATCAACTATGCTTTTTTCCAATAGTGGAATTTCAACTTTAGGCACTTCCTTTTTTTGCTCTATCTTTTGTGCCTGTTGCTTTGGTTGTTCTTGCTTAACTTCTGCCTGCTTATCTTCCTTTTTGATAGACTGCTCTTCTTTAGATTGACCCTTCTCTCGTTCAGGCTGCTTGCCCTGAGAACTCATGATTACTTTAACCTTGATCTCTTGATCTTATCTTGTAGCAACATTGTACCCTGTATCAGCGTCTCTGGTCTTGGGGGACATCCTGGCACATAAACGTCGACTGGTATTACACCATCTATTCCTGGCAGCACATTGTATGAATCGAAGTACAATCCTCCAGTAATTGCACATGCACCCATTGCTATCACATACTTTGGATCTGGCATCTGATCGTACACCATTCTTAGTCTTGGAGCCATCTTTCGAGTTACTGTGCCTTGCACAACTAACAAGTCACACTGTCTTAGGGAGCCGAAGGCTTCTATGATTCCAAACCTTTCCACATCGAATCTTGACCCTGCTGCCGCACCGAACTCAACACTGCAGCAAGCTGTCTCCAAGTGTACAGGCCATAATGACCAAAGTCTTCCCCAGTTAATTGCATAGCCTAATGGCTTGTCAACAGCTCTAACCAGAACATCTTCGAGCTTTCCTACTAAAGCATTGAATGTTGAAGGATTGACTAGCTCTTTCAGCATTGGTTCTCACCGGTTTCTGCGATTTCAGCATATTTAATAGCTGGTTTATTTACCATATATCTTTCCTCCCCGATAGATACATTGCATATCCCATTGCAGCAAATAAAACTGCTAGGAACGCAATTATTGGCAAAGTAGCTGCCTGTGCTAGACCATATATCGATGCACCCCATGCGTAGAGAAAGATTGCCATTACGTCAAATACAACGAACATGAGCACGTAAGCATAATACTGCATCATGAAGTGAGTTCTACCCTCTCCGGTAGGCACCTGCCCGCACTCCATTGGCAGGAACTTCACTGGATTTGTGTATCTTCTCCTGGGAGAAATTATTCTAGCTATGATGAGCATTGGGATAGAAGCAATTACGCCAAATAAAAGCATCAGAAGCAATGGCTCGAATTCAGCAGACCCGATAACCAATGCTTGAGTCAAGGCAAGAAAACCACTCCAGCTCCGTATAAAAATTTTTCTTAAGACTTCAGAACCATGTCAAAGAGTTGTCTTGCAGCTGTCTTTGGATGATGCAATGCAAGTTTTAGCATCTTTGACATGCTAAAGTCTGCGCGGATAAAATCAAGAAATTCATCAATGCTCATATCCTTTATTATTTCGATTTCTTTATCCCACTGGTCATCCGAAAGGTCGACCCATCTTGATTGAACTTTAACTGCTGCAGCAATTTTACTTTGTACCTTTGATCTCCATGTTTGGTCATACTCTTGCAATGATTCTTTTTTTGCTCCATGTTGTAATGATTTTGCACCAATATCTCCAGCAAGTCTGCCAAACTCAATTGCATATCTAATACCTTCCAATACAAGAGGATTTGCTTGACCAGCCGAGTCGCCAACAAGTATGAAACCATCTGCTACGGTGTTTTCCCTTACTCCCTCGTTTGGGATAAACCCGTAATGCAGTTCAACTGGTTCTATCTTGCCTATCTTATCCAATGGTTTTGGTTTCTTTTCCAGCATAACATTCAGTCTGTCAAGAGGTTCTTCACCTGACTCTGGTCTGCCAATACCAACTCCTATTCTGGCTCTGTTTTTGCTCAAAGGAAAGATCCATGCATAGCCAGCGGGTGAGTATTCGCTTCCGACCATGAGTGTCCATGTATTGCTGTCAACATTTTCTGTGTAGCACTCGTATTCTGCACCAACACCATACCTTTTCCATTCTGATACAAAGCCAAGTTTTCTGCCAATTGCTGTGTTGAACCCACTTGCATCTATTACAAGATCAGCATTGATGCTTAATTCGCCTTTGGGTGTATTGGCCTTAACACCAGAAATTCTTTTATTGTTAACAATTGCGTTTGTTGCATTTGCCTTAACCATAATCCTAGCACCAGCACTTGCTGCGTCAAATGCAAGGTGCTGGTATGTGCTTCTAACGTTTAGCACACAGCATTTTGGTTCTTTGCCACTTATCATAACCTCGTTTGATGGAGAAAAGAATGCATAATTTTTGATTGGGTTGTAATGCTCTTCGGTTATTCCAAACCTTGTTATTTCCTCTATCCAGCTCACTCCACTGGTTCTAACATTGTATGCAATTCCATCATCCTTTTCAAGTACAATAACACTTACACCATTTTTTGCAGCAGCATAGGCTGCAGAGAGTCCCGCCGGTCCTGCACCAACTACAACAATATCATACTTGTCTTGCATGATCACCCTCCAGTAAAGGAGATGCCTTCTACCCTTATGTATGGCAGGAAGGAAGTGAATATCTTCTTTCTCTCCTTTGACAGCCCAGATATATCCTTCAGGGCTTCGAATAAGTTTCCAGCGACCATTAGTTCTTTTACTGGGCATATCATACTACCATTCTCAATCAAGTGACCGCCCTTCACAACGCCAGAAAAGTCTCCATTTACAGGATTCACGTTTCCTGAGAACCTGTTTATCATCATGCCTTTCTTTATTTCGCTAATCAACTGATCTAGATTTCTGTTACCGCTTTCGAAGATCATGTTTGTAGAACCTACTGAAGGTGAAAAAGTTGTGCTACCCGATGCATTACCAGTGCTCTTGGTTTTGTCCTTCTCGGCAGTGTAGGTATTGTATATGTATCTCTTCAACGTGCCTTTATCGATGATAACATTCCTTTTATGTCCAACGCCTTCCCGATCGAAACTTTCTGCAGCAAGTCCGTCAGTAAACGTTGCATCATCTATGACAGTTAGCTTGGTTGATGCCACTTTTTTGCCGATCATATTTGCAAACCTACTAGTCTTCTTCTGCACATTGTTGGAGTTGATTGCAAATTTTAAAGCATCCTGTATCAGTTCGTCAGCAGCGTTGGGACTCAACAGCATTGAACCCTTAAAACTATCGATCTTTCTTGCATTCAGGGATTTTATAACAGTCTTCGCAAAATCTTTAGCCGTTGTAACCATGTCGATGTCTTTCACAGAGTGTGTACCGTTAAACTGGAAATCAAAGTTTGAAACATCGCCGCCATCTATTGCCATGCCCATAATATTCCAAGAGAACATGCTGACCATCTCCTCAAGCTCTATACTGTTTGAATTGCACACTGCATGTGTTAGAACAGAGGAGTTGAAGGTGCCACTGTCAACGCTGACCCGAGGATCGTAGGATCTTGCAGTTTTCAGCATCTCTATTGCACACTTCGTAGCATCTGTTGGTTCGAAACCTTCGGCATTACCGTCATAAATGTCATCTAACATGACGACAGAATTCTTTATTGGCAACTTGTTGTGATTGTCCTTAGGGCTTACTCTTGCTATTTTGATCGCCTTGTTCACGGCATCTAAAACCTTCTCCTTACCTAAACTATTGACCGATGCAAACCCTAGCGACTTTTTAACAAATACCCTGATCCCTATGCTTCCAATCCTGTGCGATTTGACCTGCTTCAGATCGTTGTTCTCTATGAATACTTCAGCTTCGTTGTCAAGGGAAGCGTATGCTTCTGCCTCGTCTGCCTTCAGCTTCAAGGCTTCCTTTACTGCATAAGAGCATACATCTAGTAACATCACTGCAGACCTCCGACTACTGCTGTGCATCTGATATGTGGTCCACCGCCGTCAACCTTCATTGGTTGATACTTGCCGCAGTAACCCGTACCAATGTCATACTTGAAGTCCTTGCTTATTGCATCTACACTCATCAACACATCAAATGCCCGGCCTGATATGCTGGCACCTCTGAGTAGTTGCTTGGTCTTGCCACTCTCTATCAAATAAGCTTCCTGCGAATTGAACATGAACTCGCCATTTGCATCTGCCTGTCCATTTCTTGCTCCCTTGATCAAGTAACCGTGCTTTGTTTCTTTGATCATCTCATCAAGCGTGTAGTCTCTAGGCTCGATGTAGGTATTGCGCATTCTTATCAACGGTTCATTGTCATATTCGAATGCCCTAGCGTTTCCAGTTGGTTCGGCATTAAATATAGATGCGGTCTCTCTGTTGTGCAAGAAAGACGATAAAATGCCATTGTCTATTATAGCAGTTCTCCGTGCTGGTATACCCTCATCATCTACAAATATTGTTCCAGCAGCACAGCTCTGTATCTGTGACGGTCCACTGTCTACCAGGGTAACAAGATCACTTGCAACCTTCTGTCCGATCTTGTCCTTAACTATCGAACCCGAAAGTACAAAGTCGGCTTCCACTGTGTGACCAATAGCTTCGTGCGAAATAAGACCGACCATACCGGAGTCGAGTATCACACTTGTCCTTTCGCCCATAGGCCTCTTTGCTTTTAACAGCTTGACAGCCTTTTGTGCAGCTTCCCTTGCAATATCTCTCGAGCTTCTAATCTTGAATAGATCTTTCCAACCACCAGTTATTCCAGTACCTTCAGACGCAGTTATGCTGTTTCCAGACTCCGCTGCAACAACGGTTAATGAAAATTCTGGTTTCGAATCGAAGAGCTCTGCAGACGCGCCATCAGTATTAACAATTATTTTGTAATCTATTGTTTCACGATACATACATTGGGCTGATTTTATCTTGTTTGAGTATTTTCTGGCACATGCTTCTGAATCCTTAACCACTTTAACCTTGTCCTCTATACTGTAATCTTCCAAATTTCCATTTATTGCCGGTTTAAAGGTTCCGACTGCAAGTTTTGCGTCTGCAAGTTTTGTGACCTTTCGCAGCTTCCCTTTTGAAAGGAGGCTTGCGGATGAGATCGCTACACTCATCGTGTCAAGAAGCGATTCGTTTGATGTCTCGCTTGTGCTGCTGAATCCCCAACAGCCATCAACAAGAACTCTTATGCCAGCTCCGTCGTTTACAACCGAACGAATTCTGTCAAGCTCACCATTGCTGATCCGTATTTCATTGAGCAGTCTGGAATGATACCTTATCTCTACATAAGAAGCGTCTTTAGCCTGATCCATTAGCTTTCTCAGATCATCAGCGAAAACCTTTTGCATGCAGACTCGTGTGATATGAACGATATTTAATCTGAACTGTTTTAACATTTAAATAATTTCAGAATTGCTTTGCAGTTTACTATGAATATAATACCGGCAACCCCTGCAGCAGACTTCATTAATATAGAAGAATGGGTCAATTCAAAACCCCTCTCCCTCAGAGCATTAAAGGGCAAGGTTGTTTTGCTTGACTGCTGGACATACACATGCATATTCTGTCTGAGATCAATTCCGATAGTGAGAAGATTAAATGAAAAGTATTCCAAGCATGGATTGGTTCTTGTTGGTGCACATTCAGCCGAATATCAGTTTGCAACAAATACCTTAAACATAAAGAAGGCTCTTGAGAGGTACAAGGTAAACTTTCCAATAGCCTTAGATATAAAAAACAAAACATGGGAAGCTTATGGAAATATGTATTGGCCGAAACATGTTCTCATAGATTCAAATGGATTGATAAGGTATGAACATGCTGGGTTTGGTAACATATTCGAGTTTGAAGATCCCATAATTGAATTACTGCAGGAAGCTGGACAGAATCCTCCAACTGAATTAGAGGATAACGACCCAGAGGACGAAATTTACGATATGCATGGAATGCACTTCTTTGGCATGAGCCCGGAGATATGCGTTGGTTACACAAGGCTAAGGCGCTTTGGGAACAACCAAAAGACTGAGCCAAATAAAGTAAATCGGTTCAAGGACTCTGGTGCACACTTGGACAACATGGTCTACTTGCGCGGAAGCTGGTTCTGGGACAGGGAAGGTGTAAGATACTTTGGCAAGGATGGTAACAATGCTGCCGTGATCATGAAGTATACAGCAAAAAGAGTGAATACGATAATTGGAACCGAAAATGGAAAACCGACAGGGATCGAAGTCAAGCTTGATGGCAACTACCTTACAAAGGAGAATGCTGGAAAAGATGTCGAAGTGGAAAATGGCATAAGTTATGTTGATGTAACGTGGAACTTCATGCACAATTTGGTCAAAACTGAAAAACCAGAAATTCATGAAATAGAGATCATACCGAAGACGAACAGCTTTGTATTCTATACCTTTGTCTTTGGATAGACGCATTATCCAGCAACAAGCAAGCCAGTAAAGTACATTATTGCTAAACCAACTATGAAGCCAGTAATATTATGAGGCGCGGTGATCTTGCTATCCATCTCCTTGTTCATCCAGTTGAATATTGAATATACGACTTGGAATATTGCACCAGCACCAATCGCTAGGAAAACTATCGATGCAAGTGGCATGTAAGTGAAGCCTCCTATCCATGTACCAGCAATAGTTGGTGCTCCGGCTATCAAACCCAACGTTAGCAAGTGTGTTATCCTAGCCTTCTGTTTTGCAATCGGAGCAATTATCGCTAGTCCTTCAGTTGTGTTATGTATGGTAAATCCTATTACAAGAAATTTTGAAAGTGCAAGCGATCCTAATACAACTGCGGCACCAATCGCCAATCCTTCGATCGGTCCGTATTATGCTTCTGTATCAACCGCTGGTTCAGTGATGGGGGGGATTGCTGGTTACTACATTGGTTTGAAAGGCAGAAGACCACTAGCAAGGAAGCTCTTTCCTGCAAGCAAGATAAAGCGTGTCGAGGATTATTTCGAGAAATACGGTGCATGGGCAGTTTTGATAGCTGGCTTCTCCCCAGTACCATATAAGATATTCACTATAGCGTCTGGAATAGTTAGGCTGGATACCAAGCGCTTCGTTCTCGCATCTGCTGTTGGCAGGGGTGTGAGGTTCTTTGCAGAAACTTCAGTAATTATGATCTGGGGCAGCAGATACTTGAATTCTTGATCGAGTATTTTGAAGCAGTTACATTGATAATCGCCGGCGCTATCGTTAGTTCAGTAATTGTGCGCAGAAAGATTTCTAAAAGACTATAACAATTATGTTCTGAACTGTGATGCGGCTTCTACTATCTTGACGATCTCCTCATATGATGTGTCTTTCTCTACAGTAACGTAGAATGTTACGGTATCGCTTGGAAATGAGATCAGCTTTACCTTATCATGTATGGTTAGAGTAAACTGGTTCTTGCCCAGGGATGAGGCGAAGGCTTTTCTAAGAGATTCCCGTGTAGCTGCAAGGAAGAACTCATCTCTCGCTTCTTCAGGTTTGAACAATGGTCTTAAACCCCTTCTTAGGTCGCCTGCAATTGTCTTACCAAACTTGTTTATCATTCCAACATATCTTATCTTTGGACTAATTGCAAGTATCTTATCGCAGGTCTCTTTATGCTTGTGAATTTCTTCTCTGCTGCCAGACATGCTGTAACACCATACACAGTGCAAAAACTATTCTTAAATGTATAGTGCGGTATTTTCTTCCACGATTCGTGTTAGGGTTTGCTGTGCGGCTCTTCAAGTATATCTTGAAACCTGAAGGCGACCTGTAGGGTGAACAGGCTTTATGGTAAGTGGAAAGTTAAGTGGACGAATTTACTGCTCTATCTGTTCTCTTTACACTAGCGAGTTTCTTAGTTTGTTCCATTAGTTTGGCCAAAGACTCTGACGGACTTATCCGAGGTTTTACGTTAAGTTTGGTTTTTGATCTAACGTCTCTATTGGCAATAAACAGGTTATTAGGACCCTTGGCTTCCCCCATTTTTTGGTGAGGACTAAGGGATTCTATCAATTCCTGTATCATTTCCTGCTGGTGAGAAGCCCGTCTTGCTCGGACAAGAGCGATACGCTCGTGTCCCATCGACTTTATCTTTCTTAACCTTATTTCAGTGATTCCTTTCTCGGGATCTGTTAGCTTCCTATCAACATCGAGATAGCCAAGTTTCTTCCATAGATGAATTAGACGGTCTTCGCCCTTCCACGTAATACAGTATTCGAAAGATCGCGATCCTCGTCTTCTTAAGAGTAATCCATCTCTGTAGTACCTTAAAAGGCGCATAGAAAGACATCGCCATCCTGAGCCAACAAAGTAGAGACCTCGAAGAACTGGGTTACAATATAGAACTTTAGATGAGTGCCAGCCATGATTAAAGGCAAAGAACTCAAGCGTGTTGATCTTGAGTTTTCCTGTTAAATCAGGACAAATCATTCGTCTTGGAAGCTTTTTCTTCCCTTTGCGGTAGGTCAATTGGCCACGCCTGCTCAGGTATCGGAGTATAAAGAATAAAAAGGTAACACCCAGGTGCGAAAAGGTAACACCTAGGTGTTACCTTACGCTCAAACCTCCAAAACACCAAAGACCGTAAAGAGCGTTACACAGGTCCCCCTGCATAATACGAATAGGCTTACCACATGACTTCTTGCCAGAAGTTTGCTAACTCAAGGCTTCGGGAAATTTGACTGCCGAATATTGTTTTTTAGCAGTAGTGCGGGAGGTGGGATTCGAACCCACGAACTCCTAAGAGACCAGAACCTCAATCTGGCGCCTTTGGCCATGCTGGGCGACTCCCGCATTCAAGTTAGTGCGATGAATGGTTTTTATAAAGCCTTCAGTAGACGTATTTGCATGTTAGTTCCAGTAAGATGTTTTACTTGCGGAAGTTTGATAGCTGACAAATATCAAACTTATCTTAATCGAGTTAAAGCTGGAGAGAATTCTGCAAAGGTCATGGATGACTTGGGTGTAAAACGTTACTGCTGCAGGAGGATGTTTCTCTCAACAGTAGAGACAATTTATCAAGTATTGCCATATTATGAGGCATTAAGGCGCAGAAAGCAAGAAGTGCAGTCAGAGATAGAGTAAGATGCCTAGCATAACTTCCATCAGGGGAAGGATATGCTATAACAGCAGGGGGCAAAAAAGCATTGAGATTGATTTGGTTACAGACAACAAATACCTTGGCAGGGCATGTGCTCCCTCAGGCGCAAGTGTTGGCAGACATGAAGCGATAAGTTTTCCAAATAACAACGCGGAGCAGGCACTCAAGATCATCAATTCTAATGCAGGCAAATTTGTTGGAATTGATGCGACCGATACAAAAGCAGTTTATGATGCGTTAAAAAGCATTGACGATACTGAAGATTATAGCAAGATGGGAGGTTCTGCTGCATACGCATTAAGCATAGCAGCTGCTGATTCTGCCGCGAAGGCATTGAATGTACCTATGTTCAAACTGTTGAAGAAAAACGGTTCCTACAAGTTTCCACTGCCATTGGGCAATGTCCTTGGTGGTGGTGCACATGCCGGACCTGGCACGCCAGATATCCAAGAATTTCTTGTTGTCCCAATGGGCGCGACATCCATGCAGGAAGCATTAGAGATGAACTTTGATGTCCACAGGGAACTAAGAAATGTTATCGAGCGCAAGGATAGAGACTTCACATATGGTAGAGGAGATGAAGGCGCCTGGGCTCCAAAGATGAACAACATTCAAGCACTAGATGCAGTTGAGAAAGCCTGCACCAACAGCGGATTTAAACTAGGCAAGGATTTGGCAATGGGTGTTGACTTAGCCACATCGTCCATATGGGATAACAAGTCAAAGGCATACGTGTATTCACGTTCTGGCAGAAAGTTGACACCGGCAAGGCAGTTGGAGTATGTTACCAATATCATCAGGGATTACAAGTTGATCTATGTGGAAGATCCAGTGCATGAAGAGGCGTTCGATGATATGGCTGAAATAACGAAAAGGTTCAAGAATGTTTACATAACTGCTGATGATATGCTGGTTACAAACACAGGAAGACTTATGGAAGCGATCAAACGCAATTCATGTAATGCAGCTATATTGAAGGTTAACCAGGCAGGAAGCTTGTATGATGCTATGGACTTTGCAGATAAAGCTGTACAAAACAAAATTAGATTGATAACATCGCATAGGTCAGGTGAGTCTGCAGACTCTCATATAGCACATATAGCTATAGCAACTGGTTCAAAGATGATCAAAACTGGTATATTGGGTGGCGAGAGGGTAGCAAAGTTAAATGAACTGCTGCGACTGTCGGAGATAGACCTAATAGATGGCATGACAGAAGTTTAAAATTACTGTGTTTTGCAGTGGTGTGGCATGAGCAATCCTGAGGAAGATTTGGAAAAGATGTTGCTTTCTACTGGAATAAGAGTTGGAACCCCGGTCAAGACAAAGTTCATGTCTCCATTCATAACCAAGGCCAACCCTGAAGGCCTTTACATTCTTGATATGAACAAGGCGCTTGAAAGAATAGATGTTGCCGCTAGCTTCATAAGCAGAATAACTATGTCAAAGGTTGCTATCTGTTCCGCAAGAGAATATGGCAAAACTCCTGTTGAAAAGTTCTGCGAGCTTACTGGTGCTTTACCAGTTTTGGGAAGGTTCATGCCTGGCACGTTTACAAATCCGTTACTCCCAAACTATATGGAGCCTGAACTTGTTTTCGTTACAGATCCTCAGGCTGACCAGCAGGCCGTAACTGAAGCAACAAGAGCAGGCTTGCCAGTTATAGCCATATCAAACAGTGATAACGTTACTTCAAAGGTAGACCTTGTGATACCTGCCAACAACCGGGGTAGGAGAGCATTGGCTACTGTTTACTGGTTGCTTGCAAAGGCTGTTCTGAAGAAGCTGAAACTCGTCAGTCCAGAAGAGCAAGCAATTGACAAGATAGTTTACAGGGAAAAGGAGTACAAGATAGACGATTTCGAAACAAAGTTGGTTGAGGAGGTAGTTTGAAACCCATGCGGGTTAGAAAGCCCGCAGTTGCAGGATCGTTTTATCCAGCAGAGAAAGACAAGTTATTGCGGATGATAGAAGGTTGCTTCATGCATTCCTACGGTCCAGGTAAGAAACCGCCTGTAGGTAAAAGCAGGAAGATGGTTGGGTTGGTCTGTCCGCATGCGGGCTACATGTATTCTGGACCTGTTGCCGCTCATGGATATTATCAAGCATCTCAACTTGATATTGATCTTGCTATAATTATTGGACCCAACCACTGGGGAATTGGGAGTGGCATTGCAACAGTAAAAGAAGGTTCGTGGGAAACTCCATTGGGCCTTGTTGATGTTGACAGCAGTACCTCTGAACAAGTTGTCAAAACATCTGGCATAGTTGACGTTGATGATTACGCACACAGCCAAGATCATTGTTTAGAAGTTCAAATACCCATGTTGCAGTACATATACAAGCGCAAGTTCAGGATCTTGCCAATAATTCTTATCCTGCAGGACAGGAAAACGGCAACAGATGTTGGCAAAGCAATTGCCGAGATAGCAAAAACCAAGAATGTTCTTCTTATTGCTTCATCTGACTTTACACACTACGAACCAAACGAACAAGCGCATAGAAAGGACAATGAGTTGATAAAGACAATACTTGAGTTGGATATATCAAAATACTACACTGTGCTGGAAAGATTGAATATTTCTGCGTGCGGATATGGTGCTATTGCCTCAATAATGATTGCTGCAACGATGCTTGGCGCTGAAAAGGGAGAGTTGTTGAAGTATGCTACTAGTGGTGACATAGCAGGAGATAAAAGTTCAGTAGTAGGTTATGCGTCGATACTATTCACATGAGTCTCAGGAAGAATCACACAAGGGCATCTGCACCCGCAAAAGTGATACTATTAGGAGAGCACTTTGTGGTTTATGACAAACCTGCAATCCTGGGTTCAATCGATAAGCGCGTTTACGTTGATGTTAAAGCGAGGAAAGACAGCAGGATAGTAATAAAATCGAACATGGGCTTTTCTGGTTCATTTGATCAAAATGAGCAAAAACAGTTGAGGATAAAGAAGTTCAAATCGCTGCTACAACCTGTACTTAGGGCTGCCAATGATGCGATGAAAGTATTTGCTGCAAATGTGGGTGTAGATATGCAGATCAGATCTGAATTTCCTTATGGTGTTGGTCTGGGTTATTCTGCTGCGTGTTCAGTAGCAACAATTGCTGCAGTAAGTTCACTCTTTGGGAAATTGAGCAGGCAAAAAATTTGTGAAATGTCATTAAATGCAGAAAGGCTTGTACACACTAATCCATCTGGTGCAGATTCTGCAATATGTACCTATGGAGGTTTGATGCTTTTTAGCAAGGATGCTGGTGCAAAACAGATAAATCACAAGATCGATCTTAAGTTGATAGTCGTAAACTCTGGTATAAAGAGAATTACTGGAAAACTGGTCTCAAATGTAATGCGTTTGCGTGTGAAGGATGCCAATCTCTTTTATGGTCTGTTAAACATGAGTGAGAATATTACTTCTCAAGCACTCAATGCTATTAAGAGGAACGATTATGCTGAATTGGGTGCACTGATGACGTTGAACCATTCATTGCTAAGAAGATTGGGTGTGTCAAGAAATACGCTTGATAAATTGGTAGATATTGCACTGAAGAATAATGCTTTAGGAGCAAAGGTTACCGGCGCTGGTGGAGGCGGTTGCATCATTGCACTGGTTAACGATTCTTCGAAAAATAAAGTTGTTAAATCAATGAAAAGTTATGATGTTTTTGTGTCAAAGGTTGAGCATCGAGGTCTTGTTATAGAGAGTTGATAACAACTTCATAATCAAAGAAAACTAACGCTGAAGCTTTAAATTAGTTCTTGAGTGAGGAATAGCAAATGGGATTAGCCCTGCTAAAAGTTGGGGGTTCCGTTGTAACCTTTAAAGATAAACCCCTTTCTGTTAACAAAGTTGCAATAAACAAAATCAGCAAGGTTCTGTCAAAAGTGAAGAGACCATTGATAGTAGTACATGGCGGGGGATCCTTTGGGCATTATTATTCTGTTAAATATGATATACACACGAAACCTGCCAGGTATGATCCTCGTGCCGTGTCTCTTGTTAAAAGTTCGATGATACAATTGAACGATCATATAGTGAGCATAATGGTGAAGAACAAGTTGAATCCATACACGGTGCCACCATCAGCACTTATCCGTAGAGCAAAAGGTGTCAAGAACAATATACGTGAACTCAAGCAATTAGCATTGAGTGGTTTGATTCCTGTCACCTATGGTGATGTTTTACATTATTCTAATAGTTCCTACTACATTTTATCTGGAGATGCATTGATGGGCATCATTGCCAAAGAATTGAAGCCAGACGTTGCTTTGTTTGCACTCAGTGTAGATGGTGTTTATAGAGATCTGCAAGGCGAAGAACTTGTTAGAGAAATCATTGCTGGAAAACAAATAAAGTTTTCTCAAGTGCCCGCAGATGTTACAGGTGGTATGTGTAGAAAGATGAGGGAAGCATTTAAGATATCCAGAACGGGAATAGATGTGTTAATGGTTAACGGCCTGAAACCAGAAAGGATATTGAATGCTTTGAGAAACAAAAAGTTTGAGGGTACGATTGTAAAGGGTGTTAGAAAATGAAGGAGCAGTCTGATATAGATATTATAAAGCAGAGAAAACTAGAGGGTCTGAAGATTCCCCTGAGCAAGGAGGTTGAGGCGAAAACAACGTCAACATATCTAGAGTATGTGCAGCTGATACATAATGCGTTGCCTGAACTCGACTTTGACGATATTGATACCTCTACAACTTTCCTAAATCACAAGTTCTCAGCTCCATTGATAATAGATTCAATGACAGGAGGCACTCCAGAAGCTTCTAAGATAAATCAAAGGCTCGCAGAAACTGCTGAGGAACTTGGTCTGGGTATGGGACTTGGCAGTCAAAGAGCTGGTTTAAAGAGCAAGGAGCTTGCCGAAACATATTCTATAGCGAGGGAGCATGGACCAAATGCATTCTTGATCGCAAATATCGGAGGTGCACAATTGGCAAAGGGTTTGAGCATGGATGAAGCCAAGCAGATAATAGATATGATAAATGCAAATGCACTTGTCGTTCACCTTAATCCGCTGCAGGAGTTGGTGCAGCCTGAAGGTGAGCCGAAATTCAAAGGTGTCTTTGACAAGATCGTTGAACTTGTGAAAAGTTTGAAGGTCCCAGTTATAGTAAAGGAGGTTGGTGCTGGTATAAGCAAGGAGGTTGCAACTAAACTTGAACTTGCTGGTGTTAGCGCAGTAAATGTCGCAGGCTCTGGAGGCACAAGTTGGGCTGGCGTCGAAAAACTCAGGGCAGAATCTACTGGGAGTGAACTGAAAGTACATCTAGGCGAAATGTTCTGGGACTGGGGCATACCTACAGCAGCAAGTTTGATCGAAGTTAGAAAGGTCGTCAAGTTACCATTGGTAGCATCTGGGGGACTGCGAAATGGTCTTGACGTTGCAAAGTGTCTTAACATTGGCGCAGATATGTGTGCAATGGCTTTGCCATTTCTGAAGCAGGCAGCTGTGTCAAAAGAAGCTGTGATGGAGTTTGCGAATGTGTTGTTAAATGAATTGAAGAGCACAATGTATCTTGTTGGTGCTGGAGATGTTAAAACACTTAAGGATTCAAGGCATATTCTAACAGGACCTTTGGCAGAGTGGTCCAAATGAGTCTGAAGGAACAGATGGAGTCAACAGCATCAAGAGTGAATGACTTCATTTTGTCGATGTTAGAGGGCAAGCCTAAGGAACTCTACCTTGCATCATCACACTACGTAAAGAGTGGGGGCAAGAGATTGAGACCTTTCATGGTTATCAAGAGCTGCGAACTGCTTGGAGGCAGCGCAGAAAAGACATTGCCAGTTGCAGCTACAATCGAAATGGTACACAACTTCACCCTTATACAGGACGATGTGATGGACAATGACGAGGTCAGACATAATGTGCCTACCGTGCACAGGAACTATGGACTGCCATTGGCAATACTTGCCAGCGATATATTGTTTTCCAAGGCATTTCAGATATTGGCTACCTATAGTGGCAAGGCTGGATTGCCTAATAATGTAATTGTTGAACTGATCGCCAAATTGGCAAAGAGCTGCTTGGATGTGAGCGAGGGACAGGCGCTCGATGTTGATATGGCATCAAGTTCGAAGTTTTCTTCGGAGTCACAGTATATCAACATGATAGATAAGAAGACAGCAACGCTCTTTGAAACAGCTTGTGAGTTGGGGGCGATATGCGCACAAACAAGCAAGAGAGATATTTCCAACCTAGCAAAGTTTGGCAGAAACATTGGGATAGCATTCCAGTTGGTTGATGACCTTATTGGTGTTGCTGGCGATCCGAAGGTTACGAAAAAACCAGTTGGAAATGATATAAGAGAGGGCAAGAAGACACTGCCTATACTTCTTGCAATAAAGAAAGCAAAAGGGGAAGGAAAGGATAAGATGTTGAACGTTTTTGGCTCAAAGAATGTTACAGAGTCAGAGTTGAAGGAAGCTGTTAATGTTCTGACAAGTATTGGAGTCGATCGAGAGGTCAGGAACATGGCGAGGGTTTATGCAACCAAGGCAGTCAAAAGCATAAAGATGTACAAAGATTCGAAAGCAAAGCATGCATTGCAGTCTTTGGCAGACTTTGTCGTTGAGAGGATATTATAAATGATCGATGATGAGGCCAAGAGTATTGTCAGAAAGTTAGCACTGAAAAATGCGTTAGAACATGACGGAAAAGCAAGAGCAGACACAGTCGTTGCAAAGCTAATTGGTTTAAAGCCTGAACTCAGGAAGGATGCGAAAACAATTGTTAATGAAATCAAGTTGATTGTCGATGATGTTAACATGTTAAGTGTTAGCGAACAGAAAGCAGAATTGGAAATAACTGCACCGGAACTTTTAGTGCAAGAGCAAAAAGAGCAGAGGGATGCACTACCGCCATTACCAAATGCTGAAATGGGCAAGGTTGTAACAAGGTTTCCCCCAGAACCAAATGGTTATCCACACATCGGTCATGCAAAGGCAGTGATAATAGATGAAGAGTATGCGAAGATGTATTCTGGCAGATTTATTCTCAGATTTGATGATACAAATCCATTGAAAGAAAAGCTAGAGTATTATGATGCGATTAGAGACGGGATCGAATGGTTGGGCGTCAAACCACATGTTGTAAAGAACACTTCTGATGATATGGACCTTTTGTACAGATATGCAAAAAATATGATCGAGGTTGGAGGCGCATATGTTTGCACGTGTGCAATGGATACTGTAAGGGAGAACAGGAAGAATGGTGTTACGTGTGAGTGCAGAAGTAAAGATCTGCAGCAAAACTTGGAGCGCTGGAAGATGATGTTCAATGAATACGAAACAAATCAGGCTATCGTTCGCTACAGTGGTGATATGCAAAGTGAAAATACAGTCATGCGTGATCCAACGCTGTTCAGAATAATTGATGTTGAGCATCCTTTGAAAGGTGCGAAGTATAGAGTTTGGCCTACATATGACTTCGCTGTATCAATAGAGGATAGCATGGATGGTGTGACACATGCAATGCGAACTAAAGAGTATGAGTTGAGGAACGAACTTTACTATGCTATAATTGATAAACTGCAGATAAGGAAGCCGGTGATGATCGAATTTTCCAGATTAGAGTTTGATGGTATGCCTGTATCAAAGCGTAAGATAAAACCGTTGATAGATCAGGGCCTGGTTAAGGAATGGGACGATCCGAGAATGCCAACCTTGCTTGCATTGAAGAGGAGGGGCATACTGCCAGAAGCGATACGAGAATTTGTTCTAACGTTAGGATTCACCAAGGCCGATACAAAGCCGCCGTTTGGTGTATTGGAGTCGATAAACAGGAAGATGATCGACCCTGTATCAATCAGATTGTTCTTTGTTAACAACCCTGTTAAACTGCATATCAGGAATGCTCCAAAGAAAGTTGCGAGGATAAAGAACCACCCTGATACGGACATGGGTGTAAGGGAGGTTAGCGTTGACGATACATTCTATATTTCTGCGGATGATGCCAAGAAACTGAGGCAGGGCTCAGAAGTAAGACTGATCAACCTTTACAACATTAAAATCGATAGCATTGAAGAAAATAAAATCTTGGGCTCATTTAACGGTGATGAGTTGAAGGAAAAAGTTCCCAAGATACAGTGGGTAGGTGGGAAGGATGCCGTACAGTTGAGCGTGATGATTCCAACTACATTGTATATAGGTGAAGAGTACAATCCCAAAAGCCTAGAAGTAGTTGATGGATATGCAGAGTCACACTTCTCAAAGTTGAGGGTTAATGACAGAGTGCAGCTTGTGCGTTTTGGCTTCTGCAGGATCGATTCTGAAAGCGTTGCCGTGTTAACACATAGGTGATGTAATGAAGATAGCTAGGATCAGGAATGGTTCATCGGAATCGTATGGTGTAATTCATGGTGATAGTTTGTTGATTAGGGAAGATCTTGCGACACAGCTAAATGTAAAATTGCCTGATAGCATTGACCAGTTCCTTTTTGGCAACTTGCTTGATAAGATAAGAACTGCAAAACTAACTTTTTCAGGTAATATCGATCAGTACAAGTTGCTTTCTCCGATACCGAATCCGCCAAAGATAATCTGCTTGGGCTACAACTACCTAGATCATGCAAAGGAGCGAGGAACAAAGTCACCAGAAGAGCCTGTTATATTCATGAAGCCTAGAACGGCGCTAATTGGAACAGATGAAGGTATAACATGTCCAAAGTTTGTCACTCAGCTGGATTATGAGGGTGAACTTGCTTTTGTGATAGGTAAAGAGTGTAAGAGTGTGCAGCCAGAGGATGCAATGGATAATGTTTTTGGATATATGGTGTTCAACGATGTTTCTGCAAGGGACATACAGTTCAAGGAGAGCCAATGGACTAGGAGCAAAAGCTTTGACACCTTTGCGCCATCTGGGCCATGGATAACTACTAAAGATGAAGTTGAGGATCCTCATAATCTTAGAATAGTTACAAAGGTTAATGGAGAGGTAAGGCAGGATTCTTCTACAAAAAATATGGCGTTAAAGATAGATAGAATTGTTGCAAGCCTGAGCAAGGTGATGACGCTTGAGAAGGGAGACATTGTAGCAACCGGGACCCCTTCTGGAGTTGCTGCATTTATGACGCAGCCAAGGTTCCTAAATCATGGTGATGTAGTTGAGATAGCGATTCAAAATCTTGGCAAGATAAGGAATAATGTTGTTTTCGTTTGATTAACTTGATAGAACACTGATAGTAAACAAACTAAGATGGATCTTTCCTGAGGTATAAGTGAGTCAGTTCGTGGCATCTTTTTAAACAATCATTACATACGCAGTTTAATGACTGGAGCCTAACTATTTTTTCACTCTAAATCTTCTTAGTTACTGTAATATCCTCTTGAGTCGTTACCCTAATCTCAGATACTCCCTCCAGACTCTTTGGCGATGCAAAATAAGTCTGACCAGGACGAAGTTTCTCGATCATTTCTCTTCCAGCGGGACCCATATCAACAACCACGTTAGTGAATGTTTTATCGCTGTTATTTGTTACTGATATCCTTATGTATTCGATCTCTCCTGGTCCTGTCTTTCCAGTTGAAACCTTAACAATTAGTGGTGATGCAGACTGAAACTCTGATACGAACAAAAATACCGCTGTTACTATTCCAGCAAATAGCACGACGGCTATTAAAACACCCCGCTTTATCGTTATCCTAGCCAACTACTACTTTATCGTGGGCTTCCTACAAAAATAATTTGGTACTGTTATACTCTTACTGATTGCTAGTAGCACCATTGTGTAAGCAGCTGGGTATTCAGTATTATTCTGACACTTGCAATCTTGATATATTCGTTATTACTCCTAAACTTCAGAAATGATAACTGTAGAATGCATTGATATAAAAAACCTCATTGTGGAACTGGCCGGATACCTTTCACAGAAAGTTGCAGCTGTGCCAGTAGTAAAGACCGGGAGCATAGTTCTTGATCCATTGACAGGGAAAACCCTAAGTGCAAGAGATGTGAGCGTACACGTCAAAGATTTCCTCACTCGTGAAGGTTTATCAAATGATTTCGTCATCGAAGTTGTTGGAGAAAGGATTAGGTTGATAGGGATTTCAGAAAAAAAGCTCAGAGTAGAAACGACGGACTCTGATCTGCTTGTATGCCCTCACTGTGGCATGGTTACACGCTACGAAGAGGAGTTGAATGTGCACATCAAGATACACTATATTATATAGTGCAGGCTTGAAGGTGTTGTTGCTCGTCTTCTTTAGATATGAAATTTATTAGAACGAAGAAAATACAATATAGCGATCAAGCTTGGCTATAAAAGTATAAAGTTGATAATTTAAAGTGTTTACTGATTGTTTGTTTTTGCAGATCTAGTATGGAAAGCGAAAAGGCGAAGCCAAGGACACAAGAGATCCCTGTCTGGGGTTGGTCGTTAATAATAGGATAAATCGTGCTTGCTGGATCTTTGTTTCCAGCTGAAATGGAAGGATGGGCAGTAACCACAGGATGGTTTGTAATTGGTGGAATGTGTCTATGGAATTATCAAGGGTGTAGGAGATACCACTGTGCTATAACTGGACCAGGATTCGTCGGTATTGGTGTTGCATCATTGCTAGAAGTGTTAGACATAATAAGCGTTGCAAGTTGGATGATGCGGGCTGCATTTGCTACTATCATGGCAGTTGGCTTTGGTCTTGAATATCTATACAGAAGGAAATTTGGCTCATCCTACAGAATCACCATTGATCCCCTATAGGAGAGTCGCTAAGAATATGTTTAAAGCAACCTATTTTCTGTCCTTTATAACTTATAAATAATAATGCGAAAGATATACCCCTATGGCCAAGGTAGTTGTGGGAAAGGCAAACGACATTACAAGCGGTAAGATGGTTTCTGTGCAAGCTGGGGGCAAGGAGATACTGGTTGCAAATGTTGAGGGCAAGTACTACGCAATGGGAGACATATGCAATCATTCTGGTGCAAACCTGCACGAAGGCAAATTAAATGGCAAAGAGGTTACTTGTCCATGGCACGGCTCAAAGTGGGATGTAACTACTGGCAAGTTGATATGGTTCCCTGCGCCTCTCAAGCCTGAAGATACATACAAGGTTAGCATTGAAGGTGATACAGTTTACGTAGAAGTTTAACACACTTTTTATTTTTGTAAAAATAAAATGATATGCTACTTACTTTGATTTCTTTTTCTTCTCTGTTGCCACAGGAACTTCTACTCTCTCAAGTTCTGGCTTGCATAGCTTGGTATGTGCGTAGTAATCCTCGTACTCCATAAGTGCTCCACAGGTTTCGCATCTTACTAGGAAGCACATCTCTAAAGAATTACACATTTGCTTGCTTAAATCCTTTTACAATAACAAACTTTTATAGTTGGTGATAATTGTAAAAAATTGTTTTGAGGGTGATGGGATTGGTAACTGCGAAGAAGCAGAAGGAGAACCAAGAAAGGCTTGAGAAAGCGGTGGAGACACTGAACGGCGTTGCAGATAGTATGTCAACTCCTAGAAACATTCGCAAGAGAGTGAAGGACATCGTAGTTGAACTACAGGGTACTGAACTTGGAATTTCTGTTAGAGCAGCAAATGCGATAAGCACGCTTGATGACTTATCACAGGATCCAAACATGCCATCTTACGTTAGGGTTATTCTGTGGCAGGCGGTCTCTGTGCTTGAGAGCATAAGAGAATAAACCTAAACTTTTGAAATTTTGAAAATTATCCAAAAATTCGTGTGGAATAAATTATCTGGAAGATTTATAAAATATTTAGGAGTGAATAAAACCAAATGATAATTGATACGATAGAGATCACTGTTGCAGCTGCGAATTATGATAAGGAAAGTCAAATACTGGCGGGAGCTTTACGGGAGATCGAGGCGATGGTTCATGGCAAGGATGATTTTGTGATCGGTGAGCCTCAATATACTTTTGGATGGTACTTCTTTACTGTTTATGTGAGCAGAGATTTGATGGTCAAGCTCATGAACTTGCTTGGAACTGAATTCTTGGCTGTTAAGGGCAAGAGCTTCGAGAAGAAGTTTGTGAACTGGCTTAACACTAGATTGAAACAATTAGGGTGCGGTGTGCACCTCAATCTAAAGTCTGAAATGGAAACGACAAAGTTTGGACTGTTCTAATTTTTAGATGTAGCCTAGTTTCTTCAATCCCTTTCTTGTCTTTAAATCATAGTTGGCAAATATCTGCTTCTTGAATAACTCGCGTTTTCTTAATTCATCACGGTCCCAGTACCTGTTGCACCATGGACACTGATACCTAGCTCGTGTTAACCTGCCGCAGTTTGGACATGGTGCTGGTGGAGCTGCAAGAGTATCTAAGATCCATTTTTCTCCGATTCCACCAATACGTGCGAATCTGGTCATAATGTAATAATTGTATTTTCTTACTAAAAGATATTACTTGAAGGCCTCCGCGGGGAATCGAACTCCGGCCAAGGGCTCTCTGTCAAGAATGTCCACAGGCCCCTATACTACCATTATACGACGGAGGCCACAGCCATGTACTACATCGATTTTTGATGGTTTTTCATCGATGCAATTCATAGCTAACAAACTAAAATCTTGAGCTTAATTTAAAATTTGGTGTTAAATGTACCAAGATGGAGAGAATCAACTAGAATATGAGCTAGCATCTCTATATCTAATCACGTAGACTGGCAGAAAAGTTATAACCTTGTTTATCGAAGGAGTTACCCATGCGTTGGGCAAAGGTGGTTGCTGTATTGTCTGGCGTAATGCTACTGCTCTCTGCAACTACTATGAATACATTTGCGGCAAGACAGCCTGTTTCTCTTACTTTAGAGATAGAGGGCTGCAAGAACGATATGAGTTGCGGAGCCGACTTTTTCGTTGGGAATATCGTGACATTTAATGGCTCTTTAACAACTGAGGATGGTTCAGGAATAGGCGGAGCTGAGATAAAGATAATAAAGATGATACCAAAGCCTGAACTGATCGTAGTAGCCTCCGGTGTTACCGGTCTAGATGGCAGCTACAGTATAGAGTGGACTGCTGAGTTTACTGAGACGGAGAAGACATTTCAGGACGTAACGAAGAAGATGCTGAGCGAAACTGTCTCGATCTATGCAGAGTTCGAGGGCGATGACAATTATTCTCAGACACGCAGTGCAAAATTCACTGTTACGATAAAGGCGAACCAGTTATTGACTTCGATCAATGCTGAGAGGAAGCTATACGCTGAAGGCGAGTCGGCACTAATATTCATAGCATTCATCGATAGCAACGATCAGTTTGTAGATCCGGACTTGGTACGTGTGGTTTATGATGACCAGGAGATGGAGGTGGATAAGAAGAAGACAGGCTCGTATACTTTGATAACACCGGAGCTATCGATTGACCACCACCAGGTAATAGTCCTACCGAAGAAGGAAGGCTACAACCCTGAAACCGGGTACCTGACAGTGCAGGTTCAGGGAGTAGAGGATATTGGTAGATCAATTGTGAAGAGACCTCGATAGTAGAGTGTAACAAGTATTTGCATGACGCAACTCTAGCATCTTCTAACTGGGAAGGAATAGTATGCATCAAACTTTTTGTTGTAGCAGTTTTGTCATAGAGTTTGGGTCAGGTTGGTCGCTGGATGCTGGCTGCTTGCATTGAGCGTGCATCAATCACGTCAAAAGATAATGTTTGTCTTAAGGCCTTTGCATATTCTTGAACCTACTTAATGCTATAGACGAAGCAACTGTCACACCTATTACTGCCATTATTGCACCTGGAAATTCTGGTATAACTTGCGTGCCAAGTATTTCAACTTCTTCAGCACCCACGAATATTGGTATTGTTAGGGCTCTTTCGGTAGTACTTGCGCTGTGTTCCTGATAATCTGTTTCTTCACCGTTAACAAGTATTATGAAGTCATCATCATCACCATTGAATTTCGAGTCAATCAGTTCTCTAGGCAAGACTATCATCAGTTCCCCATCTTCAGTTGCACTTGTCTCTATTGCCAGTATTATGCTCGCAAAGTCGCGATCAACATCGGCGCTCTTAACACTTCCATTGGATAGAGAAGTCATTAGATCTGAACAACTGTCTTCATAGCATATAGTAACAGATCGAGATCCTGTGATCTTCAGTTCGTGAAGACCGGGAACATATTTCAAGTATATCGAAGATTGGGCAGAATCTCCAGTCTCCTCGAAGTCTGGTGTAATTATTCCGTCTACTACAATGGAGTATGGTCCTTCAAGCAATTCCTTTTCTAGTGTAACGTTAGCAAAACCCATGGTATCAGAGCTATCATCCAGTAATATGGTTACTTGCCTTAAGGGCTGGCTAAAATTAATCGATTTTACATCCGATGAGCTCGTTATAGATACCTTGTATTCCTTCTCTTCAAAAAGAATAGTATGTGTAGAGGTCTTGCTCTCTGGGGTCTTCGGCTCTGGTGCCTTGACAAACTTAATTCGCAGATAGTCACTTGTTGGCAAGAAGTTGCCGACTACATGCAACTCAGCGAAGATTGCAAACTTCCTGTTTTCAACGGTTGCTTCGAGAGCAGTGCCGTTGAGAATGCCTTGCCAAGCTATCGTAAGATTCTTGGAGTCGAATGCTTGCTTCACCTTCTGCAGGTCAGAATCTGGCAGCGCAACCGTGACAGCATCGTTAGTAATGGTGAACGCACCAAGATCCTTCGTCTCTACCGTTCCAGATGTAAGATCCGTGATACTCATGAATAGATACACGAAGTCGCTCTCACCATCTCCTGGCTCACGATCTTCATCCTCTTCGATGTCCTGGGATACTGAAGCAGGAAAAGCTGACAAAAGCATTGTACAAATAGATACACTTGTTATTATGGATAGACGCTTCATTGTCATGCGATAGCTGACTTGTTATTACCTAGCTTATTAATCCTTAGGAAAGGACAAAACGCGTTCTTACTCTTCATACCTGCTAGATCTAGTGCCAAATTCATTATTTCGTCTTTATCCATAGAAAAAATAGCGATGTATATGTTAAAAACAATTATGCCAAAAACTTGTTTAGTAACAATGAAAGCGCGACTATTGCCTGCCTAATTTCATCTATACTGATGCATTCGTCAATTGAGTGTGCCTTGTTCAGATCACCAGGACCCCATACCAAACTTTCTATTCCATTGGCAATCAGATGTTCATTATCACTGGCACCAGAAAAGCATATAGTTTTACTTTTTGTATGTGTTGTTTCGTTCATAACATCAAGCATTGATTTTACCAATACTCTATTATCATCCAGTTCAACAGGTTCTCTGGAGCCTAATTTCTCTAATTCATAATCGAATTCTAATTTATTAAGGAAGGATTTTAACTCATTTGCAGCCGCATCACTTGACTCTCC
The DNA here is from genome assembly GCA_046759465.1 of Nitrososphaerales archaeon. Taxonomy (GTDB): domain Archaea; phylum Thermoproteota; class Nitrososphaeria; order Nitrososphaerales; family UBA213; genus JBHICH01. The sequence continues at coordinate 45,128 of JBHICH010000008.1, forward strand.
AGGCAAAAGTCTCCTGTCTATAACAAGTTCACATGCATCTGGTATAACATTTTCTTTAAAACCGCCCTTGATCATAGTTACAGTGCATGTTGGTGCTCCAGCAAGTCTGTGCGACCTCTTTGCTATCACATCTTTGTAATAATTTATTCTTTGCATTATGCGTGATGCAACTTCTATAGCATTCAAACCTTTATCAGGTGCAGATGCATGAGCGGCTCTACCTTTCACTTTGATCATGAACCACGTAGCACCATTCTGGCATGAAGCAACTCTTAAAGAAGTAGGTTCAAGTACCAATCCATATTTTAAATTCAACCCAAGCTTATTGATGTATGATAGTAAACTGGAGGTTCCCGCTTCTGCCCTTTCCTCACCGACAGCAAATGTTAACAAAAGATTCCCATTAACACTAACTATCTTTCCAACATGCATCATTATTGCTAAACTGGTCTTCATATCAACTGCACCCCTTCCATAAAGAAAGCTATCTTTTATTGTGCCAGAAAATGGGTCGATACTCCAACTATTGCGATCTCCTTCGGGCACAGTATCAATGTGCCCATTAAGCAAAATTGTACTTTCCTTGTTCTTTCCTTTTATTAGAGCAACAACTTGTGGTCTGTTATTAAATGGCTCATTTACAAGATATGTTTCATAGCCAAACTCTTTTAGTTTTGAGTAAATGTATTCCGCACAATTTTTTTCCTCGCCAGGAGGATTTCTGCTCGGTATCTTGATTAGTTCAGAAGCTGTTTGCACAATATCATTAAAGTTAATTTCCACTTTGTTTAAAATATCAGCTTTTTTCACTATAGCGATCAGCACTTGCTGATTAATTTACCTACCCTTAGCCCTTCCCATTCTATGTAGTTTATGTTCTCCTTCCCTCAAGCCTTTGGCTATTATTATATCACCAGCTTCGAGTTTCAGGTCGCCTTTAGGATGGAACTGCCACTTTCCAATCTTTGGATTCTTCAATGCTATTATATTCATACCAGTTTCAACTTCGACCTCTGATTCTGCAAAAGTTTTGCCATCCAACTCGCTCTTCGGTTCTATTTCAATTCTTGTAATTATTTCATCGCTTTCCTTTACAGCATAAAGAAGAATTGGATGTAGCCCTACCTCACCAAGCACAATATCTGATATATCCTTACTTGCATCTGACAATTTTTCTGAAGCGGAAGCTATTCGCAATAAACCTCTTAATTCCTTGACATTTTCTACAGTCTTTGCGTGCTGCAATACTTTAACTTCTAACTCTCCTCTAAGAATTTCTAGTTTGTCTTCGATACCAGCAACTTCATGTGCAATCTCTTTACTGTTGAATATTACAGATGAATATGCCAAATCGATGGAAAGTTCAGACAGAGTCATCATATCAACTATTGTTTCTCTTATGTGGCGAAGAATTTTTGGTTCCTTTAATTCCTTCAAACTAGGAAACGCCTCATGCATTCCTGTAACAAATACT
>JBHICH010000009.1:0-44757 GCA_046759465.1 Nitrososphaerales archaeon
GTACCTATCTTTAATAAATTTGATGATCTTTCAGCTATGGTCTAATAGCGACAAGGCCCTTGGAGTATTATTGTAATAGTTTCACCAATTACGGAGCAGAGGATTCTGGTCGATTAAGGTAGACGAGCCGTTTGACATACTATCGATATAACTTTGCAATAATTACAATGTGCTAACAATTTTCTTTTTAAACCTTCTGTAGCATTCATTGAAGTATCGTTTCCCACCAATCTCTGTCATTCTCTGCTTTATCTTTCGTAGTTCCTTGTAGAACTTTCTGTATTTGGAATGCTTTAACAGATGATTGTGCCCTACAGTTTTGTATTTGTAAGTTTTGCCACAGAGAGGACATTGACGCTTGTTTTGCTGTGTATAGAGATGTGCTTGTTCATATGCGAATGCAACATCAGTAAATAATGATACTGATAGTTGATAATAGAATTTCATCTTATGAATGGACAGTATTCGATACTGCTGGTAATCTGATGGCGAAAGGAGATGTATCACCTAAATCATAAAGGAGTACATACGAACCCACAACATAGCAGGGCTCGAATCCCCTCGAGCCCGCTGAACCAAAGGGGGGGGCTTGGCATGCGCGTGTATAGCGAGTGAATATGCAGCAATCCTGTCTATAGGAGCATCTCGAAGATAGAACATTATGGCTTATCGAAGAGCGAAACCACACTTACTGCAAAATTCCGAACCGATTTGATTTACATTACCACAGTACGAACATATCGGTTCCCCAGTTTCACTAGTTTTTACTTCTATAACTGGTCCCTCTATCACTGGTAATTGGGTCTTTTTACCGGCTTTCAGGGGCGTGAATAATTGCTTAATTACAGCCTTGGCGAGGCTAGCTATGTCATCTGGATCGCTAACTTGTAAAAAAGTAAGAGTTGGCTTTCCGTCTTTCATAAAGGAGACATCGCCGATCGTTCTGCTAGTTCCGTAACTTGTGCTCGTTCCGGTTCTAGTAAAAATTCTATCACAGCCTTCAGTAAAAGCTCCAAATCTATCTGAATCAGTTGTTTTCTGATTCGTAACAATAACATCATCTACAAAGCACAACGGAATCCTACCAGAATCATGTTTCGTGAAATCATAGTAAATTGCTTTAAAATTCGTAAGCGCTTCCAGCCATCTAAGTTGCCTATTAATGATTCCTTCAGTCTTAGTATTTATCCAAAGTAGTTCTTCGCCTTCAGATAGAAACGGTCCTCTATAGTAGATTTTTGTGGTTTTACGTATGCCATCAAGGTCATATTCCAAGTCTATAGTATCCCAATATTCCTCCTCTGCCTTTTGAAATGCTTTAACCCCATCGATTATCTGTTGGACATAAATATCTTCTACATTAAACGCGATAGAGCCTTTATTGCCTTGACTATCATAGAACTCAATTTCAAGTAACAGATCTTCTTTGTTAAGCGATCCCTTCTTTTGTTCAGGTAAAGTTACGGCTATGATATCTTTTATAGGAATAGAAAATGATTTACCCGTATCTTTTTTCCTCTTAAATTCTAGTGTATTCCCTACTTCGATTGGATGTATTACAAGTTTATCTATTATTTTATTTGGTTGACCATCAAGGTATTTGATGATATCTATGTCGTATTCAAATAGTTTAACAAGTTTTTCATCAAATATGGGACGTTGATACATCATTAGTTCTCCTATTTGCAATAAAGTCATCATGCTCCGCTATAAATGTCAAACCTCTGCTGGCTTCTCTATTAGACTCTACTGCAAACTCATTCTATCAAGACCTTTCCAGATGCATCGTTAGCATCTCTGTTCAACGTATGGCAAGAAAAGTTTAATTGATCTGAATAATGGATTCACAGTATGAACGAAATAATAATTTCTAATATCTCGCATGTGGGTAACACTTGTGCCAGATGCAGGTGCACTTGTAGCGCTTGCAATTGTGATAAGGCCGTTTGTACAAAGTGCGGTTGCACTTCAGTACTGCCAGAAGACGCGTTTACCTAATTTACTGTTACATATTCATTCGGCGTTGCAGAATCTCAAACTTTTCTCACGTAGATAGTTGTGAATAAAACTAACCCCTATGCTGATAAAATGCAAACATCCGATTATATAGCAAACATGTTATGACTATTGAGGAGGTGTATAGATGGTAGAGAAATGCGCCATTTGCGGTACAAACCTCAAGCCGCATGTCAAGACATTGAAACTTAGTGGAGGAAGGGATGGAGTTGCGTGTTCAAGCGCCTGTTATAACACCTATCTGGTAAGACTGAAAAATAAACCAGCTTCAAGTAGTTAATTTAGTATATTACTTTAGCGATCATCAAGTATTTTCAATAATATACTGCTAGTCTTCTTTGTAAATTCTGGCCAGTTATTCAGCATATGTGGTATTGACTTTCTAACGAAATAATTCCTGTTTTGATCACTCAGGAGTTCCTTAAGAAAATCTTTGTCATGTTCTATATTTTCTACCACGACTTCAAGCAGAAAATTGTTGTCTGAATGGCTCTCCATAGGCCACTTCATTGCTATCTTCTTTTTTGCACTATGCCATTCGATGCTGAAGGCATGAGCTATTGGTTTTAGAAGTTCTGTGGCTGCTCTGTAATCTTCCATTATATTGCTAGGTGCAAAGGCAAACTTTTTCCAGATCCTTACCTTCTTGAAGTCGCCGAAGATAGCCGTAAGGCTAATTTCACCCTTTGAAACCTTGACAGTTAAGGCATTCTTTTCTTCTTGCACTTGTGATTCGAGCTCCAATGCATTTAGTATCTGCTTGAAGAGTTCTAGCCTAGAGACATTTCCTTTTAGCTTTTCTGAAGGATTATCTGGAACCATATCATAACAACGATTCTATTTTTTTGACCTCCTGCTCTTAGGTGACCATTTGAAGTATGTCTGTCCGATTCTCTCAATTGATTTGATGGGAAAGAATTCGCCATTAGTCGCAGATTCTATGTATTTAGCTCTTAACAGTTGGCAGATGTGATAAACTGTAGTTATATCTATGCCTGTTCCTTCACTTATCTCTTCAGGTGCCCATGCATCCTTGCTGTTCCTCTTGAGAAAGTCTCTAACTATTACAACAGCGTCTTCGATTGCGTCGAATTCTGGAGCAGGTATAGGCATGGCTTGGGTTTACAGGTTTGGGTTATAAACCTTCGATTAAAAATCACTGCATTGTATATGCTCTAAAATTGTGACCTTCCTAATCATCGCTAAAATCTTTTTTAATGCTGGCAACCAACAACTTGTCATGACCCAGATGCTCACCAGAGAAGGTTCTGCAAAAAATATCATGATCGAGAAGATGCCGAAGGACAACGAAATGGGTATAGGGTACTTCATGCCCAAGGACTCTTTCTCAATATTCGACTACAAGATAAAGGCCAAGTGGCCCTTTGAAATTCCCTTCAAAGGAATGGCAATGGCACACATAATAAACAAGAGTTTTGAGATTGCACAGAGCAATGGAATAAAGACATGCTTTATTGAGCCCATTAAGGATGGGTGCAAGATCTACATTTTTCGAGTGCCTGGACAGGATGGATTTCCCTTAGAACCAAATGAGATAGAGGTTGGAACACGAAATAGAGTAGTAGATCTAGAGGTAATCTTCAACTATTATTTGCATCCAAGATCATCATTGTTAAAGGACTTTCAATCAGGGAAGAAAGAATTCAAAGATTACGGCTTTAGTGAGATGCCTAGAGGAGGCGAAATCATTCCAAATGCTGCTCAAAGTAATTTCAAACTGATTTACACTACAAAATACGATAAACGGGGAGACATTTCTCTAACAGAAGAAGAGGCCAAGGTTAGATCAAGATTGACAGATGAGCAGTGGGAAAGGGGGCAGGAGCTCATAAAAAAATCACTACCTCTTATTGCGAACCATTCTGAGCAGAAGGGTCTTCTGCGAGCCGATGGGAAGTATGAATTGTTTGTTGATTCTGATGGAAATGTTGGATTAGCTGATACCTTTGGAAATCCAGAGGAGGATCGATACCTGATAGAGCTAAAAGATATCAGTGCAATCAACAGATTCCTTGACTTTTACCAGCGAAGGTGGAAATTAGATCCAGCAAAAGTCACAGCAATAAGTTCAGAGATAAAGAATCAACAAGGCGTATTTCAAGATCTTAGCAAACAGTTCATCAGGAACTGGTATACCGATAATGGATGGAAAAAATCGTATCAGGAGGGCAAATCTGATGTTCCTCCAATGATGCCGAAAGATGCAATATCTGCATACAGAGATACAATGCTATCATTTGCATCAATATGGGCAAATAAGACAGCAGAGATAGTTGATCAAACTGGAATACTCGTTAGACCCTTTATGGAGGTTGGATCGGAGCTCTTTGCGCTAGAACAATTAAACAAGCATGGCCTATCTCCAAAATAATTAATTTATCCTTCCCTCTGCCTTCAATTCAGCGAGAATCCTCATCAGTGTATCATAATCAACATTGAGCTCATTCAAGATCCTGACATGGTCTACCCTGCCATGTTTTTTGATGAAATGCTCGACCATCTGCTTCTTCTTGAGGTATGCTCTATCCACAAGTAAGCATGATTATGCGAATAAATAAAGATCGACAGTGATTGATATACACAAAAAATGGAAGAATTTAGCGGCGCTTAATTATCTTTTCAAGCATATCAAGAGAGTTCATTCGTTCACTGTAAGTTAAACCCTTTGAGGCAATATCAGATAGATCATCAAAGGCCTCGTCACCTAACTCTCCCAATAGGTCAATTGCTCTCATCCTCTCGCTGAAGGTATTGCTCTCTGATAATGCTATTTCCTTTAATCTGTTTCCTCTGTCCTTGCCACTTTCTTTTCTAGTTCTCTCTTCCTTGGACATATGACCTATAAATGATTGTAGTTAATTATTAAGGTTTCTTCAATGAAAAAATTAATAGTATCAAGATAACTTTCTAGTTGTTATACCTTCTCACGTACCTCACAAATCTGCTATGAGAATGATCTTTTATGAAATTTTGAAGCTTGATCCACTCCTCCCTTGACAAATCTGCCTGCAACATCTCTTTCATTATAAGATCCTCTCTCTCGAAATGCTCATTTATCCTATTCTGCAAATAGTCAAGCTCTGACTGCGTCATTGCAACTAATTTAAGGAGTAGCAATAAATCGAAGAATGCCAAATTATCTAGAGCAATGTGATGAAATCTATAGCGTAGATAAAGCAGACTTCTCATCTATAGGAGGTAAATTTCTTACTATTCTGGAACGAGGAGGACCATATTTTCGGAATAGATCACTCCGTCTTCCCTTACTATCGTTAGCTTCGCAACATAAACGCCTGCTTCAGAATACTGGTGCACCACCTGCTTTGCATCGCTTGACATCCCGTCGCCAAATTCCCACTTGTAAGACAAGGCTTTGCTGGGTCCATAAAGTCTATCTGCATTTTGCTCAGTCGCACCACTGTTAAAGAAGTATGTTTTGTCCTCTCCAACTGGTTTGATAGAAAGATCGGATACTAGCCCTTTGCCAAAAGTTGGAGTGAATTTCTCGAATACTTCACCGCCGGTAACATTGTTGTAAGCGAGGACGGTTGAGACTGTAATTGCAAATCCTATAGCAGTGAACATCATAGACTTTTGGAATGTGCTAGTTCTGGCTATTGAACCAGTCGTGGTCCTCAATGTAGGCATTATTCTTCTTGATAGCTTAGTCGAGTTTATTCCAATTGTAGTAATAGCTACAGTTGCAACTATAACTACAAATGTTATATCTGTAAAGATCGCAGAATTCTCTATGTTGTAAAGCAATGGTAGTAGAGCAGCTACCCCAGCAGCCAGACCTCTTGGAAGCATGAAACTTATCATCCATACGTCCTTTTTGAGTTCCTGATCCTTGTATGTGCTGATCCAAGATGCGCCTATCCTTGGGAAGAAGAGCATAAGTGCAACTACTATACCGGCAATTATCATGCCTGTGTTGCTTATCGTTATTATCAGACCCAAGAAGAGGAAGAACAGTGCCCTTACCATGAATGCGATCTGCGAATGGAATTTCCTTGCGGATACCTCAACATCGGTGTCCCTGACGTGTGGTAGTTCATGTGTTAATGACTGGAATAATCTTGGTGCATTTCCAAAGGTTATACCGAATGCAAGTGCAACAACTGGACCACTACCTCCCAAATATTCTGTTATACCGTATAACGCAAAAGCAATTGCAAGCGTTAGTATATCCTCATATGCTGTCTTCATTGCAGTCATTGCCCGCATCCATGCAAGGCCAACCACAATTCCAATCGAAGCTCCTATCAGGAATCCATTGACAATTCCTCTGGTAGCAAAACCCAGAACGTCTGGATTGGCCTGTATCGTTATAATCTGAATTATTGTTATTGCTACCATTACCACTATAACATCTGTATATGCTGATTCCAGAGAAAGCAAAGTTGATGTCTTTTGACTTGAGCTGATCTTGTTTGCTAACGGTATGACTATTGCCGCACTTGTGCCTCCGATTATTGCACCAAGTAAGAGCCCCATCTGCGGTTCCCAACCAAGCATTAGATGTGTTATTAGCGCAGTTGTTATCATCGTTAAAACGAAGCTTATTCCAGCAAGGATTATTGCCCTCCCACTGCCCCGTATTATTCGCTCATAGTTCATGTTTAGACCGCCGTTAAATAGAATTATGGTTATTACAAGTGCAGATAGCATTGGAGCCAAATCTATGATATCTGCCCTGTCCACAACACCAAAAACTGGTCCGATAAGAATGCCTATTGCTAGCATGATTATGATATCAGGAAAGCCATGCCTCCTGAAGATGTAATCACTAACATAACCTATGAGAATGAAAACCCCTGCTAGCCCCAGTAGTAATGGGATATCTAATACCATGCCTGGAATTCATAGAAATCGATTATTTTTTATTCTTTTTGGATCGAAGTAAGTTAATCTAAGCCTAGAAAAGTTGGTGCAAGATCAATCTCATGCAGTCGCAACCTTATTAGCGATCACGCATAGATTATCACGTGAGCAAGCATAAAATTATCGTTGAACTTCCAGAAATTGCTGCTGAAGTTGGTGTAGAATTGGATGATAAACAAGCACCGAAGACTGTGCATGCAATTCTGGAGAAGCTGCCAATCAAGGTTAAGATCAACCGCTGGGGTGATGAGTTGTACACTGATCCAATGCCAGTAAAGGTCAAGGAGGAAAATGCGAAATCGTTGGTTGACTTGCTGGATGTTGCTTACTGGCCCCAAGGGCAAGGATTATGCTTATTCTTTGGATCGACGCCGATAAGCAAGGGTAATGAAATAAAACCATATTCTCCAGTAAACGTAATTGGCAAAATCGTAAGTAAGGAAAACATCGCAAGAAAGGTTGATGGCAGCACAACTGTGATTGTAAGGAATTGATTATTGGCTAACCAAACTTGTTACCTTGCTTGATATTTCGCTGATATCTGTAGTACCTATAAGATCTATTATGTGAACATGCTCTCTAAATCGATCCACGGCACTTTTACTTACATTTTCCAGCACTGGATCTTTCCCCAGAGCACCGATTATTCTGCTATTAGTGTCGATGCCATTTTTGCAAAGTGCCAGCAATGCTTGTCCTGGAAGATGTCCCTTTGTGTCCTTCCCGCAAAGCACGATATATTTTATATTTTGATGTTCCAAAACATATTTCAGCAATTTCTCTATGCCATTATTTTCCGAGAATAATCTAGCGGCAAGTGCAACATTGTTCATTAAGTCTGACTTTGAAACTTGCTGAAGCATATCCATGCTTGATAAGGTGCACAAGGTAATCTTTGATTTTTCATTGCCAAAAAATATATCATGCTTTACTGGTAACAATAAGTCGCATACCTTGCCAACAAATCTCGTGAACAAATTTGCCATGCTAACCCACAACTAACCTTCTTTGTACAATTAAAAACATTTACTAATTTATCATAATCTCTCTCTTCGTTCTAAATGCCAGTATGTAGGTTAGGCTAAATTTTGCATAAGCACTATACAAGTTTTCTAATAAAAATTTAACCGTTGCGATTTATTTCATTCCAAGCCCGACAATGCTTTGGTAGTTAAATTCCCCAAGAGATCTTCTTTAATGGTTTTACCTTGATGAACGGGGCTTCGCCTTCTTTCCATGGAGTTGCCCTAACCCATGCAAACTTATTGTAAAATTTGTTGTAAACTTTTTTGAACTCATCTCCTCGCTCAATTATCTCAACTTCTCCTTCAACCATCATCGCTTTATTCGGCTGGTAAACATCTATTACTAATGAAACGCTCTTGTTCTTTACCAAGTTATCATACTTTTTTGTGCCGTAATCTGTTGCAAGGTAAAACTGTTCATCTAAAAACATATAGCATATTGGAACAACGTGTGGCTTGTTTTTGCTCGCAGTTGCCATCCTGCAAACTTCGTACTTGTTTATGAAATTAACCTCCTTTCCAGTAAACTTTACCATCGCGCTTACCACGATAAATGAGATTAAGTAATATTTATCAGCAACTTCAGAGCAGTAGTGTTGAAATGAGTGAAAAGAAAGAAACGCAATTAGTAGAGCTACCCTTTTTGCTGTCCAGAATCGCCTTTGACTCGGGCCTTTCACTTGGACTGGCTTTCGCAAGAATGGCGCAGATAATGACTAAATCTTTAGATGCCGGTATTGAAAGATACATAGAATTGATGGAGTCTGAGATGAAGACTACAAAACAAAAGGTAAAGGTTGAGTAACTAGGCAGCTTTCTCGAATAGTATGTTAAGTTCGTCGCCCTGCAACCTTGCCTTCGATAGCTTCATCCCCATGGTAGCAGCTGGCAGTGGCACTATGTTGACTAGGTTTCCGACATCATTCTTTACCTTTATCGTTAATTGATCTCCAAAGCGCTCAATGTCAAAATCGTCCTTTTCAGTAAATGGCACTTTAACCTTCATATTGAACGAATCGTCTTGAGATTCAAAGTCAAACGGCTCTCCTCGGTAGAACACCTTTGCTGGATCTTCTGAACCGAAGAGCTCTTCGGCAGTTCTCTCCAGCATCTCCAGACCCTTCAATTCTGTTTCAAACAGCTGTAGCTTCTTTACAGGCAACGGATAAAAGTTCGCCTCTGCTTCCTTGACCTTGCTCTCCTGCAAGTCAGCCCACTTCTCAAAGTATGCATCTTCCACTTTGGGCATTATCTTGTTTATTATCGCAATGTCAACGTTTATTCCATATAGGTTTGCAGACATCAGTGCTCGTTTCGCATTCTCTATGCTGAATGAATCAGGGTTTGCAACCAATCTTATGCTTGTGGTTTGGCGATCTTTTATTATAGCTGCTAATCGTTCTAATCTTTCTACCAGATCAAACTCTATCCTTAATATAGCAGTAGAAGGTGCCGGTATTTTCGCAATGGGTTCGAATATCCTAGCTATGCCGCTGAACAATCCTGTCAAGTTCATCAGTCGCTTGTTCAGGCTTCCGATAAGTTTTGGAAAGTACAGATAGCGCAAAGCCTCGCCAGAGGCCATCATATCAAGCAAAACAACATCATAAGTTTCCTTTTGATTGATCTCTTCAATCTTTAGCATTGAAAATAACTGTGTCATACCAGGAAGCATGGCAATTTCGTAGGCGAGGGTTTCATCTAATCCCCTTGACGAAAAGAGTGATGCCATGTACGATAGTAGTTGCTCATACTGCTTGCTCATTTCATTTACAGGGTCTATTTGTAAAGCATCTAGGTGATCCTGAACATGTGTGACCTCATCTCCAATGTTTTGGGCGAAAGCGTCACTAAGCGTATGGGCTGGGTCAGCAGATATTATAAGCGTCTCATGTCCATGCTTAGCGCAGTTCACTGCAGTTGCGCATGAGTTTACAGTCTTTCCTGTTCCGCCTTTTCCTGTGTAGAATAATAGTCGCATACGTGTCCTTGTCACTAGCGATATTAAAAGCTTTACGTATGGTTTGTAAACTATAGACTACAAAACCTTCTTGAGGCTATCTGCGATATACTTCACATGTCCTGCATCAACTAGAGGATGAACTGGTAGAGATAAAACGTGTGCAGAGGCCCATTCAGTGTTGGGAAGAAATACAGAACTGCCTTCATAGAACGGTGTCTTGTGAACAGGTGTTGTATAATATGCCGTAGCACCTATTCCTAACGAATTCAACTTGTTCATAACAGCATCCCTACTCTCTAATGCAACTGTGTAAAGGTACCAGTTGTATTTAGCACCGTTGCTCTCTTTTGGTAGCTCTAATTTAAGTCCGTGCAATAGTTTAGTGAGCATCTTTGCATTCTTCCTTCTTATCTGTAGCATCTTCTTTAACTTGCGCATCTGAACATTTGCTATCGCAGCACAAATCTCTGTCATTCTTAAGTTCAACCCAAAGATCCTTGTGTCATATCCCTCCAGCATTCCATGGTTTCTAATCATTCTGATCTTATCGGCAAGTTCCTTGCTGTTGGTTGCTATTGCACCACCCTCTCCAGAGGTAAGCACTTTGCTTGCGTAGAAACTAAAACATCCCATCAATCCAAAGGATCCTGTCTGCTTTCCGTTATAGGTTGAGCCCAGTGATTGAGCTGCATCATCGATAACATGTAGCGAGTGTCTTTTGGCAACCTCGCTTATTCTCTCCATATCTGCAACATGACCGTATAGATGCACTGGAATGATAGCTCTTGCTTTGCTGGTAACCTTCTTCTCCAGATCGTCTGGATCAATTGTATAATCAGTCTTTTTGATGTCGACGAAGACAGGATTAGCACCAGTAGCAACTACAGCGTTTGCAGTGGCGAGAAACGTAAAGGAAGGCACCAGAACATCGTCATCTCTTCCAATTCCAAGAGCGAGCAAGGCAGCATGAAGTGCCGAAGTTCCTGAGTTAAGTGCGAGGGCGTATTTGGTTCCAACAAAGCTGCTTAGCAACGATTCTAATTCTCTAACCCGCTTTCCACCTTCGAAGGTAGCGCTTGTTAAATTACCCTCCTCTAAGACCTTCCTGACTTCATTGATCTCCTCCTTGCTGAAGAATGGTTTACCTATTGGGATCTTTTTCATTTTATGCACCAATCGTGTTTATCAGTTCAATGGTTCTGTCAACTGCAAGTTTCGTTAACTGCTGCTCCATTCCGGGGACACCGCAGCCAACTATCAAGACCCTTCCCGTCTGGTCAGTAACCCTCGTTCTAAAAGAGTCGCGATGTGGAAATATGTGCATCACGCCTTTGCTGTCTGATAGCACGATCTCTGTATTTTGCAGTAGGTACTTTTCATTTGATATATCGATGAACTCTTCACCTTGATTGGCAAGTCTTAATACAACATCATCAATGATCTTGCCTGCATCGTAGATCCCAATTGGAACCAGCGTTTCTATGGATGCGATATTACCTGCATCGACGATGCTGTTTATTTTTCGTATACCTTTGCTTGCTAAGAAGCGCCTTGCAAGTGCCTCACTAGATGGTCTTACCTTCGTTGGATCTATTCCCATTCTCCAATAAAAGTCGCGAAGGGCTCTAACTACTGGATGATCCTTGAGCATTTCCTTGCTAACTGTTAGTTTTTTTGATAGCTCGTTCAGAAACGGGTCGAGAGCGTAATCATTCCTGACATTGACATCCGTCATTGCACAGAAGAGGTTTATACTAGGATGAGATTGCAAGACATCTGAATTAATCTTTATCGTGTAATACACGCTCATGAGAAGCCTTGATGTCCGAGATAGATAAATCTGTATCTGCAAAAGAGAAATTTTGAGCAAGTTTTAAAATATTATAAGAAGAATAAGTGTTGGAATTCGCTAAATTAGTCACTCTTCTTGGGTAGGTTTTTGGAAATTTTTATATCGTAGCATAACAATAACATAAAAGAATGCGCCCAAAGAGCGTAGAGAAGGACGAGCAGACGAGCGTCCTAGTCTACAAATTAATCTTCTTTTTCTGTGTAGCTATAATGATAATAATCACCGCATATGCGTTGGTAGAAAGTCTTAGAGAGTATTTAGCAACTGCGAGGGTTGTAATTGGTGAAGTTTTAGTCAATACGGAATTTCCTGTCAATGGTTCTCCCAAACTAGTTACATACCTTATGATATCCTCGGTGCTTGGCTGGTACTGTGTAACAAAGATCGGTAGAAAGAGGACAGAAAATATGTCGAAGGCAACAAGGTCGATAATAAAATTGATCGCAATTACAATTGGAGTCGTGACATCTTATGAACTGATCTACAACTTTGTTGTTTGGGATGCGTTGATGACCGCAGATGCGATCGGCGGAATAATAAGGCTAGATGTGCTCAATATTCCGTATCCGAATCCAACAACGCCTTGGAGCTTGGTGTTTGCAACCAAGATGTTTCTAGCTGCGTTTATCATCAGTTCTCATGCATTCTACCTTATGTCTAGAATTGATAGCAGGTTATTGACGGAACAGGCGAAATAAATCAGGTTTGTTAATTTGTGTGCGGTAATGGGATCAGGGAAAGATAGATTCGATACTAGGTCTACTGCAAATAGAAGAAGGTAGTGAGCAAGAAGCAGTAAAGGGTTTTGTTACACAACCTCTTTATTTTTTACAGACTTATTTATAGCCCAACATTCCAAGTCATGGGTATGGATGTAGCCAGCAAGGTTGATCTTGTGCTAAAAGAACCTACTGAAGAAGTTATTACAAAAGATGAATTGATTAACTTGTTCAACACAAATGCAAGTCCGAAACACTACATAGGTTTAGAGATTTCTGGCCTACTACACCTAGGAAGTTTGATCTTAACAGGTTACAAGATCAATGACCTCATCAAGGCTGGTATTAAATGCACGGTATTCCTTGCCGATTGGCACACATACATAAATGACAAGTTGGGAGCCGATTGGAATCTAATCGAGAAGGCAGCAGGTTACTACGAGGATGCCTTCAAGTTATTCTGCCCAGGTGTAAATGTTGTTTTGGGTTCCGATCTATACAGTAAAACAAGTGATTATTGGGCAAACCTGATCAAGTTCAGCAAGCAGATAACACTTGCTAGAAGTATCCGTGCGCTAACAATAATGGGAAGGAGTGAAAAGGACACGTTGGATTTTGCTCAACTGATCTATCCATCACTGCAGGCAACCGACATATGGGCTCTTGATCTCGATATCGTGCATGCTGGTATAGACCAGAGGAAGGTACACATGCTTGTTAGGGAAGTATTTCCAAAGTTGAAGTGGAAAGTTCCAGTTGCTGTACACCATCACCTGCTTCCAGGTTTAGCTGAGCCAGTCAATCTCGGTCTGGATGAGGACAACAGTATGGATACAAGGATATCGAGTAAGATGAGTAAATCCAAACCATGGACAAGTGTATTCGTTCATGATGATGAGGAAACGATAGGAAAGAAGATTAGCAAAGCTTGGTGCCCCGAGGGAGTCGCCGATAAGAATCCTGTGCTCGAGATTGCGAGAAATATAATATTTCATGAGCATAAGGAGTTTACAGTTGAAAGGTCGCAGAAGTATGGAGGAAGTGTAAACTTTGGAAAATATAGCGAGTTAGAAGAAGCATTTGTTGGCAAAAAGTTGCACCCTCAGGATTTAAAGCAATCTGTAGGCAAATATTTGCACAAGATAATTGAACCAGTTAGAATGCATTTCACAGGTCAAGAATCTTTGTTAGAATCATTGGCAAATGCATGATGTGATCATTAAATCTTCATCATTACTCTTGTTGCGAATGGTTGTAGACTCTTTAGCTTTTGATCTAGACCAACAAATTAAAGAAAGTTTATTTTACCTCTGCTTCTGGTGCTTCCTTCGCCAGGCTGTACTTTGACTTGTAGCCTCTTGGGTTTATCATCAGTCCATCGTGCATGAATGTCGAAGAATTTCCAACGATTATGGTGCTCAACATTCCCAAACTGTCTGTATGCTCGAGCAAATGTTCCAGATCTGTCATCACTATTTTCTGCACATCCCTGTATGCAGCTTTGACTATTGCAACTGGCGTACTCGGTTCTCTGTACTTGAGCAGTATATCTCTAGTATCTTGCAATTGATGAACTCTTTTCTTGCTCTGCGGGTTGTAGATCACTATAATAAAATCGCCTTTAGCTGCTGCATCAACTCTCTGTACTATAATATCCCATGGCATTAAGAGGTCGCTCATGCTCACAACTGCAAAGTCTGTCATCAATGGCGAACCGATCAATGCTGCACATGCATTAAGCGCCGAAACTCCTGGCACTATCTCAACATATATGCCCTCATCTTTCTTCCAACCTTTTTCTGCTAGCACCTCGTAGATCAGACCTGCCATTCCGTAAATGCCTGAATCTCCGCTTGAAACTAATGAAACTGTTCTGCCCTTCTCTGCAAATTCGATTGCTGTATTTGCCCTTTGAACCTCTTCTGTCATTGTGTACGAATGAACTTCCTTGTCCTTGATTAGATGTTCTATCAACGCAATGTAGGTCTCGTAACCAACGATAATATCACTCTCCCCGATGCATTGCTTGGCTCTAAAGGTCATATGCTCTTCATAACCAGGCCCAATGCCGACAACATACAACTTGCCCTTGGCCATTTTGACCTTGTTACATGATAGAATACATACCTTTATTTCTTTCCTATAGCGTCTTTTTCCTGACATGCCGTTTTGAAGGAAGCCACTTCGGGGAACAGTTATTTTATTTTGAACTAGCTTATCTTGCTGAGTTCAAACTCGTCGTGAATAGCACGCACAGCTTCCTCGCAGTCCTTGTCGTTCACTACAAATGCTAAATTTAGTTCAGAAGAGCCTTGAGCGATCATTATCACATTTACTCCTTGCTTTGCAACCGCGCCAAAGATCCTCGACGCAACACCCTTGATTCCTCGCATACCAGAGCCAACTGCAGCTATTATTGCAACATTATGTGTAACATTTATTGTCTTTATCACCTTTCCAAGCAAGTTAAGCTCCAAAGAGTTTACAGCTTTATCAAGATCGCTTTTGCGAAGTATCATTGATATGCTCGACTCTGATGGACTTTGAGAAATCATCATTATGTTCACCTTGTTCTTGCCCAAAACATCGAATATCTTTGCTGCTGTTCCTGGAGCGCCGACCATGCTGCCTCCTCTAACATCTATCAGCGCTGCGTTTCTAATCATACTAACAGCCTTGACTATTTGATACAATTCAGCTTTTGGGTTCTTGACTATTAAAGTACCATTCTTTTCTGGCTGGAATGTGTTTCTGATTCTGAGCGGTATTCCATTGTCAACGATTGGTTCCAGTGCCCTTGGGTGCATGTACTTTGCTCCAAAGAGGGCCATCTCCATCGCTTCAGCGTATGAGACTTGCTTCAACACATTGGCACCCTCTACCATCCTCGGATCTGCGGTCATCAGTCCATCAACATCTGTCCATAACCAGACCTCGTCTGCCTTGATGCAAGAAGCAATTATAGTTGCAGTGTAGTCTGAGCCTCCCCGTCCTAAAGTAGTTATATTTCCATTCTGATCCGATGCAATGAAACCGGTCACCACTGGCACAATGCCACCTTTCAGCAGTGGTTCAAGATTATGGACAATCTTAAGTTTGGTCGTATCCATCAAAGGCTTTGCTTCGCCATAGTTGGACTCTGTTACTATACCAGCATCCTTGCCAGTAAGATATTCTGCATTGACACCGATATCCTTCAATGCGTAGTAGAGTATTGGTGCCGCTAACCTTTCGCCAAAGGATAGCAAGTAGTCTAGGGGTTTAGGTGTAACTTCGCCGAGCAAAACCATTCCGCTGAGCACTTCCTCCAATTCTTTGATCAAACTGCTTACCGTATTTCTTAATTCATCATTAATTCGCTTTTTTGATACAGCATCTTTTGCGATGTCCATGTGTGTTTTTCCAACCTTGTCGATGAAGTTTTCAATCTCTGCTTTGTTGCCCTTCTTCACACTTTCAGTGATCTGTAACAAATCGTCAGTCATACCTTTAACTGCAGATGCAACGGCTACTACGCTGTTCTCCTTCGAATACGATTTTATGATATTAGCAACATGCTTCACCCTATCTGCATTAGCAACTGACGTGCCTCCAAACTTCATTACTAGTTTCAATTCAGAACAATCCTAACGGGCTGATCATAAATTCTTATCCTTTACATCTAGTAGCTTCCTTATCTCCTTGATTATCTGCTAGCCTTCGACTCTGGGTGCAAGAAAGAAGTGTATTCTGCCAACATTTGAAACCTTGAACTCTAACCTCAAGGGCATCTTGCTTGAGTATTCGCAGATCACACTTCCGGCACTTGCTCCTACTGCTTTGGCGATGCTGCTGAGATATTCGAGACTGTAGGTTGCCTTGCTCTCGTCCTTTACATTCAAATCTTCGATACCCTCACTGCCAGACTCCAAAGTGATAGTAGCTTCGCCAGAGTCACCCCTACCAGCGAAGATTGCTTTGCCAGCACTTGCCTCGATTGATATGTAATCAGAAACAACCTGTATATCGCTAAGTATCTTGTCAAACGCAGTTACAGTTAATGCAATCTTTGCATTGAAGCTTATTTTTGGTAAAGGTGTTGAACCTGCTGTACTCTCTATCAAACGCATCTTGTACTGCTTCTTGTAGCCATTTGATATCTTCACTAAAAGCATGTTTTCTTCAGTTATGGTGATCTCAATACTGTCATTCTTCTCCGCCCTTTTGATCAGTTTGGAAAATTCGTCAACTCGAACACCAAACTTGATATCACTGTCACAATCGAACTTCTCAAATGCCGAGTTTGGCCAGAGGATATCTATCAGTGCAACATGGCTCGGGTCCATGCCCCTAAATGATATACTTTCGCTTGTAGCTTCAAACGTAGCCTCCTCAACAAGTGTTGATATTGCAGAGGTTACAGCCTTCCACTCGTCTGGACCCTTGGTTTTAGCAACTAGCACCAAATTGATATGGAATATTATAAAATGCACTTAAACTTTTACTTTGTTAGGCATAATGACGCCAAGTATGATTACAACTGGTACATCGATAAAATTGTGTGGTAGGTTCATCTCCTCCCCGTGTTTGCAACATCCACCAGAAAGCAGTATCGTGTCCACACTTTGGACACTCGACCCTTGTGGTTGGGAGTGGCTTTATATCCTCTTCTTCTCCAACGACCTTGATTGATCCTTTTTCAGCTCGAGCACGCTTCTTTCTGCTGCTTTTAATTTCAGCTTTAGATCGTGCAGTTTGCAACGCAATCGCATATCCACATTTAAGGCAGGTCAGTTTAGGCTTCTTCTCTTCCTGTTTTCTCTTTAACCGCGTACCACATTTTGGACAAAAATGCATTTATCAAACCTTGACCTTTGCTTTAACGAGCTGCGTTATGCTCCCTATATATTCACGCGCAGATTTTGTTGATTCCATCAACGCGTCTAGGGGATTGCCACTCTGTGTTACAAGTCTCAGTTCATAATCTTTCGTCAAAGGGTGCTTGAGTGTAACTCCAGCAAAGTCGACCTTCTTGTTTGCTAGGAGTTCATACTGGATGATATACATTATGGCAATGTCCTCCTCCTTTACATTGATATACACTTCATTGGTCTTAAAATCGACCAGTGTTGCATCCATTTCCTAGCACCAAACAAGAATACTAATAGAGATATAAATTGTGTGTTAAGAGTAAGGATATATTTACATTTGAATCACTAACCATGAAGAGATGCCAGAGACTAATAGCTACATAAGCAACATAATGTTGGTGCAATCTTCCAGCAGAGTCAAGCTGAATGAGCCAGTGACTCTTGAAGTGCACTTCAGGGTTGATGGTCAAATTCGAGAGGCATTCAACCAGCAGGCATGGACAGATGCGTACGATAAGCATGACAACAATTTTAGGATCAAGTATGTGATCAAGGTGCTAACCGGTTCTGTGAAGAAGCGCGATATTGTTCAGCCAATAAGGTTTGTTAGAAAGGCATCGTTTTACTGGAGCAGAAATCCGAAACTGCCACCTCCACCGCCAAACAAAAAGATCTGGGTAATGGTTGTGATGTATGACAGACCAAACCTGCCTGACAGCATCGAGCACGCAAAATCGATGATCTTCGACGTTAGGCACCCAATTGAATTGGTAGGTTCAAGTATTGGGAAGGGCAAGCATAAGTTGATTGCACATGTAATTGCATCATGGGGAAGACATCTTTTTAGCGAACCAGCCGAAGTTGCCGCCAAATCAAATGAAATCGAAATTACTTGCGATT
Source organism: Nitrososphaerales archaeon (assembly GCA_046759465.1). Taxonomy (GTDB): domain Archaea; phylum Thermoproteota; class Nitrososphaeria; order Nitrososphaerales; family UBA213; genus JBHICH01. The sequence continues at coordinate 18,231 of JBHICH010000009.1, forward strand.
GAGAGTCAAAGATATATTCTAATTCGATTTTTACATTACTATGGGAAAATATGATGGCATTCGTGGTCAGGAACTGATGGAAGTCGAAGAGAAGGAAAATGAATTGACGTTGATATTCAAAGACAACAGGTATCTTTTTGTCAGAGTGGAAAACGGCAAATTGGTTACAGAGTCAGTGCCAGCATAAACTAAATGCGAGCCTTCAGATATTTTTCAAACAAGTGTAAGGCAATTTCTTGCCAACCATTTTCTATCGAACCGGGTCTCATACTCCTTATCTTTTCAACTGCACTTTTAGTATCCAGGCCTTTGAACTTTATCAAGTAAGCTGCCAGTATCGTTCCAGTTCTTCCCCTGCCAGCAGCGCAGTGAACCATTACTGGCTTATTGTTCCTTACATGTTCGTCTATGAAGTTCACTGCGCTGCCCATATCCCCAAGATCTGGTGCTTCATGATTTAGTATCGGAAAATGCAAGTACTCGACATCCTTCAGCCAACTCTTTGGCAGTGAATCTTCAATCAAGGTAAGGACTGCCTTTATGCCACTGGCTTTAATCCAGTTCATTTCTTCTTTTGATGTTGGCATTCCGCTACCAGCAAGTAACCCATCTATTATCCACGAAAAGTTAGTTGGCTTCTTCGAAATTGCACCGTGAATCTTTCTCCACAAATTTCCGGGGGCGCTCATCGCCTTTCACTTATCCTCGGTGCAATTGCCATTATCAATGCGTTTATTATAAGTTCCTTTCTATTCATTGCACCTTTAGTCATTAGATCGATCATGCCTCTCTTCTCTCCTATATCCTTAATGTTATACAAAAATTCTACAGCTTTGTCAACTTCGATTCTTTCTATGAGTACCAGTTTAGCTACTTCATCAGATAATTGAAAGCCTGGACTAGAACCGATTGTTAATTTGTCGTGATGATCAATAACCGCAGCAAACTGCACGTTCAGGTAGGTATTTGCGCCAGGGATCTCCATCAGACCGGCTTCGATTCCAACTCCCATTTCTGCATCCTTGAACTTATTTAGTGCAGTTTTTGCTCTTGTTACTGCACCATTAATGGTTCCATGGAGGGTAATTGGTTGTGCAGCGAGGTTGTTCAAACTTACATTAACAACTCTCACAGTCTTGTAAAAGTGCTCGAATGCTTCTTTAGTAGCTTCGACCTTGATCCTGTTCGATGTGCCAACTGCAACAAGCATGAAGTAGGTTATTTGCTGCGAATATAAAATGGCTTCATACAGTTGTAAAGATAAGTGTGACTAAAACTTATATTCCAATGAGACGCTGTTAAGATTGAATGCAGGAAGTTATTGGTAGGGAGGCCATTTTATACACCAAAGTGGGAGATAGGGTCAAGTGTACTGCCTGTGCAAGATACTGTACAATTCCAGAAGGCAAGATCGGTCTATGTGGCATAAGAGGCAATGTTGATGGCAAGTTGCAGCTTTTCGTTTATGGCAAGGTAATTGCTGGTCACATCGACCCTATTGAAAAGAAGCCAGTGACACACTACATGCCTGGAACCAAGATATTTTCGATCGCAACTACTGGCTGCAACTGGTTGTGCCAATACTGCCAAAACTATGACATCAGCCAGAGAAGAAAGATCGAGGGTGTTGATATGACTCCAGAGGATGTTGTTAATCAAACAGTGAGCTATGGATGCGAGGGCATAGCTTACACATACAACCAACCATCGATATTCATCGAGTTCGCTAGGGATTGTGGTGTAATAGCAAGGAAGAATGGTATAATTAACATATTTGTGTCAAATGGTTACGATACTCCAGAAACAGTTGGTATGATGGAAGAATTTTTGGACTGTATCACTGTTGACTTCAAGGGAAGCGCAGAGCCAAAGTTTACTAGAAGATACATAGGTGTGCCGGATCCGCAGCCAATCTTCGATACATTGAAGGAGATAAGGGACAAGACCAACATCCATGTCGAAATTACAGACCTGATCGTGCCACAGGTTGGTGATGATCTCGAAGCTGCTAGGAAACTTTCAAGGTTTGTTTATGATGAGTTGGGCCCGGACACATCGATACACTTCTTGAGGTTCCATCCAGATTACAAGATGATGAACTTCCCATGGACGCCTGTTGAGACGCTTGAGAAGCACTACGAAGTTGCTAAAGAAGTTGGTCTGAAGTATGTTTACATTGGAAATGTGCCAGGTCATAAGTGGGAGCATACGTACTGCCCAGAGTGTAATAACATCGTAGTTGGTAGGCTCGGTTTCAATATCACGAAGTGGGATCTTGATGAGAATAACTGCTGCAGTTCATGTGGCTATCCGATTCCGATCACAGGTAAGTTGAGCAATTCTGCCTTTGAAAACAGGTTCCTTTATGTTGTTTAATTGTACGAACATGCAGCGAAGATAAAAGTGTCCTGAATTTTAGCACGATCATTCTTCAGTAATCGCAATGGCTCTAACCGGAGAGCCAGTAGCGCCCATTATCTTTAGTGGTAAAACTATTAACTTAAATCTAGTTTGTGTTAATTCCTTCAAATTGCAGAGATTTTCTACGATCAAAATTCCTTTTGGAAGAAGTGCTTTGTGCACTGTAAAATTGCTATCAGGATGGTCTATATTTGCTGAGTCAATCCCAACAATATTTACCTTTTTTGAAACTAGATACTCCGCAGCATCTCGAGAAAGGCCTGGATTGTTGCTCAAATAATCTGCTCTACTTGCATGCTCTTCCCATCCAGTAGAAAAGACCGCAGCGTTACCTTTTGCAATTGCAGCTTTCTTTTCAAAACTCACAACATCACTTTTTGTAATGTATTCTTTGGCCCTCTTCTTTATCTTCAGCAGAAGGGCGGCTGCTACAAAGCTGTTTACTGGAATCTCATCTATCTTCTTTCCCTTGGGAACAAAATGGTAAGGAGCGTCCATATGCGTTCCTGTGTGGGAGCTCATGAATATCAGTTCAGACTCATATCCGTGAATATCCGTCTTGGTCCATGGAATGGTGATGGGTTTCGGATGTGCTTCAAAGGTGTGCATGTCATGCCTTATAGTTTGTGTTAAATCGATGATCCTCATGTGATCATTGATAGTGTGGACATTTATCAAGTTTACAAGAGAAGCAGTTAAATACTAACTTAATAATGCTAAATTAATGCCAACCGCATATGTGCTGATAAATTGCGATCTGGGCTCGGAAGAGGAGATAATCAGAGAGATCAAGAAGCTGCCAGATGTGAAGGAGGTTAGCGGTGTTTATGGTGTCTACGATATTATAGTAAAAGTACAGGCAGATTCTATGGACAAGTTAAGGGAATCGATAACGTGGAAGGTAAGGAGAATAGACAAGGTAAGATCGACCTTAACAATGATAGTTATTGAGGGGCAGGGAACGCCAAAATCATTGTAGGTTTTTAATCAAATCTACAGCCTTCTGTATTTCGGCAACCTGATTGAAGAAGTGCGGCGAGGCCCGAATAATCTTTTTTCCTGAAATATCTCTCTTGGCAAATATTATTCCTTTTTCCTCCAACTTTTTCACAACAATACCTGCTTCAAACTTGCCTAAATTGAAAGATACTATGCTAGTTCGCATATTTTGATAGGCAGGGCCGTAAATGTTTAACGTACGCAGTTTAGCTAGCTCTTGTCTCAGCAAGTTTGCAAGCTTCATATTTTTCTCTCGAATATTGTCCAATCCAAGCCTCGTTATGTAGCGAACAGAAGCTGCTAGACCTACTACACCAGCCCAGTTCCTGAACCCTGCCTGCATCCTTTGTGGCATATCCCTATGCGCTACCTTCTCCTTGTCTAGCACAAATGCGGATTCGCCTCCCGTCTGCAATGGCTCGAGCTTCTCAGAAGCCTTCTTGCTGCAGTAAAATACTCCAGTGCCCATCGGGCCGCATAGCCACTTGGAACCAGTAAATGCCATGAAATCGCAACCGATCTTCTTGACATCAACATTCAAACAGCCCACTGTTTGGGCGGCATCCAGGCATAACATTACCTTCTTCTTTGCTGCAATTTTCGCAACCCTTTCTACAGGTAATATCGAACCAGTGTTAAACAGTGCGTGGCTTATTGCAATGAGTTTTGTTTTTGCATCTGTCATTTCTTCAAGCTCGTTTAGGTCAAACAATCCATTTTCATCGATCTTCAACTTCTTGACCCTGACACCTCTTTCCTTCAATCGGATCCATGGAAGATAGTTTGATAGGTGCTCATGGTTACCATCCCTTATGATTATGCTGTCTCCTTTTTTGAATGGTAACCCATTTGCAACGTAGTTCAATCCCTCAGTCGTACTCTGCGTTAAAACTACCTCATCGGGTCTGCAGTTTATCAGTTTAGCAATGTCTGCCCTTGCTTCCTGCGCTCTCTGCTCTATATCATTCAATGTACTTGGCGAGTCAGGACCATTAACAGAACATTCAACAAGAAAGTCTGTGATTGCTTTTATGCTATAGAAGGGTACTGGAGCGTTTGAAGCATTATTCATGTAAGCAACTTTCTTGACTATTGGAAAATCTTCCTTGAGTATGTTGAGGTCGATATCCATTCTTATATCACCTCAAAACTAATCATTCTCGTGCAATTTAAGAGTAGGCATGATATTAAGAAAGCATTATCGCGGTCGGATATTTTGCAGATAGATTGCTCTGACCTGCCCTTACTGCTTGATGATGAAGGCCTAAACTCTTTACTATACAATGAACCATTTTCAAAGATCTGTTTTACTTGCAGCGTAGTATCGGGATTCTTTCGAAAGGGCATGGTTGTGTATCTGGACCTCGATACTTTATTCACGTCCTATGTAAGAAATGGTATCTTCAATGCTGATTCTCGACAGCTGGAGATCTTCCTCCCAAGTGAGAATGAATTCGAGCGGATGCTTTCGGATGTATGCTCGCTGCTAAACCCTGACGTTAAGCTTGTTGTGGTAGATTCGCTCAATAGTTTCTACCATTTGTATGACGGGATTAAAATTGGCTCTTTGAACCGTCTGCTCAGTTCGTATGTTTCGCTCCTGCTCAACCATACTGAAAGGTTGGGCTGCAAACTGCTCGTAACAAGCATGATAAGATACAAAAAGACAAGTGCGTGGATTCTCGCACCGTCAAGCAAGAGGTTGATTGAAGCTAAAAGCAGTGTGATATTGAGTGCAGAGTTGGTGAAAGGCAGTTTATTTATTAATTTGCTTAAAGAACAGCCATTAAAAAAACTTGTTATCGCAAAACAGTACCTGCCGCTTAAAGCTTGAAGTCGACGAGCGCGAAGCCCGACAACAAGGCCACTGCAATTATCGAGAAACCGGCAACAAAAAGCATCTTTTGGGTTTTCACTGCTTGAGGTCTACTAGATCTGTGAATAAAGTATAGCCCTACTAGACCGAAGAAGAAGACCATTGTGCTCAAAACCGACTCTGTTAAGGTTTGCGTTGATCTGTCTGGAATTATGAGCGATTGCTGACCAGATCTGCCTCCCTCTATCAGTGCGTGTATAGCGCCTGAGGCAAAAGCAAACATGAATATCAGATAAATTATGCTTACGACAGGAACTATTCTACCTATGTTAATTATCACAACGCTAATTTAATTGGCTCATTAAATAACTTTTGCTGCAGGGTGAGTATTATGAAAGTTGACCCTAAGATTCATTTCGCTAGAAGCCAAGCACTCTTTTTTAAAAAGAGTTAATTATCTGTTTGAGTGATGCACCTTTGCAATAGTCGGATGAAGCAGGATTTCGTCGAGGTAAACGGTTACCGCGTAAGATTCTTGGAGGATGGATTCTCAAAATCAAACCATGTTCTGTTTTTACACGGCCTTGGCGCATCTGCAGAGCGATGGGGCAGAGTAGTGCCTATTTTTGCAAAGTATTTTCATGTGGTAGCACCTGATATCATCGGCTTTGGCTATAGCGACAAGCCAGAAGTTAACTATACCATATCCTTCTTCTTGGATTTTGTCATGGGTTTTGTCAGTGCTTTGGGTATGGAGCATCTAAACCTGATCGGATCATCGCTTGGTGGTCATATAGCGGCTGAACTTGCGATCACAAGTAAGAACAGGATAGAGAAACTTGTGCTTGTTACCCCTGCTGGCATAATGAAGGAATCTACTCCTGTATTGAACCACTATATTGCTGCTGCCATGTATCCTACTTTTGATAATGCAAAAAAGGCTTTTGAGCAGATGGCTGGAAATCCAAATGCTGTAGACATAGTCTATGCCAAGGACTTTGTGAACAGAATGCAACTGCCAAATGCAAAGTACACATTCATGTCGGCGATAATGGGGAGCAAGGCAGCGCCAAACCTTTCTGGTAGGTTGAAGTGGATAGAAGCGCCAACACTGATACTGTGGGGTGAGAAGGATGGCATGATTCCAGTTCGGTATGCCGGTAACTTCCAGAGCAAAATAAAGGGTTCGCAGCTGGCAATAATAAAGGGTAGCGGGCACACACCTTACTTCGAAAAGCCTGAAGCATTCAGCGATACAGTTCTCGAATTCCTGAGAAAATCGAAGAAATAAGGTGGTCTTTCCTAAGCTCTTCATGGATTTGTATGGGATTCTATACCACTAAAAACCAAAGAGTTATATATTGCACCATCTAATGGTAATATAAGGGAATCAAGACCATGACTAGCAACGAGAACGAGAAGCAAACTCCTGAATACATGTTCAAGAAGACGCTGAAGAAAGGCACCGAAGCCCAAGCAGAATTTGTAAAGCGTATGGCTTCAATGCAGTTTGATGCTATGCAAGGATTTTTGGGTTTGTTGCAGACACTAACAAATTTCAATGCAGTTTTCAAGGCAACCGTTCAGAGCAATGGGCGTATATCTATTCCGGAAGCCGAAAGGGAGGCACTTGGCATAGCAGATGGGGATCTTGTTCAGGTAATCATAGTTCCCTTGGAAAAAGGGGCCAAGGGCAGGAGTGGTTAAACATGATTCCTCAAAATCCAATAAAGTGGAGGAGGTGGAAAGATTGAGTGAGAAGAGACAAGATAAGGACGCATTCGATATTTATCAGGAAAGATGCCTGAACGTAATAGATGAAGTTGCAAAGTTGCAACCGGTATATACACAAGCAGTAACAAACCTACAGCAAGAATACACCGAAGCATTCAAGAGAGTTACTGAAGCATCTATATCAGTACAGAAGGAGTTCGCTAATTCGACATGGGGCCCAGGAAAGCTTCCAGCTGCGTTGGCAAGAAATGCGAGCGAAGTTGCAGATGTATTCCTAAAGGCAGCAGTAATAAACAACAAGGCAGTAATCGCAAGCATTGATGCTGCAAGGCATAATGTAAAGACATTTAATGAAAGCGTAGACACGTTTGCAAAGATAAACCTAAACCTGATAAAGACATGGCAGTCCTTCGTAACGCCATCTAGACAGTAGGTGGCAAACCCTACATCTTTTTGTTTTAAATAGCGTTTTTCGGTGAAGATTTTTAAAATTGTTAACAAATACATTATGTGTGGATTACACGGAAGTCTGCAGCAAAATATTCAATGTCAATAAGGACATAAGATTCGTTGGCGTTGTCGACAAATCTGGTAAGCTAGTAGCAGGCGGTATGAGAGATGGTCTCGAATCACTTGACGACGAAATTCACCTGAAAAGATGGCTGAATCAAATTTCTATTCGCAGAGAGATGTACGAAATGTTTGACAAATTGTATGGCAAAACTCGTTTTGCTTATGTCGAAAGAGAAAAATTAAAACAACTGACATTTTATCTCCCCGTTAGTACTGTATTAGTAACATTGCAACCCACGGTTAGTGGTAATAGCGCTGTAGATTTCGCCCAATCAATATCTCAAATCCTCAAGTCAGGTGATATGCAATAGTATCCACTAAATTTAATTTTCTTAGACAGCTTGCGCTTCGTATAAACTCTCTGAGCTTGCAGCAATTATTGGAGATGCCAAGAAGTCGGTAACAGGCAGCTCTTCAAGACTCTGCCTGTAATAATCAAATTTATCTGGATCATACTTCTGAACAATCTCGATCTTCTCTCCTCTGCCAATTCTATGCTTGATTACGTTACGGTGCGCATATGCGGTCACAAACTCGTATCCTCTATTCTTCGCTTCGTTCAGGAACTGCCGACGTAAAAGATGGCCTCCAGTTCCTCCCCAGTATCCTGGTGCAATGCTCATCGCTTCAAGATAAATAGTGTTTCTCTCCTCTATCTTCATATCGTCTGTACCCCGTCTCAACTTGTAGCGTTCTAAAGGTCCACCCTTCGCATATCCTACAATCATACCATCGTTGCTATTAACCCTCAATGTAACTAGGAGTGTATCAACGCTTCTCAACGATTTATGGAATCTTTCTTCCTCAACACGTATAGGAGGAGGCAACTCTCTGTACAGTCTAAGGATCGCCTCCTTTAAACGCGCATCTGGTTCACTGAATATCTTTTCTACTACTGGCATCAGCGTAACCTCCTTTCTTCTGATTGAAGTCTTGATCAGCACTTCCATCTGCCATTGATTGTTAAAACCTGCAACATTGTCCCAGAACCTCTTTCTATACTCGTCTGGGACACCCCCTAATACACGATCGACCATTTCTCTTTCTTCCTTCAACGCGCTAAAATATTTCACAGATTCGGTGTTGATTACGGAGGAATGCCATCCCAACGCATGTGCGTTACGTCTTGCAAGTTCCATTGATCTCGCAAAGTCACCTAGCGCATATCCAGCTATTCTTTCTGCAACAGACAGAAACCATCCCAGCTCCTCATAATGTCGCCTAGTTTTTTCGTCATGGTCTTGGATCTTCGCAAGAGTAAAGAGTTCTGCCATTCTTTTTCTAGCATGCTGCTGGTTCTCCCCTGTAAAAGGATATGCAGTTCTATGTATCATCGCAATAACAATGTTTATGTTTAGTTTTGCTTCCTTGATGAAGTTCTGTATCCGTTTATCATTCCTTATGAACCATTCAACAGAATCTTCATGGGGTTTATCAAATTGTTTCATGGGATCAAAATCGTGAAAGAGAGCAGCTACGAACATGTAATGGAGATCTTCGGTGCTAAATACGCTATCTTTAATTTGTCCTTTGGCGGCTAGCAGTGTAAAATAAGTGGCTTCCAACTCATGATCGATATTGTGATAACCATAGTAGTCGGGCCCCAAACCCTTCTTTGTAAACTCCGAGACTGCGTGTCTAAGAATTCTCTTTACCCATTTATCTTGCAGTCCCATGACGCAAGAAAGATCAACTATCTTATCTTTGAGTACAGCTTCCCTTGCAATTCCAAAATTGTAATTTATCCACCATGGAACCAGCTTTATTCTTTTGTAAAATTCGTACCACCATGGGAATGGTGAAGCAAGAGGATTATAATCGGCTGAAGATGGTATACTTTCATCTGCATTATAGCTGTCCTTACCATAGGCTACCTTCTGCTCATCTGGCGAAGACATCACCCAGCCCCAAGCTGATATAGATAATGTGTAATAAAACCATCGCTATAGTTCTTATTTGAGGATTGTCACTTTGATCAATTCCTCAAGTAATATACAATAATGGACTATCTCTCAGCATGATTGTAGGATCTTTCCTTTAACCAAGCGCCGATCTCGGGCAGAATGTGGTTCTGTGAATATGCGCTTGCAAGCAGCCCTATATGACCTGTTGGATAGACCTTCAATACTTTATCTTCGCTTGACACATGGTAGTTTAATGGTACGCTACACTCTGGGGATACCAAATGATCATCTTCTGCAACGACATTGAGCAATGGTATGTCGATCTTGCGCAGATCAACTAATTTCCCCCCAATCTTCATCTGATTTTTGACTAGTAGATTCCTCTGGTAAATATCCTTGATCCACTGCCTGAAAGTTTCACCAGCAATTGCAGGTGTGTCATACAACCATTTTTCTATACGCATGAAGTTTTCAACAAAATCCTTGTCACCCGAATGCTTCGCAAACTCTATGTATTTGTTAACACCCTGCTTGAAGGGTTTAAGTATTGTAAAGCAAAGATACAGGAACTCTGGAGGAATGTTCCCAAAGTTATCGATTAAGAGATCAGCATCTATATGCTTTGATAAATTCCCCAAAACCGTATTATCTTTTTCGACATCTATTACTGGTGCTGTTAGATACAGGTTCTTGACCTTTTCACCATGCAGCGCAGCATACATTACAGACATTGTTCCGCCCATGCAGTACCCATGCAACGAGATGCGTTCCTGACCAGAGGCATCCCTTACTATATCGACAAACATATCGATGTACCTGTTTACGTAATCATCGAATGACAGGTATCTGTCAACCGGCTCGGCGTACCCCCAGTCTATCAGGTATATGTCAAAACCCTGCTTGAGCAGGTTACGAACCCAGCTTTTGTCAGGCTGGAGATCTAGAACATAGTATCTGTTTATCAGCGCGTAAACAACGAGCAACGGTACAGGATGCCTTTTTTCAACCATATGCTTGTAGTGCAAAAGTCTTAACTTTCTTCCTTGATAAACAAGATCTGCTGGTGTGGCTCCCACTTCGAGATCGCCTAGAGTTTTGGCGCATTCATATGCCAGCGTCAAACCTTTTGCAGCCCTTTGCATCTGCTCCATTATTGTTAAAAAGATATTTGTATAATTACTGAAGCTCAAGATATCATCTAGATCCTTTCGTGGCGTCATCCTTGGTTTCCTTTAGATCTCTGAGGCTATCATATATCTCCTTCAGCTTATTCTTTATCATCTCTATTTCCTTATAGACGCTGTCCATTTCACTTCTACTTGGCACGCCGATGTCCGTAGAAAGGATCTCCACGAGATTGCGCACATGCTTGTTAAAGTTAACTTCGCTCTTAAGCATCTGCCCAAATATTTCGGCGAAATCTTTCGAGTCGAAAAGTGTTGTGAATTCTTGCTCAAATGTTTCTATCCAAATATTCCTGAGACGCTCTCTAGCCTTCTCTTCTGAAATGTCTGCCGGTGATTCTGCCATTACCTTCTTTGTTGCCTCCATCCAAGTTGTGCTGATCTTGGTATAATATTGCGCTAGATACTTGTTGAACTCTGCAAGAGTTTGCATCGCCTGGGCAAGTTCAGCATTTATCGTAACAGTGTTTCTTGCTAGACCAGCAGCTGGACCAATAGCTGGTATGCCTGGAGTTCTATTTTGGATCCAGTTAAGCGTTTCTGTCCAAGAATCGAACATCTTCTTTAAAGCTTGATCATGCTCCTCTTTTGCCTTAGATTGCTCATCTGTCAACAATAGCCACCTTTTCCATACTTCGGTTACGCCTGTGTAAATTGTATATCTTTCGGTTTGATTTTTCTATATAAAGGGGCACGACTAAAATTTCTTGCATGGCGAAGTGCAAGGCTTGCAGCAGAGAGACAAAACTGACCAATGGTTTTTGCGTTTACCATGATCAAGCTTACAAAACTCTGAAGAAAAAGTATGGTGCCTGGTGCTATGCGTATGGAAAACTTTCTTGGGAAGAATATCTGAAAAGATTGTTGAAACTCAAGGAAACTGGTTCTTGGGTTAAAGACGTGATTAAGTTAGAACTAAAAGAAAAGGGGGGAGTTTGATTACATCTCGCCCATTCCGCCCATTCCGCCCATGCCACCCATTCCTCCACCTGGAGGTCCGGCTGGTTCCTTTGATTTTGAGGATGCTATGACATCATCGATTCTCAAGATCATGCTTGCTGCTTCGGTTGATGATTTGATTATCTGCTCCTTGACTGCTAATGGTTCAACAATATCGCTCTTGTGCATGTTTGTTATCTTACTATTCCTTGCATCAACTCCAGTCCACTTCTCTCCCTTGCTCTGCCGCGCTCTTAATTCAGTCAGTGTATCGATCGGGTCCATGCCAGCGTTCTCTGCCAGTGTTAATGGGATTGTCTCTAATGCTTCTGCAAACTTTTGAATTGCTAGCTGTTCCCTGCCAGACAATTCGTTGGCCCACTCCATCAGCCTTGATGCCGCATATTGCTCTGGTGAGCCCCCGCCAGCAACTACAGCTGGTTTTTCCAGCACATCCTTTGTTACCATCAAAGCATCATGGATCGAGCGGTCTGCCTCGTCGACAACTCTTTGGGAGCCACCCCTAACAAGTATTGTAACTGCCTTCGGATGCTTGCAGCCTTCAACGAAGACCCACTTGTCAGTCTCTACCTTTCTCTCTTCTACAAGATCGGCAGCACCCAGATCTTCTTTAGTTAGATCTTCAATGTTTGTGACAACTCTAGCTTGGGTTGCCTTGGCAAGCTTGACCAAATCGCTTTCTTTAACTCTCCTTACGGTAAGTATGTTTGCCTTCGCTAAGTAGTGCTGAGCAATGTCATCAATGCCCTTCTGGCATATTGCAACATTCGCACCAGTCTCCGTAATCTTGTCTACCATTGCCTTCAGCATCCTGTTCTCTTCGTCAAGGAAGAGCTGCATCTGCTCCGGACTTGAGATGTTCACCTTGGCATCGAATTCGGTCTTCTCAATCTCAAGTGGTGAATTCAATAACGCGATCTTGGCCTTCTCAACACGTCTTGGCATTCCACTATTAACAACTTCCTTGTCAAGGACAATGCCCTTGATAAGTTTGCTGTCCCTCATAGAGCCTCCGGCCTTCTTTTCCACCTTCACGTCATCTATGTCAACTCTAAATTTACCATCAACTTCTTCAGCAACCTGCAATACTGCATCAACAACAGTATTTGTAAGTTCCTGAGCCTCCTTTGATACCAGTTTAGTTTGCATTGATGTCTTTGCTATCTTGAGCAACCATGTTCTGTCATTTGCATCAATCTTTTCTGCTATCTTGTTCATGATCTCGATTGCCTTAACAGAACCCTTTCTGTATCCATCTACAATAATAGTTGGATGCACATCTTTGTTTATCAGTTCTTCAGCCTTTTCAATCAGTGCTCCTGCTAATACTACTGCTGATGTTGTTCCATCTCCAACTTCATTGTCAGTTGCTTTTGAAATCTCTACCATCATCTTTGCAGCTGGATGTTGAACATCGATTTCCTTCAGAATTGTTGCACCATCATTAGTAATGGTAACATCGCCCAATGTATCTACAAGCATCTTATCCATTCCTCTTGGACCAAGCGATGACTTTACAATTTCTGCAATCAACTTTGTTGCTGTTATGTTGTTTCTTTGGGCTTCCTTGCCTCTACTCTGGCTAGTACCTTCCCTGAGTATCAGCACGGGCATTCCTCCACTTGTTGTTGCTTGAACTGCCATCCTTTTCACCTATAAAATCCGTTTGATATATACACGCCTGCTTTGGGATATTTTAAACTTACTAGCTATAATTCTACTCTCTAGCTTCAACAGATATTTTAAATTGAGGCGTATCTTGAGATGAGATATGAGTAGCCCCCAGGATTATTACAACAGAGTCTTCACCCTCATGAGAGAGCATCACGACTGGTTCAAGCGCACAATACCTTTGATTGCAAGCGAGAACGTACCTAGCCCAGCTGTTAGGGAAGCGATAATTAGCGATTTTGGCAACAGATATGCGGAAGGCTGGCCAGGCGAGAGAGTCTACGCCGGTTGTATCTACATTGATCAAGTTGAATTGATATGCATCGATCTTGCAAAGAAGCTCTTTGATGCAGAGTTTGCCGATGTTAGACCAGTTTCTGGAGTATGCGCAAATCTGGCAATATACGCCGCATTTACACAACCAAATGATATCATGCTTGCCTTATCTATTCCAACTGGAGGACATATTTCGCACGGAAAAAGGGAGCATAGTGGTACCGCAGGTTTGGTTAGGGGCTTGACTATTGAGCACTATCCATTCGATAAAGAAGAAATGAACATAGATGTTGACCAAACTAAGAAGAAGATAGAGACATTGAGCAAAGAGAATAGGTTACCTAAGCTAGCAATCTTCGGTGGAAGTTTATTCCTGTTTCCAAATCCTGTTAAGGAATTGTCGGAGTTCCTTCATAATTACAAAATCTTTGTTTGTTACGACGGAGCACATGTTGCTGGACTGATCGCTGGGAAACAATTTCAGGATCCATTAAGAGAAGGCGCTGATGCTATGACCCTAAGTACTCATAAGACATTATTCGGTCCACAGGGAGGAATAGTATTATCTTTTCAAGGTTTTTCAGAAAAGATAAAGAGCGCAACTTTTCCTGGGAATACAAGCAACCATCACCTGCATCATGTAGCTGGCAAGGCTATAGCTTTATCAGAAATGCTACAGTTTGGTAAAGAGTATGCCTCGCAGGTGATAACGAATGCAAAGGCTCTTGCACAGTCACTGCACGAGATTGGATTTGATCTTTTGGCGGAAAAGCATGGTTTTACACAATCTCATCAGGTTGTTGTTGATGTTACCAGGTATGGGGATGGTGGTACCATTGAGAAAGAGTTAGAGAAGGGCGGTGTAATAGTGAATCGGCAACTATTGCCAGGTGATATCAAAGCTGGAAGGCACTACACACACCCTGGAGGCATTAGGCTTGGAACTTCTGAGATAACAAGGCTGGGAATGAAGGAAAGTGATATGAGAGAGATAGCGTTATTTATCAAGAGGGTCGTGATAGGAAGAGAAGAACCTAGCAAGGTGAACCATGATGTTGCTGACTTTAGAAATGACTTTCAGAAGGTGCACTATGCGTTTGATAACAGCATAGGGGCATATGACTACATTCAATTGGCCAAAAACTACTCTGTGTAATGCTCGAGCTTTACCTCTTGTTTTAGATACCGCTTTACCCCTTCCTTATACTTATCCAGGCAGACCATCATTAAGCTCAACAAACATTCATCGCAGATCGGCTTGTTTCTGTAACTTATGCCCCTCCCCTTCTCAAAGGCAAACGAAAAGCCGCATATTACACAGCGCATTCTAACCTTTCTGAGCAGCAGAGCAGGTTAATATGTATTGTCCAATCTAGCATTTCAAAAGTTGCATGTAAAAGTTGCACACTTGCGAGTCTTTACTTCTTTACAGATTTTATGCCCTTGATAATTTCCTTTAGTGCTTTGTCCGATCCCTTCTCGAACATTGTACCAACAACGATCACATCGGCGCCTGCTTTTGCAATCTGTTTAGCTGTCTTTGCATCCCGTATGCCTCCTCCCACTATCAATAGACCGTTGAAGTTCTCCCTTACAGCACTAACCATCTTCGGTTGCACATGAGATGACGCCCCCGAGCCGGCCTCCAAGTAGAGGGATCTCATCCCCATGTATTGTGCAGCCAAAGAGTACATAACCGCAAGGTTTGGCTTGTCATATGGTATTCCTTTTGCCCTCCCGATGAACCAAACGGAACTTCCTTCTCCAACAATAATATATGCCATTGGTATTGCTTCTATGTTATGCTTCCTCACAGCCAATGCACCCAATGCTTGTGCTTGCGTGATAAAGTATGGATTCTCTGAATTGAGCAACGAGCTGAAGAGTATTGCGTCAGCCTTTGGTGATATACCAGTCACATTGCCTGGAAACAATATCACTGGGATGTCAACAACGTTTTGGATTGCTGCCACAACATTGTTTAGTTCGATCTGATCAACAGTAGATGAGCCGCCAATAAGTATTGCAGAAGCTCCAGCATTCTCCGCCCTTTTTGCCATATCGGCAGCTTTGCTGATAGAAAGTGATTCCGAGTCGAGCAGAGTAAAGCATAATGTATGATGCTTGGCCTCGTTAGCGAGCCTCCTCTCTACAGGGCCCATTGCAAACAATGGTTTGTCATGCAAGATATTATCTTTATTATCCGGAATAGCTATACCATATTTGTATAGCTTCATGGCAATAGGTGAAATAAAAAACAATGAAATTTTAAAGTTCATTATTGAAAGATCCTTACTTACGTCGCGACAATTCGATGTAATTTCTAAAAGACTAAGAGGCGAGCGCGGTGCTCAACGCGGAAGCAGAGGTGCATACTACAGACTGTTAAGGCAGAGCAGGAATAAGATAATTGGTCTAATGTATAGTCTTCTGCTCCTTGAACTGATTGGTCTGTTGGACGAGCAGGCTAAGGAAGTCCTTGCAAGGTTATCCAAACAGGTTGCTGTGACGCAGACAAGTGATATAGATGAGCAAACGGCTCGTGATGTGATTCGTGTAATGGACGAACTTATCAGAAGAATGAGTACGGTTTGAGAACCAAAGCTAGTAAATTATCAACGAACTTTGTCATATGTAATGATATATCACAGATGTAGCTGGTATCGTGATGTTACTAGATACAGAAAGTGTGCTCATAATCACTCTGGTGTTCATATTAGGCCTGGCAAGTATCTTCGTCTTTAATAGGCTCAAATCACCTGGCAATGCTTCTATGCCTCATCTCGTTGCGGAGTATACCAGGAGGTTAAGGGAGTACGAGGACATGCTTGTAGATCTAAAGATTAGGCTCGACACTTTGCAGATTAGAAACAGCATCAGTGATGTGATGCCACCGGTATCACAGGAAGCCAGTGACACAGGTCACATGCCACGGACGTTAAGGAAGAGCCAGGAACAGGAGGGCGTCGGGATGGCAGACTATGTTCTTAAAATGTTGTTTGAGGGAGCAAAGACTTCTAGGCAGATAGAACGGATAATTGGAAGATCAAGGGAGCATACAGCTAGGCTTATGAAGAAACTGTTCGAGATGGGCTACGTTTCACGAGATATGACCTCGAAGCCCTACACCTACACAATAACCGATGCAGGCAAGACTATCCTTTCGCCTCAAGTAGCAAGTATTAACTCTAATGCTTAAGCATAATCTTTCTGTAGAGCCATTCCTTTCTGTTTCGGTTTCGAATTAGCATGCCCCTATCTGCAAACCGAGCCAAATAGGTCGAGATTACACTCAGCTTTACAGGCTCGTTGAAATCGTCCTCATATGCCTCGAGAAGCTCAGATGAGGTGAAGTGACCGAAGGAGAACTTGTTCTCAACTAGACTCCAGATCTTTGAGCCTACAGAGTTTAGATTGGCTTCCTCTGAGACCTTCTCCATATCGAGAAGTTCCATGAGTTCGAATACCTTGACAATCTTCTCGCGGGTTACATTACCCTCTACGGAGAGCGAATACTTTCCGCCCTCACCATCGTCAAGTTGTATCCTAATCTTCTTCTTCGCCAAGTTAGGATTAGATCAATAACAGGTTAACAGATAAGCATGTTAATCATCATTTCGTTAACTTGATCGATCGGATTTGTTAAGCTGCATGAGATGAACCCTGTTTCGTTAACATATTCACAATGCAGCGGAAATATAGCTACTCTTTTGTCGCCTAATATGGTTCCAGTGGAAATGTTGGTGCCTAGCTAGTTGGCCATTAACAACGTTAACAGCAACTTAACGGTCCAATGGAAACGAAGGGGTCCTTTTCTTGGCATTTGAGCGGTACCCTAACACGTAGTTAACACGCTGTTAAAAACAACTGTACACATATGCACCGGCACACCACCTGATCCTTTGGACTAGTTATCATTAACGATACGAGCACAGACATAATCTATTGATATAATTAGTATAAATAATAATAATAATTGACTTGACTCATTAAAAAGTAATAGAGTAAAGAGTATCAAAATTGATCATGATCAATGTTAATAGTTTGCATAAGAAAGTAAGGTGTGTGGGCGTTAGTTGAGCTCTGATGATGTATTAAAGAAGGTATTTGAGAGGGCAGTTTCTGGAAAGGCCCTTATCACCGACAGGAATGTTCTGAGGGCTGATTACATTCCTGAAAAGTTGCTCTTTAGAGAGGATCAGATCAAGGCCGTGGCTGAATCTCTGTCTCCATTATTGAAGGGATCTAGAGCATCGAACCTGCTCCTGTATGGAAAGCCGGGCACCGGAAAGACTGTAGTTGCAAAGTATGTGATAAAGCACCTGCACGACAATGCGAGGAAGACTAATGTTAACGTTAGATTGGCATACACAAATACACATAACGCTGGAACAGAGTATACTGTCCTTGTAGAGATAGCGGAAAACCTGGCTTTGCAGGTACCAGCTACAGGTCTTGCTTCTAGCGTTGTCTTCAAAAAGATAACAATGCATGTAGAGCAGCTGAGACTAGACACAGTATTCGTTCTTGACGAAATTGATCATTTGGCAAGAGAGTATGGAGATATACTCTATGAAATGACACGAGCAAATGAGCGCTTGAAGCAAGGCTCTATCGGTCTCATAGGCATATCAAATGACTTGAACTTCAAGGAGTTTCTGGACCCTAGGGTATTGAGCAGCTTAAGCGAAGAAGAAATAGTATTTCCGCCTTACACTGTACAAGAACTAAAAGCTATTCTCAGAGAGAGAGCAAAGGATGGATTCCATCAGGGTGTAGTAAGCGATGCTGCAATCAACCTATGTGCAGCTAAAGCTGGTTCAGAGCATGGTGACGCACGCAGGGCCGTTGACCTATTAAGGGTTGCTGGCGAAGTCGCAGAACGTGAAGGAGCCGCTTTTGTTGAGGAGAAGCATGTTAGGACTGCTGAAACGAAGATCGAGCAGGACAAGGCTGGTGAAGCGTTGCGTTCGTTGGCAATGCATGAAAAATTGGTGGTCTATAGTGTTATGCTATCAGAAAAAGGTTCGACTGGAGATGTGTTCGACAGATATCAGGCCATATGCAAGAAACTTGGATTTGAATCATTAACGCAAAGAAGGGTTGGAATGATAATAAGCGAATTGGATATGTTGGGTCTGATCTCTGCACCAGTGATAAGCCATGGCAGGTATGGGAGAACCAAGAAGATCTCACTTGCGGTTCAGCCGTCAGTTGTGAAGGAAATATTCAAGCAAGACTCGATGATGGCGAACCTTTTTTAAAAAGACAGAAATAGAAAGCGCATTTTATATGCTTCGTGAGTAAAAAGCGTAGACTCTCGTTTGTTGCAATTGCCGCAGCGGTTTTCGCTGCCGTCTATTCGCTTGGTGCTGCGGCGACATTGAGCGATGAAGAGGCTAGGGAGATCAAGGAGAGTTTTGGCGAGCAGGTCAGGGGGATAGATGCGATAGGCATCTTTCTGAACAACTTCAGGATAGCTGCCGCGATGTTCATACCAGCATTTGGTGTATTCGTTGGACTGTTCTCCGCATACTCAACAGGTGTGGTCTTCAAAGCACTTGCACAGACTACACCACAAATAGCAAATGTACCCCCATTGGTTATCTTGGCAACACCATTTGGCCTGATGGAAGTTTTTTCATACGGTGTTGCAATGTCGCAGAGCGCGCTGCTGATAAATGCAATAATACGCAAAAAGAGCATCAAACCACTGATTATCCCAACAATAATTCTTATAGGCATAGTTGCAGCTGTGCTCTTTGCTGGTGCATTCATTGAATTTTATTTGATAGAGGCTCTCCCACCAGAGATCGAAATTACAGAAAATGTATAGCTATGGTTTTTATTCCAGTTTTATCGATCTGCACTGTAGTGCTAGGAGTCAAGATCCATGATTACCCAAGACTAGATTCGCCTAACATGTTGGCTGCACTCCCCGACATGGGCAATGTGGCTGGCATAGGGATAAGCTACATTATAAAGAAGTTGAATGCAAAGCTCTTTGCTGAAATATACTCCTATTGGCCTCCCTTCGTTTCGTACAAGAACGGTATTATTGATTACAAACAATCAAGCTACAAATTTCATTATCTGGATAATGAGAACCTGCTCATATTCAGCGGGGAGTTCAACCCAACAGATCCAAGAAGGTTGTATGAGATCTGCTATGAGGTTATAAGGATGGCCGAGCGCATGAACGTGAAGTGCCTGTATTCTATAGGAGCAGCCCTGAGACCGCCAAGCGCTGTGGAGTCTAAAGTATTAGGCGCCGTCAACAATCAGCAGTTGCTAGATGATGTGAAGAAGCACGGGATAATAATGCTTGATGACGAGGGCCAGATAACTGGATTCAATGGATTGATCCTTGGCATAGCTAAAGAGCGCGGGGTAGACGCAATGTGTATTTTAGGCGAAATAGATAATCCCAACATAATACAGCCAAAGGCTGCGCAGAGTATACTTAAGGTTCTTCTAAATATGCTTGGAATCAAGGCATTTAACATGACGGATCTTGATGAGGAGGACAGGAGGAAGCAGTTCATGGAGGAGCAGATGTCCTACCTAGAGCACGTCATGGACCGCGGCGAACCTCCTGGTATTGCGTAATTATTAAATTATTTCTGTAATTTGATATCTGGACCTGTCTAAGGACGGATTACCATAACGGAGAGGTCGCTATACTCACTATCTGCTACGTCATTCAAACTGCCCTTGGTTACTCTCTCGTTGCTCAACGTAACGAACTCATAAATGTCAACATTCAACTTGCTTGGATCTATGCCATTCTCCTCCAAGAACATAGCAATATGCACTGGCATAAAATCCCAGGGCCTGGGAAGGATGATAACATTCCTGCCCTCTTTAACAGCTTTTAGCAGGACTTCCTTCTCTCTTTCTATGCTTCCAGTAATGTGAAACGTTATCAGAGCACTTTTATCAATGGGCACCTTTGACTTCGAAGCTGCCACTTGTATCGAGCTTATTCCTGGCACTATCTCAACATCGCCAAATATCTCTATCAGTCTGTTAACTATTTCAGACTCTGAAAAGTTCGGATCACCAGTAAATGTTATTGAGCATGTTTTATCGCTCAAATTTTCTGCAACATCATTGTACACCTGCTCCTGTGTCTTCAGCGTTATCTGACGGACATCCTTCTCATCCAAGATATTTCTGATAGCGTCTAGACTGTGCTTGTAACCTATCACAATATCAGAGCTTGCAATGATCTGCCTTGCCCTTTCAGTAATATACTCTGGAGAACCAGGACCTACACCAACGACATAAACCTTGCCCATATTCTATGCTCAATATGTTCGCTTTAAAAATATATTAACGTAGATCGAGGATGGATCCACATAAAGCTGCTACAATATTGGTAGGGGACATTCAACCTCAAAAGATATAATCTGCTTCTCACTCTAGATTTTATGGCAGACAAGATCAGATGTGCACACATCCTTGTTGCAAAGTTCACTCAAGCTCAGGAAATTCTTGACAAAATCAAGAAGGGAGAGAGCTTTGTAAAACTTGCTCAAGAACTATCACTGGATGCGAGTAGAAAGCGTGGCGGCGACCTTGGCTATTTTGGCAGGGGAATGATGGTAAAGGAGTTCGAGAAAGCCGCATTTGCACTGCAGAAGGACCAGATATCAGAAGCTGTAAAGACTGAATTTGGGTATCATATAATTAAACGCCTTGATTGATGTAAGCCTTATATCGCGGCTGATCAAATTCAATGTATGAAATTTGAATATGAAGAATTTGCAACAGTGGAAGAGATTCTTGCACATCTGGTTACAGTTGCACCATTGATGAAGCAGCTTCTAACTGTTAGTGTTTATAAGGGCTACACCTTTGCACTACTTCCTGTTGCACCGCTTTCTGGCGATCAAATACTTATGGTTTACACAAAAAATACGATCGAACCAGGCCTAGTCGAGTTCGATATTTCAACACAAAAGTACAAAAAGGTAACTGCTGTTGAGCGAGCAGATAAAAACTACTTCGTTGTCATCAGTCCCAAAAAGAATACTCTTGCAGATCAGGCCATAAAGGAACTTTCAGGGAAGTAGCTAGATATCGAAGTACAGGTGGAATTCGTGTGGATGTGGCCTTATTGAAAGATCCATGCTCTCCTTCCTTTCTAGCTCAATAATCGTCTGTATCGCATCCTCATTGAATATCGACTTGAGGTAAGCCTTATCACTCTCGAGATGGTCAAGAGCCTCTTTCAGACTTGATGGTAGCTGCTTTATTCCCAGCTGCTTCCTCCTTTCAGGAGTCATCTTATAGATATCTTCATCAATTGGATCGCCGATGTCACGCTTCTTCCTTACTCCATCCAGACCGGCAGCAAGCACAGCTGCAAAGCATAGATAGGGATTGCAGGACGGATCCGGTGCCCTAAACTCTATCCTCTTACTCTTTGCTGCCTTTTCGCCCTTGAAGTAAGTTGGTATCCTAACGATCGCAGATCTGTTGCGTTTGCTCCATGCAATATAAACAGGTGCTTCATAACCGGGAACCAGTCTTCTGTAAGAATTAGTTGTTGGTGCAACAATTGCGGACAAAGAATTTGCATGCTCCATTATGCCCCCTCCAAAGTACCTTCCCAGTTGACTTAGCTCAGCATGCCTATCATTCTGGTCGTAAAACTCGTTCTTATCGTTCCACAAACTAACATTGACATGCATGCCAGAACCGTTGTCCATCGCAATGGGTTTTGGCATCATGGTTGCGACCATACCATACTTCTTTGCAACGTTTTTTACTACATACTTGTAGGTCATAGTTCCATCTCCCATATTCGTTAATGTGTCATAGCGCAAGTCGAGTTCACACTGACCTCCAGTTGCGACCTCATGGTGATGGGCCTCGCATAAAACACCAAAGCTACCTAAAACTTCAGCACACTCATTCCTATAATGCATCAATGTATCTGCTGGCTCAGAGGGAACGTAACCCTCCTTCATCCTTAATGGATATCCAGAACCATCACTGGTCCATGGCACCTCCTTAGACTCGATCGAATAGCTCTGTCCCTTTGCTGGGTTCATTACATCCCAACTTACCTTGTCAAAGACAAAGAACTCTACCTCTGCACCCCAATATGCAATATTGAAACCTTCCTCCTTGAGAAACTTCTCCGCCTTCTGCGCAATTGCCCTAGGGTCTCGTGACAGCCTTCCTCCTCCAAAACCCCAATAAACATCGCATATCAAGCGAGCTGTCTTATCCTTCTCAACCCACGGGATCATTACGTAGGTGTTTGGATCAGGCTTCAGGATCATATCAGACTCGTGGATCTCCGTGAATCCCTTTATCGACGAGCCATCCAGCTTTGGTACACCATCCTCGATAGTGCTCTCATTGAAGGTAGCTGCCGAGATTGTGGTATGGTGGAACCTTCCCAGTAAACCAGTGAACTGCAGATCTACGAACTTTACTCCTTGCTCCTTAATAGCCCTAAGAACATCAGCAATGGTGTACTTGATTGGACTTGGCGAACCTCCAACCAACTTGTAGGGCATATTCTAATCCCGAAGCACTTGCTATTTAATTATTGCCTAAAGCACTTGCTTGGCATCGCAAAACAGTCTTTAAATAATACACAAAGCACTTGACTAATCACGGTTGCTATATGTCAGAATTGCTTGAAATTAAAAAGTTGTACGGGATGCTTGTTACGGAGATCGAGAATGATTCCGTACAGTACATACAGCCAAACACATATCGCGATATTGCAGATATGCTTGGCAACATGAAGGGTCAGGGCTACGATGGAATAGAAGCTAGGATCAAGGACTCTTTAACTCAACTGATAACTGATATTGCAACTGTATTGCTAGATGCAAGACTAAACAAGATCAGAAGTTCAAAGAGTATCGATTACACAAACCTTACAGAAGAAGAGCGTTACATTGTTGCAGCAGAAAAGGATAGGCGATTAAGGTCCGAGCAGGTTTTGTCTGCAACTGTAAACGGGAGAACAAAGGCTCTGGAACTGATTGCACTTAAAGCTAAAACAATGCAGGTGCTTGTCAGGTTCCTCAAAGCACTAGAAGCAATGACTGGCGTTGATAACTCCAGATATGGCCCCTATCAGCAGGAAGATGTTGCAGTATTACCCTTTGAGAATGCCAAGACGCTGATAGAGCGGGGTGTTGCAATCGAACTGCCATGGACGGAGGACCAGTAACGAAGATATCCCCCTTGACTGATGCTAGCCTGTGGGCCATCTAGGGATAGACATAACAACGCACCTCTTTCTCGCTCTATACCCCGCAGCTGCCTTCTTCTTTATCGAGTTAGGGGCAAGGTTTGCGAAGATATTACCTTACAGAAAGTACATCATACAGGGTATATCTGCCGTTGCATTCGCGATAGCATACCTTGTTGTAATAGATGCAACTGGAATCGCAATCATGCTTTTGATACTTGGGCCAATACTATTTGCATACGCAAGAAGGGTAAAAGAGAATCCGACCATTAGATAATCAATAACGCTTCGCACGCATCAACCTGTTGTTCCTTTCTATCCTGCTGTCCATGCCGAGACCATCGATCCACTCCAAAAATTCTTGTTCGGCATCTTCAGCAGTTTTGCTTGGATTGGCTTTGAGATATTTCTGAGTAAACTTCACCTTCATCCAGATATAGCCTAGCTCGTCATCGTCTGTAGACATCTTAGCCAAGCATACAATAACATATAAACTATATAAATGATCTAGACAGAATTATTTCTTGAATTTTCTTCCAAGCTTTTTGAAAATATTATCTTTTCTACCAGTA
Source organism: Nitrososphaerales archaeon (assembly GCA_046759465.1). Classification (GTDB taxonomy): domain Archaea; phylum Thermoproteota; class Nitrososphaeria; order Nitrososphaerales; family UBA213; genus JBHICH01. Next base: position 42,566 of record JBHICH010000009.1, read on the forward strand.
CCTTCGCCCCTTATAACCTTGCGCTCTCCAAACTTCTTTGCTCTTATTAAATGCAGTTTAACACATCGATGGTTTTCTGGCAATCGATGCTCAGAGCAGAACTTGTCTTTGCAGTAATTGCATTCATATGGCATATCGGTCTCGAGACCACAATAATAACACTGATCCATTTCCCCGAATAAAATAATCAATTGTCAAATATAAATCAAGATATAAGAAGTAATTTGATTATACAGAAACATAGCCTCTTCCCAAGATCTCTCCCCTTCTAAGCGACTCTAACGCATTGTTGATATCATCAAGTGCAAACTTTTTGGTCACTACTGATTGTAACTTCTTTGTTCTTGCCAATTCAACAAGATCTGCTAGTTCATCTTTTGTTCCTACCAGTGAACCAGCAATCGAGAACTCCTTCAGCACGAATATTTGAGGATTTACCGATATTGGTCTGCTCGAAACACCGACCAAAACTATCTTCCCTCCGTTAGCCAAGAAGCTTGAGGAGTTCTTAACCGATTCATCGCTAACGACAAAATCGATCACCACATCAGCACCCTTGCCATTTGTAGCCTTCCTTACCTCATCCTTAACCTTGCTTGTTGAGGCATTCAGAACATGATCTGCACCCATACTCTCAGCCATCTTTAACTTTTCCTGGTTTCGCCCTATGGCAATAACACTAGCACCGCTAAGCTTTGCTATTTGCAATGCATACAAGCCAACCCCACCAGCACCATAAATTGCAACATTATCTGCAGGAGCAACCTTTCCTACACTCTTCACAGCGTGGTAAGCAGTTATTCCAGCACAGCCTAGTGTTGCAGCAAAATCAAATGGAATATCATTTGATAATGGAATGAGCCTGTCAGCATCTACCTTGCAGTATTCCGCATAACCACCGTCTGCAGAGAACCCATAACCAGGTCTGTTGAACAAGTTTTCACATAACATTCCTTTGCCTTCCAAGCAATACTTGCATCTAGCACATGGACTCAAAAAGTGTACGAGTGTCCTGTCACCTTTTTTGAATTGTGTTACACTGGAACCAACTTCTTCAACTTCGCCGGCAATTTCATGTCCAAGGGTTACCGGAGGCGTTGCCAAAATTATGCCATCAATGACATGCACATCGCTGTGGCACATGCCAGCAGCTTTGACTTTTAGTAAAACATCATTTTCTTTAACATTTGGTTTTGGCAGATCTTCCAAATTGAGCGGTTGACCAGCTTTGTGAAACCTTGCAGCTCTTATCATGCGAAGAGCTTGTGCGCAAGAAGCTATAATATCTTACTACAGTATAGTTCGATCTTCAAAAGACTACGGACTTCGTAGTATCTTTTTTACTCTAGGCCTTGTAAGTATTACTAGTGTACAAGCTCGAACCTAAGGTTACCTCAAAGATTAGCAAAGCCAGAGTAGCTAGACTGAGCACCATTGATAATGGTCAGCCGCATGTGGTACCTGTTGTCTTCATCTTCGACCGTGGATACTTCTTCATTCCATTAGACAAGAAGAGCAAGAGCGTGAAGCCAGAGAAATTGAGAAGAGTGCGAAATATAGTCAAAAATCCAATGGTAGCGTTGCTTATAGATGAATACAAGGAGGACTGGAGCAAACTTTTCTTTATCATGGTCGTCGGAAAGGCAAGGATAATTGGAAAAGAGCAAGGCCAAGTACTAGCTAGGGTGCATAAATTACTGCTTACAAAGTATCCCCAATACAAATGTGTTGGGATCGGCAAATCATGTGTAATGATAGATCCTCAGAAGGTAATATTTTGGAAGAGCAAGTGAAAATTCAAGAACTTATTTTGCAAGAATTTTTTCTATCTTTATAGTTACTTTATCATTGTTTTTCAGATTGAGCTGCTTTGCTACCTCTACTGGAATGTGAGTCATGCACCAGTTACTAAAACTATAGGCCTTTGTGTTAAATTTCTTGTTCCTTACGCTAGCAAGAACTCTGAGTTTTCGTGACCTAGGCAGTGAATCAACTGGAAGAGATACTATTGTGTATCTACGATTTTGCTTAATCAGCACTCGAATTGTTCCCTTGATCAATTTTGTAGCCATGTTATTGTTTGCAACTCTACAATACTAGAAATTGAGTTTATACTTTTCTCGACTTGTATCAGGAGCGGGGCCGGCGGGATTCGAACCCACGACTTCTGGTCTCAGTGCTGAGATCACCAG
>JBHICH010000010.1:0-43370 GCA_046759465.1 Nitrososphaerales archaeon
CCCATCGATTCTCCTATTATGACTGAAGGGAGAGCGATATGAACGACGTGGTTATGATAGGAGGCGGGATACTTGGAAGGTTTTGTTACCTTAGCAGTCTTCAGAACTTTTACGGATTTCATAGCTTTGACAGACATGGCAGCCTTGGCAACTTGAGCAGGACGTTTAAGTATATATGCCATATCGAGAAGGATTTTCATAATTGAAAAGAATATTTGACATGGCAATAATAGGTGCTGGAATACTTGGGACTACAATCTCCTATTGGCTATCGACACTTTATGATCTCAAAATCTGTGTAATTGATAAAGAAAAAGCAGTTGCAATGCATACAAGTAGTAGAAACACTGGGGTCGTGCATTCGCCTTTCTATCTTGACCCCAAAAAAAGAAAAATGTCAGCAATTTCTTCCTTAATTTCTCACGATTTATGGGAAGTTTTAGCAAAGAAAAACAATCTCCCTTGGATGCCAGTCGGAACAATTGAAGTTGCTATTGAAGAGAAACAGCACAGAACCCTTGAAAAATATCTCAAATGGGGAGCAGAAAATGGAATTCCAGATGAGCAACTTGAATTGCTTGACTCAAACGAATTATTAAAAAGGGAACCAAATTTAAATTGTTATTCTGGTCTTTATTGCAGCCGTGATGTTTCAACAGACTATGGAATCTTCACACAAGAACTTCAAAAACAATCGGAAAAAAACGGAACAGAGTTTTTACTCGATCATAAAGTAGAAAGCGTGAAAGAAAATTCAGAAGTAACCCTTACTTTTTCAGATAATTCTTCTCTTCTTGCAAAATTTGTCGTAAATTGTTCTGGAGGCAACTCGCTTGAGATTGCTAAAAAATTTGGATTAGCAGAACAATATGATGATCTTCATTTTCGAGGAGAATACTGGATTGCAGAAAAACAGTTCGCAGATCTAGTTAATAGAAATATCTATTCGGTAGCTAGATTTTCGGAATTTCCTTTTTTGGATCCTCACTGGATTAAGCGGGCAGATGGTAAAACAGAAATTGGTCCCAATGCAGTTCCCGTTGCAAGCCCTGAAACTTATGAGGGCTATTCTGATGGATTGACCCATGCTGTATCTAAAATTCGTGAAATTTTTAGAGGAAATGTAAGAAGACTCATCACAAATCCAGATTTCTTCAGATTGATTTCAAGGGAGTTCTTAAGCTCTGTTTCAAAATCTGCAATGGTACATAGAGTACAACAATTTATTCCCTCCATCAAGCCTGAATACTTTACAGAACGTGGAACAGCTGGAATCAGAACTCCAATAATTACTCCAGAAGGAACCTTTCTTTCTGATATATTGGAATTAACTGGAAAGAACTCTTTTCATATTCTAAATTACAACTCCCCAGGAGCAACAGGGGCTCCGGCATATTCCGCATTCGTTGTTAAAAAATTACAAGATAATGGCTTTCTAGATTATACACAAAGTCAGAAGGATTCAATTTGGAGCTTTGACGATGTGATAAACCAAAGTTGACTTTAATCATTATTTATATTCCGTAAGATCATCTGATAGTAAAGTCAGGCAAATATCCCACGGACTTATCACTTGATCTTCATAAATTACATAGGGGTGAGGCATATCAAACAAGATTTTAGATATCTCAGGAATCGTCAAATTCTCTGAAATCACTGTGGCGTCTTCTAGATTGAAAGTATGTGCATACATATTCAGAAAATAATCAATGCCATGAAGATACTTTAAATCCTCAACAATTTTTTCAATAATGATCCGGTCATTAATAAATTGAGATGAATTCTCAAGAAGTAATTTTCGTGTTTTGTTTTCAAGCATTGCATTTATGATATCCCTTACAGTATCATCCTTCCTAAAAGTAGCAATTTTCTTTTTGGGTAAATTAGAAATGGTCATCTCCGATTTGCACCGTAGGCCTATTTCAAGTAACTTTCTAGCAGATATTGCTGAATAGTCCTGCAACTCGTTTGGTATCATCGCAAATGCTCTTCGTGTTTGTTTCCAATAATTAAGTAATTCCTTTAGTTTAGTTTCTTTGCTGATAATAATGAAATTTTTCTCCATTATATCTTCAACATTTGTATTATAAAAAAAATCTGACGAAGGATTCTTGAAGACTCTCTCTATGATGTCTATTCCTCCAACTAAGCCTATTGGATCATAACCATCCCTGATTACTACCGAATCGGTAAACGATTCTAAATACTGGACTAACATTCCAGTAACGACCCATACTTGGGTATTTTTTGGAATACTAACACAAAATGAAGATGTTAATGAATCAGGTAAAAGGTCTTGAAGCGAACGTTGCGAGATCGATAGTCTTTCCATAATCTGTCCCTAATCATTTAATTTAACGCCCTACTGGTTAAATTACTTTATTCAGCATATGGTTTCCCTTATTATCAAAGATTTTAATTAAATGTCTTCATTCGTAAAAACTAAGTACATTTTTTCTTTAATTCAATCTCACTTTATCTGCAAAAAAGGTACAAATTTCAAAATCATAGTCGATAATCGCAACCTATCTTAATTATAAGATTATTAATTTCCCTCAACCCTCAGGAAAAGGCGCAACAATCCCAGATTCAATGTTATGCACAATACTACTTCTAGCTCTGTCTATTATCTGCGTTGCCTCTGTTTGTAACTGCCTTGAGGAAAGTTTCCTACGGGCTAGACGCTGTCTCTGTGCCTCTAAACCAACGGCCACTGCCTCCCTTATGATAACATCCTCTCTCGCCGACCCCGGCAAAATGTAATCTTCTGACAAGCCATCTTCTTCTGCTATATCTGCAAGCTCCTTGGAAGCTATAATGCAGATTTCATCTGTAATCTTTCTTGCTCTAGTATCTAAGATACCTCGGAAAATGCCCGGAAATGCGAGTGTGTTTGCGATCTGATTGTCGAAGTCAGACCTTCCTGTCGCAACGACTTTGGCACCTGCCTCCTTCGCTTCCCATGGCCATATCTCAGGCACAGGGTTTGCACATGCTATTACCATAGGATCTGATGACATCGATCGTATCCACTCTTTCTTTACTATGCCGGGTCCTGGTGTTGAGAAACCAACCATGATGTCAGCATCCTTTAGAGCTTCCCTGTTTCCACCAGTCCTATGATGAATATTCGTTATTTTTGCAATCTCAAATTTTTCAGGACTATTCTTAATATCCTTTCTACCTTCGTGGATTATGCCTTTGCTGTCTGACATGATTATATTCGAAGCTCTATATCCTTCCTTAATCAGCAGATCAGCAAGCGCAATGTTTACTGCGCCGGCTCCAATTAGTGCTATATTGACTTGCGCCTTCTTCTTACCAACAACCTTCAGGGCATTTATGATTGCAGCTAACGTTACTGTTGCTGTACCCTGCTGATCATCATGCCAGACTGGTATCTCAAGGGTTTTCCTAAGCTCCCTTAAAACGCGAAAACATTTTGGTGCCTCTATATCCTCTAGATTTATTCCTCCGAAAGTGGGTTCGATCCCTCTAGTTATCTCTATGATCTCTTTCTCCTCAATGGACTTGATACAGATAGGAAAGGCATCAATCCCACCTAGATACTTGAAGACTATTGCCTTGCCCTCCATCACTGGCAACGCCGCCTTTGGACCTGTATTGCCTAGACCCAGTACCCTGCTGCCATCAGTAACTATCGCAACATTATTCCACTTGTTTGTATAGTCATAAACTAAACTCTGTTTTCTCTTTATTGCCTTTGCGGGTTCGGCTACACCTGGTGATGACCATATTGCGAAGTCCGAGAATGATCTTAAGGGAACCTTTATCGAAACCTCTATCTTGCCTCTGTAACGCGGATGCAACCTCATTGATGCTTGCGCGGGTTTTAATGCCCTTGATAGCAATTCATCCACCTCTTCTATAATAGTAAATTCCTGCGAGAGTAGACCAACAAGCTGTCCTCTTGCATCGACTACACACAGCCTTCTGCATTTGTTCTCTGCCATCAAAGTTAAACCATCTTTCACCTTTGCCTTTTCATTGATAGTGATTAACGGTGACGACATGACAAGCTTCAACTTTGTTCTATTTGGATCTCTACCTTCACCAAGTACCTTGCTCAGCATATCTCTCTCCGTAACTATTCCTACAGGGTTACCTTTTCGCGTGACAATTATGCTTCCAACTTTATGCCTTGCCATCAGCCTAGACGCATTAAGAGCTGTATCATTTATATCCAAAAAATCTAACTTACGCTTCATGTAGTTGGATACTGGTGCTTCCAGATTGATGCGAACCAAACTATCAACTCCCTTGCGGTCCTGAGCATCGAGTTTCTCGTATCGTAGATAGTCTGCGTTGGCTCAACTTCCTCTTCTCCTGACATTCTTTGTCTGTAGTTGCATGTGCTGCAATGCATGTAATACTACTCTTCTGTAGTATTTATTGACGAAATACGATTTTTAATTGTGATAACCTTCCTATGAAAAGTAAACAGTTAGAAGTCTTGAATTTTGAAAAAATCATGTCATATTTTGACTAGATGGTGTTTACAGTCAAAAGGTAGGTCCCTATAAGGACCAATATTACTGCAATCGTTTTTGTTAAAGTTGCCTTTCTAGATAACTCTTCGTACACAAATCTAGGTCTGATGTAAGATATGGCTAAAGCCATTGCCAAGATGAACATTGGCTGTATTGCAGACAGTGCCCCTACAAGTGAAACAAGCTGTAATGACACTGCCGCATAATATAGCAGGTTAGCCGCTAGGAACAATCCAGCTATTGCCACTCCGAATCCAACCAACTTTCGGTCAAAACCTATCTCCGTAAAGTCTCTCCTGAATCTTGGTATCAGCAGCAATGAAAGTCTCACTGCAATCAAGCCCGCAGTTAGCCAGAATATGAAACTCCAGAAGTTTGTTAATGAAAAGAGATACTTTGCAAGCACGTTTTCAACCGCTATTGCAATATTCAGTGTGGTCATCAAGAGCAGTGCCGGTGAATAGAATGTGCTCCTTCCTATCCTCTTGTATGAAATAAGAAATGTGCTTGCCACAAGTAATACCATACCTATGTAATTGGAGAAGTTCAGGTTTTCCCTGAGAAAGACAAAGGCTATTGGTGCTATGAACAAGGGGTATGTGTAGTTTAACGTAACCACCCTGGAAACTTCTTCAACACGAAGGGACTTCATGAACAAAAGGTAGGCTATGCCCATACCAGCCCCAATAGCAAAACTTGCCAACGAAGGTAGAAACGAAAGATCGATTTCAAATAATAATGGTATTATCGCAAGATTGATTGGATAGAAAACTGCAAGGAATATCGCGAGCATAAGTGCGCTTGGAATTCTTTTTGAGATCAGATGCTTCTCTATTATGTCAAGTGCAGAGTATGCAACCGCAGAAAATATTGTAAAGAAGAACCACTCTAGTGGCATTCATCTTGCAATGACTTGCGTATCTATTTAGCAATTCTGTAGTGACCTACATGAGAGAGTGAAAGAACCCAAAGCACTTATATCTAGGCCCTAGCTTTAAAATCACGACTTATAGTTAGGAGGTCGAAATTTGCCTAATTCAGGAATTGTAAAGTATCATGTTAAAATGAAATTTGATGTTGATGGCATAGTAGAGAAGGCCGACATAATCGGAGCGATATTTGGACAGACGGAAGGACTTCTAGGACCAGAAATGAACCTAAACGAGCTGCAGAAAGTGTCCAAGGTAGGCAGGATTGAAGTAAATGTTGATGCTAAGACAAGCAAGACGGCCGGAGACGCAATGATACCAATGAGCACAGACATATCTACGGCGGCGTTAATAGCAGCAGCGATAGAAAGCATTGACAAGGTAGGACCGTTTCAAGCGAAGTTCACGCTTGCTGGAATAGAGGACATTCGTGAGATAAAGAAGAAGGTCATAGTTGACAGAGCGAAGAAGATAGTACAGGAATGGGCCACGAAGACAATGTCCGAAAGCGAGGAGATGCTCAAGAATGTTTATGGTGCAACCAAGCCCGGAAAGTTGACTGCCTTTGGAAAGGAACATTTGGCATGTGGTACAGGCGTGTTTGATTCTGACTGGATTATACTCGTTGAAGGCAGGGCTGATGTCATTAACCTGTTAAGAGCTGGTTACGATAATACAATCGCGATAGAAGGTGCAAGGATAGCTGAGCCAGTAGTGAAGTTCTGCAAAGAGAAGAACCACGTAATAGCGTTCCTGGACGGAGACAGAGCTGGAGATCTTATTCTTAAGGAGTTGGAAGGTGCTGTAAAGATGGACAGAGTGATAAGGGCACCAGCTGGGAGGGAAGTAGAGGAATTAACGCCAATAGAGATAGTTGAGCTGTTGAAGGATTCAGTGCAATCGATTGCAGCAAAACCAATTGTTGAAGAAAAAGATAACTTTAGTGGCAAGGTCAGAGGTATATTTTCTGAAATAAACGAAACATTGGAAGCAGTTGCATTAGACGATTCAATGAATCCGCTGTTCAGAGTGCCTGTTAGTGAACTTGTGCAGAAGTTGCAGGACGAGCAAGCGGCTAAATACATAGTGTTGGACGGAATAATAACTCAAAGACTTGTTGATGCATGCTCAAAAGCTGGAGTTCTATACGTAGTCGGACACAGAACAGCGGAGCTCAAAAAGAATCATGACCTGACGCTAAGAATATTTAGTGACTTCGGCGTGAATTAAGGTCTGCCATGCCTGAGATAAAACTGCAGCACATACTGACATTGACGCAGTTGCTGGTAAAAGGAGCTAGAAACAACTATGTAGAGATAACTACAAAAGAGCTGGCAAAAAGCATAGGTCGATCACAGCAGGCAGTATCAAAGCATCTACTTGATCTCGAGAGCGATGGGTATTTGCATCGAGTAAGAAAAGGTCAGGGATTTCGTGTTAAGGTAACAGATAACGGCTATAAACAGATGTCAAAATTATTTTTAACAATAAAAATAGCATTAGATTCAGCACCAAATCACTTGGAGTTCCAAGGCGTTGCCATCTCTGGCATGGGTGAAGGCGCATATTACATGTCGATGGCTGGCTACAAAAATCAGTTTGTTAAAAAGTTGGGCTATACTCCTTTTCCTGGTACACTTAACATCAAGCTTGAAGACCGGGTTTATGTCGACGCGAAGAAGGAACTTGATAGATACGATGGTGTGTTCATAGACGGTTTTAGCGATGGAAAACGCAGCTATGGTTGGGCTAAATGCTATGACGCAATAATAAATGATAAGGTGAATGGTGCGCTGTTAATAATTGAAAGGACGCATCATGGTGATAGCGTAATAGAAGTAATTGCGCCACTGAAGATCAAGGATATTGTTAAAATCAAAGACGGCGATAAAGTGAACATCAAGGTTCCTTTACCAACAAAATCAAACTAAATTTTGTAGAGAGACCCTCCTAGATCCTTTTTTATCGTGGAACTTTTCAGATCTGGAACCGGCGATTGCAGTCTGACAACCTCAAGATTCAAGCCGCGTTTCTTGCATTCTTCAATAATGTGTTTTTCTTGATGTACTTGATCATAGCCCAATGCAATTATGTTTGGTTTAACTAGTTCCACGGTTTTGAATATATCTTCTTCATTTCCCAGCAACGCTAGATCTACGAACTTCAACGATGAAACCAATTCTTGCCTTAACTTCTCGTCGTGTATAGGAGGCTTACCCTTGGTCTTTACGGCTGTAATATTCCTTGCAATCGAAACGACGAGAATATCTCCCAAAGCTTTCGCAGATCTTAGGGTATGAATATGCCCTGGATGGATGATATCAAACACACCACCGGCAAATATTACCTTTAACGCATCTCTCCCGATCTCTGTGAGATGCAAAGAGTCCTTGACTATCATACCCAGGGATGCTAGTCTCTCAATTCTCTTCTGTAGAATATCCTCACTAACTGGGATCCTTTCCTTTATTATTTCTAATATATCTCTTCCATCCAGAGAGCACGTGTATGTTGATGATAGCAGAGCTTTGTCTAGTGCGTCCAACCCAATCACCTTGCTATACATGATAATAAAAGCATAATGCAATGCTTCAAGATCTATGCAAAAATGCTAAACTATACTACGCTTTAGCAAACGAATATCGTCTTAAAGAGTAAGGCGCATCCTACTCCCACACGTTTACACCTTTTAAGAATCTTATTGAATCTATCAACCCTTCTGCATATCCAATACTCAAAACCGCCAACTCTAGCTTACCTTGCTTTAGAAATCGCTCGGCATCGCTGATGTAGTAATCTGCGTTCTCAAATATTTCGTTAAAGGTGTCTTCGCCTCTAACCGAATTAATTGCCTGCTCAAGAGCTTTTCTTGCCTTTGGCACATACTTCTGCACCATCCGTTCTGCAATTTTTGTAACACCTTTTGAATTATCTATTGGTTCGTCAAGCTGCTTCGTCAATACAGTTAATGCTTCTATTTCAGTAAAGTGCAGATTGCCAGGAATTATTATAGACTGGGGCGGTTCACCAAAATCGGCTTTCAGTAATGATTTGATCTTGCCAGATATTATATTCTGATCATCATTGCCAACCCTTGATGCAACTATCACAAATGAGTCCTCTGAAAGTATGCCTTGCTTTTGATCACCTTCACACTCGAGTAGCATATTTAACGCCTCCTTAGGTTTAAGAAAGAAGTCCTTATCGTAATTGTATTCCAGTAAAATCAATGTGTGATTTCCAACCAGTAGGTTGCTGTAAACCGCATAGTATATGCTTGTAACTGATTGGGCTTCAGAGACAAGTGTAATTGTTCTCCCAACTTTGTATGTATGCAATCCACATTCCCCAACGATCGATGTTATTGAGGACGATGCATGAAGCACCTTGCTCTTTATTCCATTCTTCTCTGCCCTGATCCTCAATTCCAAATGTGTTGTTGCGACTAATGGATCGCCATAAATAAGCAATGCAACATCACCCTTCTTCGCCGATTCAATTATCTCCCTGCCATCCTCAACGAACCATCTAGGCACTACCTTTACATCCTTATTCAACAACCTTTTTAATCCACTTATCTCTGCTTCAGACATCGGGTTTGTGTACTTTTCAACATAAATGTCTCCAAAATTACGAAGCGCTTCTAGCGCTTTAGCACTCAAGCTACTGTATCCGTGTATACCCAGCCCTACTAACCATAGCATAAAGATAACAGAACGATCTGTAATAATAAGTTCTTGATCAAGAAATTGAAAACTTCTCTTTGCAATCATCACAGGAGAAATATTCTGGCAAGGTGCAGTTGCATTTGTTTCTGTCGTATAAATTCGGTCTGCCATCCTTCAATGACTTCGCATAATCGATAAACTCTACTGCAACCAAGCCGCAGCGTTCACATGTAACATCGTGGCCCTTGTGGCGTTGCATCTGCTCTTGGCGCGACATATCATATACCTTCTACACTACCGATATTTATAGGAACGTCTAGAAATTTTAAATTTATTTTTTGTTCTGCTTACTGTGCAATCTTGACAAGTGATAAAGTGTCCTTTTGAAAACTTCGATGCATGATACATATTCATCAATCGAAACTTTTTCGTCAACTGTGTGTGAAAAGTGCGGATCTCCAGGACCGTAGGTTACTACTGGTATTTTTAGAGCATTTCCTAAAATATTCATATCCCCTGTTCCTGTCTTCCTCAAAAGCATAGGTCTCTTGCTCCTAACATCAAGCACACCTAGCACTAGTGCTCTTACCAATGGTGATGAATGATCAGCTTCAAATGGTTCTGTTCTGTCTTCAAGCCTGTAACTTGCCTTAAGGCCCTTCTTGATTGCAACGTCCTTGATTGCCCGATCCACCATATCCAACACATTTGCAGTATTCATCGGTTTTGGTATTCTCACATCTATGGTCATCTTGCACTTTGCTGGGGTTACGTTGTGGCTTGAACCACCATCTATTTCTGTCAGGCAGCATGTTAGGCCTGCCTTGCCAATCTTAGGACTGGCATCATCAAGACTACTCCGTATCGAACCCCAGATATCGAAGATTTCTTCAATCGCATTTTTTGCCAACGAGGGGGCACTCGCATGTGCACTACTGCCAACATCGCAGGTTATTCGAAGCGCAAGCCTTCCCTTGTATGCGATTGTTATGTTATCTATTCCGCTTGGCTCACCAAAGATGGCATAATCGGCATCGACCTTGCTTTTAACCAAGTTTTTTGCGCCAGTGGCATTTCCTTCTTCATCAACAACGCCTGCAAAGATAACCGTACCATACTGCCTCTGCACTGTAGAAGCTGCGAGCAGCATCGCTACGAGTGGAGACTTGGCGTCAGATGCCCCACGACCGTAAATGAATCTGTCAGATATCTTTACAGGAATCTGTCCGGGCACGGTGTCCATGTGACCGCATAGCAAAACCCTTGGCCTACCATATCCTTTCATTGCTATTACGTTGCCAACATCATCGGTATGTACATGTTCAAAACCCAGCTCGTTTGATGCTTTTTCTGCAATAAAATTCGCGAGATCGGACTCTTGCCTAGAGGGAGTATAAAGCTCCAGCGCTTTCTTTAATAACTTAACAGCATAGATGCTGGAAACCATTTCTATTCTTTAAGCCCTGTTACATAATCAATTATCAATAATGGGATATTAACGCCCGTAACTCTAACAGTATTCTTGAACTCCGTTGTGTTGTTAACTTCATGCACAAGCATACCTTCCTTTTCATCTTCCATCAGATCAACACCAACTATCTCTCCACCTACAGCGTCCTTAGCTCGTATGCAAATATCCTCTAGCTCTTTTGTAACTGGACAGACAACTGCCTTGCCTCCAAGTGCCATGTTTGTCTTCCACTTACCCTCTGATGTATATCGGTATATTGCTGCCACCACCTTCTCGCCAACAACGATTGCCCTGATATCTCTTGGCGGTCTGTTCACGAACTCTTCCAAGAGATATATCTGGTAGAGAGGAAACATATGCTCCCTATCCTCAATTATTGATTCGGCGGAATCTCTATCCTTTAGTAATGCAACCAATCTGCCCCAGCTACCAACAGCTGGCTTAAGAACAGATGGATAGCCTAGTTTCTCAAGTGCATTCAATGCAGAATCCTGCGAGAAGGCAAGCATGCTCTTTGGCATTGGAACATTAGCTTTTTGAAGATGCATGTGTGCAAACAATTTGTTTCCGGCAATAACACTTGCGTTAAAACCGTTGATCACCCTTACACCTTTACCTTCTAAAGCTGCTGTTGAGTGCAGGCTCCTAAAGTAACCAATACACCTCTGCAAAACCATTCCATAAATTTCACTAACACCACTGTTTAGATCAATAAACAGGTTTGTGCAGTTCAAGTTTTCAACATCAATGCCTTTCTTCCTAGCAGCCTCGTAGAGTGCTTTTTCTTCCCAACGAATGTTATCATAAAGAATTGTAAGTCGGTTACTCACTGACCCCAATCCTCGCCAACGACTTGTGCGGGTTTGATATTAAACCCTTCTTGTGCTTTTACGAGTTCGTAACTTGTACCGCAGTCAGGACAGGTTAATATTTCACCTTCAATAGCATCATTTGGAACTTTGATCTCTGCATCGCATTCTGGGCACTTGACCAGACTTACCACTCCGTTAGCTTTCAGGTTCGTCTTTAATTATCCTTTGCTCAAGTTTTTCATCAAGGAAGATCTCAAGCACGTCGCCCATTCTTATCTTCTTAAGTCCTTGTGCAAACCTTTTGGCATCGTTAACTTTAGCTTCTAGACCTAACAAGGAGAGCAAGAAACCCGTTCCGTTCTTTCCCGCAAGCTCCCCAAAAACTATCTTCCTCCTGCTTCCAACTATTCGAGGTTCTATAATCTCATATGCCGCTGGATCTCTAAGCACAGCGGCCAGATGAGTCCCAGCCTTGTGCTTGAATGCGCTCTCACCAACTAGTGGTTTGGACTCCGGTGTGCGTATGTTCGTATACTGTTCAAGCAATCTCGAGAGATCTCTCAGCATGTCAAGCCTGAAATCTTTTCTTGAATTGTAAAGAATTGTTAATGCTAATGCCGTTTCGGCAAGAGAAGGTATACCAGTTCTTTCCCCAATACCGTTTATTGTAACATGAATCTGATCAGCACCTGCGTCTACACCAGCAAGTGCATTTGCAAGTGCTAGACCAATATCGTTGTGACAATGAACATCCAGCGGTATGTCAACAGCATTCCTGATCATCTTAACAAGATTATACATGCCCCTTGGTTGCATTATTCCAACTGTATCTGTTACGCTTATTCTATCCGCACCAGCATCAGATATAGAAATACAAACCTGCTTTAGATAATCTGGATCAGCCCTGCTCGCGTCTTCAACAGTGAATCTTCCCTTTAGGCCATGGGCCTTCATATAATCAATGGCTTCAACGGCTCTCTCCAATCCTTGCTCTCTAGTAATTCTAAGTTTTGCAGCAAGATGAAGGTCAGAAATTCCCAAATACATAGCCATCCATTCCGCATCACATCTTATTGCAACATCAATGTCGGATTTTAATGCCCTGCAGTGGGCAAGTATGTCTGCATTCAAACCAGCTTTGATTATTGTCTTCGTAGCCTCTTCATGATCTGGCGATATAACTGGACTGATTTCTATTTGGTCAACACCAAAGTAGTCAAGCATCCATGCGATCTGGATTCTTTGCTTAACTGTAAACGAAACACCTGCATGCTGCTCCCCTTCCCTTAAGGTGCTGTCAAGTATACTTATGCGTCTGTGACCGTTGGTGCCATACTCGTTATACCTATTTGCGAAGTGATTAGGATCTTGCATTGCTAACATAGCACTTATGATGCATCGTATATACGGTTTGCGCTACTGGATTAGCGAAGATAGCCGCTTATAACTGCGTGTTCTATAGGTACAAGCATGATATATAACGATATTCGTACTTTGTCTAAATTTAAAGCCGAAATCAGTAATGACTAACTGATCGTTTTGAGAATTATATATGGAACGCTTTGAATACCGTAAGACTTCAATCAATGCTCAAGTCAGCAAAGAAACCAGAAAATTATCCCAACAATCGTTTGAGCTCGGTCCTAAGACCCTTAAACCTATTCCTTATTGTGACTTCGGTTACACCAGCCGCTTCAGCTAGATCTTTCTGCGTAACATTCTCTTTGTTCATAACACAGGCAATATAGAGCGCAGTTGCTGCAAGTCCCATAGGACCTTTTCCAGCAGATACTTTGCTATCCACAGCCATCTTCACTATTTCTAATGCCTTTCTCTTCGACTTCTCACTAATCTTGGCCTTGCTTGCTATTTTTGCTATGCTTTTCACAGGATCAACAACGGGCATTTGTAGTTCTAGTTCTTTAAGTAATAATCTATAACACCTTGCAACATCTTTTCTCTTTACACCACTTGCTGTTGCAATCTCGTTAAGACTTCTTGGGGTTTCAGTATTTCTGCAAGCAGCATAAAGTGTCGCTGCTAAAAATGATATAATTGACCTTCCGCGAACCAGACCCTTCTCTACAACTTTTCTGTACATATACGCTGTCTGCTCAGTCACCATTTCGTTTAATGCAAGCTTGTCAGTCAACTTACTCAACTCACTGAAAGCATGGGAAAGATTCCTTTCCGCTGGAGTTTTGATCTTACTTCTGCTATCCCAAGTTCTAAGCCTGCTCATTGTCATCCTCATTGATGGAGCAATTTCATTACCTGTTGAATCTTTATCAGCTAAACCGATGTTTGTGTTAAGGCCCATGTCATGTTTTGCCAGAGAAAATGGTGCGCCAACCCTATTTCTATTCCGCTCATCATCAGCAAACTTCCTCCATTCTTTGCCCACCTCCTCCCTTCTTTGATCAACAACGTAACCGCAGTTTGTGCAGCATACTTCTCCGTTTGTCGTATCAGTTACTACTGCACCCTTAGCGCATCTAGGGCATACGTTCTTTACAAATATCTTTTCCAATATTTCACCATTAGAACTACACGACCCAGTAAGGTTCTGTTGCTTGCATGTAGCATATAAACAGCATTATTTACAAGTCAAAATGGAGAGAATCTATCTTAACTCTGTTGACAAAACTTGATTCATGTTCCTCTGCTTGAACTCGAGAAGTACCATCGTTGTAGCGGGAGCAGACTTTTCTCTCTTGTTTGCAGGGTTTGACTGCTTCACGGTGTCAAGAAATGCACGAAATGCACCCTCTTCATAACCAACAGCGGAACCATAAAACGCGTAAAGCATGTTCAGCCCATCCTCGGATCTTGATACATCTTTGACCATATTATTGAACCGCTCCAATTCATCTAGTGAAACCTTCCTTCCCGTAGACTTGTTTTCACCAACAGCAACCAACCCCTTGCCGCCAAAAACGGCTACCTTAACGTTGTATACAGTTCCAGATTTACCTCTTACGGATTGATCAAACATGATTTTTGAATGAACCTTGCTGGACACAAAAACTCCAAATCTATAATCGGAAAATTCGCCCTCCTCATCATCCTCGCATTCTACGAATATTTTGTGCAAGAGTGTAAGTGCAGATTCGTTCATGCTATCAAGTATAGTTGTAATCTTGCCCTTCCTAGCAAGTTCTGAACCACACTTGCTTGCAACCATCTCTAGCACAAACGGGGGAAGATTGTAGTTAGCCAGTCGTGAAACTAGTACACTCTTTTTAATTACCTGGTTTTTAACTCCAAACGTAATCAAAATTTTACCCTACCTGACAAAACGACAACCTGCCGTTAGCTCGCACATTTTTGTTAACCACTAATAGCATATAATTGTTGGTAATTACATTACAGAGTTGGAATTTCGTTGAGATATTACCCAATAAGAAGGTCGTTCTGCAAAAATAATAATTCAGAAATGACGTGTTAAGAATTTCAGGACAAACTATCGAGATGGCTATAATAACTACCTGAATTTTCGTTTGCTGATATCATATTTCCAATGCAGCATTGCACATTTCTGATTTCGTAAGAGAAATGTTGAAAGTTTTAATATCAATGGATGGTTTAGCTGGACAAGGCAATAATGTTTTATTCATAAAATTGGAGGGTGAGCTTTAAGGAATCAAGGAACTCCTTTTGTGGAAGCATCCCTAGAGCCAGACATTTCCTATAATTACCTGTTTAATTACCAGCTATGCCGCGTGCTACAAGCATTAAATAGCAACCAAGACCACATTCTTCACAAATTGGCTTTAACGATTTGCTATCTGCACTTCCAATACAACATGGCTGCTTTACTCTACCCATTTGATCCAGTGAAAGTATAGCCCATGTAGGACACTGAACTGGTATGGTACCAACTCCTCCCCAGTTACCTTTCTGTTCAACCACCAGTAACAATGGGTACAGTGTAAATTACACACATTGACAATATCGACAGAACCATAGAGAACTCACTTTCCATGGAAAAGCTTGATGCTTGCATACTTTGTGAATAGGCTAACATAAAACGGCACTTCATGAATAAGTTCAGTTATTCCACGACCATAAATTAGATCTACCATAATCTAATGTAACAAAGTGGGTCGGATAAATAAGTATAGAGGTATTTTTGTTGCCATCAATAATTTCAATTTGATATTTTTTCTGTTGACAGGGTATTGTTCTCTAGTTTATTCCTGAACACTATCAATCTCCGCAAAGCTTCAAAATTAGCCAATGCCGCTACAATAACCAGTAGTATCGGAATTTGATTGGTTAGAGCACCTATTGTTATTAGCAACAACCTTACATCCCTTCCAATTCTAATTTTAGATCGATTTGCTCTGTCCTCATTCCTAAAGATTGAGTCGTACTTATCACCAGTGTAACTGTTGAGGAAGCTTCCAATGACGGCTACGAATCCTATTATCCATATGAAACCGTCGTTGCTTATACTCCAGTATCCATAGGTCAACCCCAAAATTATGGCTGCATCAGCGTATCTATCCAAAACTGCATCAAACCATGCGCCGTATTTTGTCTCCCTTAGCTTTAACCGCGCTACCTCTCCGTCACAGCCATCCATGATTGAATGGATTTGAACTAAAATTCCTCCCAGAATGAGATAAAAATATTCCCCGAGGAAAAATAATGATGCCCCTGAAATCCCAATAATAAAACTCAGTAATGAAACCTGGTTTGGCGTTATGCCCGCCTTCAGAAGAATCTTAGATATCCTCAGAGATATTGGTCTGTTGATTATCTTTGACACAGGACCATCTGTCTCTTTTTTTAAATTCTTACACAATAGTCGCTCTGCATTTTTTAGATCTTTATCGTCATCCACATCTATCCAGAAATTGCCTTCAATTATCTTACATCTCATATTATTGCGTTGTGCTAAAATTCGGATGCCTCCAGAAAGGCTGTAGTCTCCTTTGCCGGAGCTTTCTTCAAGCGCAGCAAAAATAATTGGGTTGCACAGGAAGATGCCAGTATCTATACCGTTGTAATTTTTTATCTTCTTTCCAATCTCTTTGATTCTGTTGTCCTCCGCCAAGACCTTTGTGGCATCATCCAAATTCAAGTGTGGTGGAAAATTTCTGTCAACACATAGGATGCATTCATCTTCTCCTACATTTGTTGTCAGAAGGCTTTCTAGTATTCTGCAGTCATAGATGTGGTCACTCATCAGAAGGATAAATGGTTGTCTAAAATAATTTTGGGCTTTGAGAGTCGAGATGCCATTACCTCGATCCCACTCGTCATTTTGAACATACTCGATTTCTACACCATATTTTTTCCCATCTGCCAAACGGTTTCTAATTTTGTCTCCATTGTATCCCGTTACAATACAGAATTTCGTGATTCCTGATTTCCTGGCAGTCAAAATTGCTCTCTCGATGAGGCTTAGTCCAAGGACAGGAATTAATGGTTTAGAATCACCATTAGCTCTATGTCTCATTCCATGTCCCGCTGCTAGTATCAATGCCTTCAATTAAACCACTCCTTAAGCTTATAGATCTATAAGTATGTACTAGAACTGCTTGATGTATAATCTTATGGGTAATCATATCACGGTATTCAAATTAAAGTTTTGAGAATTATGACGGTATTTGTATCATCTATGCCATCTATTCGCCTAACATCGTCTATGCACTTGTTTATTTCTGCAATGGATGGCGCGCTTACGATTGCAACGATATCATACTGACCAGTTATTTCATAGACAACATCAACACCTCTCAACGACTTTAACCTTTCAGAAACCTTTGACGTATCAGTAGACGGACTTACGGAGATCAGTGTTATCGCGCTTGTCTTGTTGGTAACCCCCATTTCAATTGTAAATTTCTTTATCGTGCCTTTGTCAAAAAGGTTCTTTACCCT
The DNA here is from genome assembly GCA_046759465.1 of Nitrososphaerales archaeon. GTDB lineage: Archaea > Thermoproteota > Nitrososphaeria > Nitrososphaerales > UBA213 > JBHICH01. Next base: position 17,284 of record JBHICH010000010.1, read on the forward strand.
CCTTCTTACCGCTGATTCAGACAAGCTAATCTCCTGCGCTATTTCCACAAACGCCTTTCTGGAATCAGCTCTTAGTAAGTTGATTATTTTTTCATCAATTTTATCCAGACTAGACATTTCTCCTTTCTTCCTCCTTACTCAAAATTTTATCCAGGATTGCCAAAGCATTTGATACAGAATGCTCGTCAATTACCAGCGGAGGTAAAAGTCTTATTACATTTTTTCCGGAGTAGAGCATCAGCAAACCTTCCTTTATTCCATCAAACAATATATCCTTAACCTCGAATCTCAGCTCTGCAGCTAACATCAAGCCTAATCCCCTAACCTCTCTTATTATTTTATGTTTATCTTTCAGTGCAAGCAAACCCTCCTTGAAATATTTGCCAACATTGCTTGCATTGTTAACAAGTCCGTCATCAACTATGCACTCTAATGCTGCAATACCAGCTGCACACGCCAAAGGATTGCCTCCAAAAGTCGATGAATGCTCACCAAGTTTCAAGGAGTCCATCATATCGGCCTTTGCCAACGCAACTCCCATGGGTACCCCCCCAGCAAGCCCCTTAGCTAAACACATTATGTCTGGAGCAACATTCCAGTGCTCACCAGCCCATAACTTTCCACTTCTGCCCAAACCAGACTGAATCTCATCGAATATCAGCACAATACCTTTGTTGTCACAAATTTTTCTCATTCTTTGCAGGTAGCCATCTGGAGCTACGTGTATGCCACTCTCTCCTTGTATGGGTTCAACAATTATTGCGCCAATAGTATCATCAAGGGCTTCTTGCAATTTTACTGCGTCACCAAAAGGAACGAACTTCACTCCTTCAAGCAATGGCATGAATGCTTTACGATACCTTTCCGCATATGTTACTGATAATGCACCAATTGTTTTCCCATGGAATGAGCGAACCATTGAAATTATGCCGTGCTTTTTTGTATACTTCCTGGCAATCTTTATTGCAGATTCAGCAGCTTCTGCACCGCTGTTACAAAGGTAAGCCTTTGTCAGTCCTTTTGGTGCAACACTGAGCAGCTTTTTCAGAAAAGCTAACCTTGCGTCGTTGTACAATGAACTGTGACAAGTTATCAGCTTGTCTGCCTGCTCTTTTATTGCTCTTATAACTTTGTCATTGCAATGACCAACAAGTGCAACACCGTAGCCGCCCATGCAATCAATGTATTCTCTACCGTTTGCATCCCATAGCTTTACACCCTTACCTCTAACCACGGTAATAGGAAATCTTTGGTACACATTTGCCAGATATTTGTCCTCTTCACTCACCACTGATCACCGTGCAATTGTCATGTTTCAGTGCCGATGAGATCGGACTGCTTACTCGACCAGATGCAATTATCGCCTCGTTAACACCCATACTGATAGCTTCGGTGCAAGCTAATACTTTCTTCTCCATTCCAAAGCCAACCTTTGGCAGGATCTTTTTAGCTTCACTGACAGTTAGCTTGCACACCAGTTTGTTGTCAATCATGAGCCCATTTACATCCGTTAAAAAGATAACACGGTTCGCTTTCACACCAGCTGCAACATATGCAGCTGCCCTATCGCCATCAACATTAAGCACGTCAAACTCTTCACTCAATGCAACAGGAGAAACTATTGGTACATATCCATTATCTGTAATTGCATTTAATAGTGAAGAATTTAATTTGCTTATCTTTCCTGTGTAACCTCCGTCTACTGCAACCTTTCTTCCTCTTTCATCAATTATAATGAGTTTCTTCTTTCTTTCTGCTCTTATTATTGCACCATCAACTCCTGAAAGACCGAAAGCATTGATGCCACTCTTCTGTAGCATGGTAACAATTTCCTTGTTTATCTTACCAGACATAACCATTGTGTAAATTGCAGCAGTCTCCTTGTCGGTGTATCTGCTCCTTATTCCCTCGGGAGAGACAATGAACTTTTGCTCCTTTCCTAGTTTCTCTGCAATACTTGTTACTTCCTTTCCTCCCCCATGAACTAAGATCACTTTGTCATTACTCGCAATATCCTTCAAATCCTGTATAGTACTTTCGTGTAATTCATCAACAATGCTACCACCAATCTTGATTACAATCATGGAAGCTCACACTGGATTAACAGGCGTGTATTTCAATCCATCACTTTCATCGAAGTTGTGCATTACATTCATGCACTGCACTGCCGAGCCAGCAGCACCCTTCATCAAGTTGTCAGATGCAGATAAAGCAACCAATCTAGCATTCTTTTCATCAGTATCGAAGCCAATATCGCAAAAGTTTGAACCAACAACGAACTTTGGATCTGGATACTTGTACAGTCCTTTCTTGTCTCTGATTAACCTGACAAATGGTTCTTCCTTGTACATGCCTCGATATATCTTCCATAACTCCTGCAAAGTTACCTGTTTTTTTAGAAACGTATGATTTGTGCAGAGAATTCCTCTTACTACGTTAACTGCATGTGGGCTCATGCTAACTCTAACCTCTTTCTTTACAATAGCTCCAATCTCCTGCTCTATCTCAGCAGTATGCCTGTGCTTTACAGGCTTGTATGGTCTTATCACACCGTAACGCATTGCATGATGGGTGCCAGCAGAAGGCTTTCCACCTGCACCAGAAGAACCTATCTTACTATCAACTACAATGTGATCCAAATCAATCAAGTCATTCTTGACTAGCGGAGCAATTCCTAATACAGAAGTTACTGCCATGCATCCAGGACATGATACCAGTTGGGAACTTTTTATCTGATCTCTATGAAGTTCAGGTATTCCATAGGCTGATTTCGAAAGCAACTCAGGATATGGATGTTCCCAGCCGTAATATAGAACATAGTCTTTTGGATTCTTCAACCTATAGTCAGCACTTAAATCGATGACCTTCACACCAGAATCGTACAGTTTCTTCACAACTTCGGTTGCCTTTCCATGGGGCAATGCTGTGAAGACCAAGTCGCAATTAGTCAGTTTGTCTATATCTACAGGTGAAAATGTTAGTTCGGTAAATCCCTTCAGGCTCGGGTGCACACGATGTACATATTCACTTGCGTATCGTCTAGAAGTTACCATACTCAGCTCTATCTTCGGATGCATTACAAGCAACCTTAGCAACTCTCCACCAACATAGCCAGAGGCTCCAACAACACCTAGTTTCATTAGATCACCTTGCAACCTTTGCAGCATAATTTATTATTTCTGCAGCTATATCCTTAGTGCTAACAGTTGAAGCTCCCTTGAATTCAACAGTATTGTTAACTTCATGAACAACCAAACCTTCCTTTTCATCCTCCATTAGATCAACACCAAGAACTCCGCTCCCAACAGCCTTTGATGCCTTTATGCAGATATTCTCCAACTCTTCTGTAATTGGGCATACCTCTGCTTTGCCTCCCCTTGCAATGTTTGTCCTCCACTCTCCTTCCGCTGAATATCGATAGATTGCAGTAACAAGACTATCATCAATAACAATTGTCCTGATATCTCTAGGAGGTCTGTTGATGTAATCTTGGATATAGTAGATCTTGCTCAAAGGATTTGGCATCTCCTCCCTCATTTCGATCATCGACTCCATGACATCCTTGTCCTTAACAGGTGTCACCATCCTTCCCCAGCTTCCAACTATTGGCTTTAACACTATTGGATATCCTACTTTGTCTGCTACACCGGATGCTACGTCGGGACCGAATGCAAAGTGTGTCTTAGGTGTTGGAATTTTGTATTTTGAAAGATAGATCGATGTTAGCAACTTATTGCCACAAATTTCTGCTACTGAATATGAATTGATAACCTTACTACCCAAAAATTCCAAACAAGCGGTTAGATATAATCCTCTGTAATGGCTAACGCATCTTTGGAGAATAATGTCACCAAAATTGTAACTTCCATTTCCATCATGTGTGCTTATTTCCAAGGTTTTTGCATCGATGAACTTCGCCGTATGCCCTAGCTTGATTGCCTTTTCGTATAACTCCTTCTCTTCCCACCTGACTCTATCGTACATTATGCAGATATCAGACAACTCATTCTCCCCAGTCTTCGCCAACTTTTTCTGCTGGTTTCAACTCAACCTTGCTACCAATACTTACTATCTCAAAGTCACATCCACAATCCGGGCAAGTTATAATTTCTCCTTTGATAGCATCATCAGGTACATTCAATTCCTTATCGCATTCCTTGCAGTTAGTTTTAGGCATTACCTTCTTTCCTCCTTAATACCTCATTTGCAATTATCGACTGCAGCCCCCAAAGTTCCACAAATCCTTTTGCTAGACTCTGATCAAACGTTGATCCTGCACTGTAGGTTGCCAGCTTGCGATCATATAGGGAGTACTTGGATTCTCTTCCAACTACTCGAAACGAACCCTTATACATCTTAACGTTTACCTTGCCACAAACACGCTCTTGAGTAGCATCTATAAATCTATCTAAATCGATCTTTAATGGATCTAACCATAGACCAGAATAAGCTAACCATGACCATTGCTCATCGACCATCTGCTTGAACCTTAACTCATGTTTTGTTAGCGTTAACTTTTCAAGATCTTTGTGTGCTTCGATTATACATGTGGCAGCAGGAGCTTCATAAATTTCTCTTGACTTTATTCCAATAACTCTATCTTCAATTTGATCAATTATTCCAACGCCATGGGAGCCGGCCTTTTCATTTGCATACTGAATTAGATCAGCACTGTTCATGAATTTGCCATCCATTGCGACTGGAATACCATTATCGAATTCTACGTTCATATATTCGGCTTTGTCTGGCAGTGCGTCTTGTGCTTTAACCCATTGGAAGGCATCTTGTGGTGGTTCAGAGTCAGCGTCCTCGATAACTCCACCTTCAATTGACCTTCCCCAAAGATTTTGATCAATACTGTACTTCTTTGCTTCTCTGCTCACAGGCACATTATGCTCGTTTGCAAACTTGATTTCGTGATCTCTTGTCAAGTTCATTTCCCTTACAGGAGCTACTATCTTTAATGCAGGTTTCAGAGATCTCATTGTAATATCAAACCTGATCTGGTCATTCCCCTTGCCAGTACAACCATGTGCCAATGCGTTAGCACTTTCCTTTTCTGCAATTTCAACAATTTTGGCAGCAATCAATGGTCTTGCAAGCGCAGTTGCCAAAGGATATTTGCCTTCATAAAGTCCATTTGCCTTTATGCAGGGCATAACGTAATCCTTAGCAAACTCCTCTTTAGCATCGAATGAATAATGCCTTATTGCCCCAATTGCGTTAGACTTTTCCTCAATTGCCTTCATATCTTCGCCTTGGCCAACATCAACTGTAACAGTGACCACTTCGAACCCATACTTCACCTGAAGCCACTTGAGGGCAACAGAGGTGTCTAGGCCTCCTGAATATGCGAGTACAACCTTATCGCTCATTGGAATTATGAAGGTGCACCGACCATTACATTTATATTTTTTGGTCAGCAATATGCCAAGGACGTGTTGATTTGGCCCATGCTGGTCAGAAAGAACATAACAAAATCCGTAAGGGCGATAGTGGATAATGATCTATCGTTCCAAGATGCACTTCAGAGAGGATACTCTAATCTGAGTGCTATGGCAAGAATAATCAAGCCCAGCATAGATGCAATTGCTGGCACAGATGTTAGCATAGAAAGTATTGTTACAGCATTAAAGCGAACAAGAAAGGATTACAGGTTACCATACGCCTCTGTCGAGCCAATAGTTGCTGGAAGCAAGATCAGCCTTAAGACAGATGTTGCCAAAATATCTGTTGTAAAGAATAAGAAGACAATAGATAAGATCGCAAACTCGTTAACACTGCACTATGAAAGTTTCTTAAGCGTTTCAGAGAGTGTCAATTCTATAACACTTATCTTTGATCAGTTGATACTTGAAAGGATAAAGAACTTGTTTAATGAAGATGATATGCTCGAAGTCGAAAGCAACCTTGCAGCTATAATTGTACAAAGTCCTGAAGAAATAATCAAGACATCTGGATGCGCACTTGTGTTTTACAACCAGCTTGCAAGGAGGCATATAAATATTGAAGATACCGTTAGCTGCTACACAGATACAATAATGCTCGTTAACATGAACGATGTTGCTAAAGCGTTCAATGCCTTGAGTGAACTTATAGCTGAATCAAGGAACTCATTAGCTAAGGCTAAGGGTAAGGCAAAATCAAACTCTTAACTTCATACCAGCACAATATTTTACATATTATGCACAGAGGATAGAACTATAGCACGCATCGTTTAAAAGACGTCTTTGCGAACGAAGGCTGACTGTGAGCAGAAGGAATAGCGTTGTAGTAGCAATAATAACTTCGATAGTTATCGGTGTATTTGTCTCAATTGCCTATGTACTGAGTAGTACAAACGTTAATACTTTTTCAGATAATATTGTGAGAATTGGGTACTTTCCGAACTTAAGTCATGCACCAGTACTTGTTGGTCTTGCAAGTGGCACATTTGAGCAGGTGCTTGGGGATGAAGTTAAGTTGGATTACAAAGTATTCAACGCTGGACCTGCAGCTATAGAAGCTTTGTTCACAAATCAGGTTGACATCACTTATGTTGGTCCAACTCCAGCAATAAATGGATACCTGCGAACGAATGGAGAAGGTTTAAGAATAATTGCTGGTGCTGCAAGTGGCGGAACTCTTTTTGTCGTTAGAGCGGACTCTGGCATTGATTCATCAGAAGATCTAGTTGGTAAAAAGCTTGCTTCACCACAATATGGCAATACTCAAGATGTGTCTTTGAAATCTTATATAATAGAACATGGACTGCAACTTGCGCAGTATGGGGGTAATGTCCATGTTCTTTCTGCAAAGAATTCTGATATCATGACACTATTTCTTAAAAAAGAAATTGATGGAGCTTGGGTTCCAGAACCGTGGGGTACAATTTTGATCAGGGATGCAAATGGAAAAATATTTCTTGATGAAAGAGATCTATGGCCAGATGGAGAATTTGCAACTACCGTGCTCATCGTGAACGCAGAATTCGTTGACAAAAGACCTGATCTAGTGAAGAAGTTTTTGCACGCACATGTGGAAACAACATTATGGATAAAGGAGCATCCAAAAGAAGCTGAAGAAGTTGTAAACGCTCAGCTGAAAAGTTTGCTTGGAAAGGAACTACCTATGGATGTTGTACATGAGGCATTTTCCAGGATGGAGGTAACATACAGCCCAATGAAATTCTCTCTATTCAAGTTCGCTGATGAAGCTTACGAGTTAGGATTGCTCGAGAGGGAGAGACCTGACCTGTCAGATATATATTACACGTCGCTGCTTAACGAGGTACTCAAAGAGAGGAACCTACAGATCATACAGTAATGGTGGTAATATCTGGCAAAACTTGAATTAAATAACATAACAAAGATTTTCAATCAACATAATGGTAGCGTAAAAGCTCTATCAAATATCAACTTGAAAATAAATGAAGGAGAGTTTGTGTGCTTTGTTGGTCCTTCAGGATGTGGCAAAACTACCTTGCTTAACGTGATTGCGGGATTGGAAAAGCCAGATACTGGGGAAGTAATTCTAGATGGAAGACCAGTTAAGGATACTGGACCAGATAGAACAATGGTCTTTCAAGAAGGTGCATTGTTCCCATGGCTAAAGGTAATTGAAAATGTTGAATTTGGACTAAAAGTTGCTGGTGTGCAAAAAGAGAAAAGAAAGGAGCGAGCAATGCACTATCTTGATATGATGCAGCTGACAAAGTTTGCAGATTCTTACACATATCAATTATCAACTGGAATGAAACAAAGAGTTGCAATAGCAAGATCTTTAGTAATGGATCCAGAAGTTTTGCTAATGGACGAACCTTTTGCAGCAATAGATGCTCAAACAAGGGATCTCTTGCTTGTTGAACTGCAACTTATCTGGCAACGTACAAGAAAGACGATTGTTTTTGTAACTCATAACATAACTGAATCTGTTTGCTTGGGCGACAGGGTAGTTGTCTTTACACACAGACCTGCAACTGTTAAGAGCGAGTTCAAGATCGATTACAGAAGGCCTAGGTTGATCGAGGATACAAACCTGAACGTTTATTCTAGATCTATTTTAGAAGATTTGAAGAGCGAAGTCTTTGCTGCGTTAAAAGAAGAATTCAAAGAACCAGACGCAAAGGATAAAGGTGAACTTAAAGATGGTTCAAAAAAATAACTTGTGAATTGAGATCCTGTGTTAAAGACATTTAAATAAGTCGCCTCGGTTGGTGAAAATTAATGGTTGAAGCTTCATCAATAGCCAAGAGATTAGTATTTTACGCTAGTATAATTGCCGTTTGGCAAGCGATCTTTATGGCAAATGTCGTCCCAGAAACACTACTTCCATCTCCGTTTCAAGTGATTGATACGCTTGCGTACAACGTCTCTACAGGTGCTCTACCATTTGCTGTTGGCACCAGCTTATGGAGATTGTTTGCAGGTTTTGCTATCGCTATAGCAGGAGGTATTGCGATCGGACTCTATATGGCCAAATATAAGACTGTGCATCAAACAGTTGGATCGCTAGTTCTTGGTTTACACTCAATACCGAGCATCGCATGGGTTCCGGTGGGTCTGATCTGGTTTGGCTTGAACGATGCAGGAATAATCTTCGTCGTTGTTGTTGGCAGTATATTTGCAATGGCCATGTCAACGTACACTGGCGTAAGAAACATCCCACCTTTGTATGTCAAAGCTGCAAGAAATATGGGTGCAAAGGGGATACCACTATTAACTAATGTTGTATTTCCTGCAGCTCTGCCACATATAGTTTCTGGAATGCGACACGGATGGTCATTTGGTTGGCGTGCATTGATAAATGCAGAGGTGTTATTTACTTTTTTAGGTCTAGGATTTATGCTGAGTGTTGGTAGAGATCTGTTTAACATGGCCCAAGTGATTTCTGTTATGGTAGTAATAATGGCTATTGGTCTGATAATTGATCTGTTGCTTTTCTCAAAAGTAGAAAAAGCTGTGGAAACAAAGTGGGGTCTACGATAATTTGTGTCATTACGATTAAACTTCAAATATAAAGATAGTGGGACTTAGGTATAGTTCAAAAAATCAGTTAACTCAATGACTGTCTGGCTAATTCTGCACCTTTTACAACTCTCCTTAACTTTTCAAACGCAATGCTTCTAGTTCTAGTTCTTAACCCACAATCTGGATTTGCGTATATCTTTGTTGGATCTCCAAGTATCTTTGCAGCATAAAGCAGTCTGTCTCTAACGAGTTCAGGAGGTTCTAGATCATCGACATGTACATCAACGACCCCCAAACCTATCTCTCCACTATAACCATGTTCCTTCAACGCCTTCAGAACAGAGTACCCATTTCTAACATCATCGCTTACTCCTAATTTCCAGCTGTCCCTGTTTGCAAACTCTAATGCAAACTGAGATGCTTTAATTTCTAAAGTAAATGGCACAAGTGCTTGGTAATCATTTCCGCTATAGCATGCATGAACAGTTATCTTTGCATTAATATTTTTTGCACATTCATTAATCGCTTCTGCAAAGATCTTCATCTCACTTGGATGTGTTGTTGCTGCAGGTTCATCGATCTGGATTACATCAGCATCGTGGTTGACCAGATCCATTATCAGTTGCCTTACAACATTTTTTGCTAGATCAAGAACGAACTCTTCCTTGTTCTTGTAATGTTCATTGTATGACCAGTCAGCAAGTGTATATGGTCCAGTTACAGGAACCTTTACTGTTCTGTTTGAATTCGCCTTCACGAACTTGAACTCATCTAGGTGAAAGTTAGTTTTGTAACGTACCTTGCTAACACATCTAGCTTTCTTGTAGTACTTGTTATCCCATGAACGAATCAAGCCAGCAAACTTAAACCCATCAATGTATCTAATGGGATACTCATACATCTCAATCCTTTTAACCTCACCATCATAAACAACATCAAGACCTATATCCTCTAGCGTTTTTATGTTAAGATATGCAGCATCATTTCTTGCCTTACTCTTGTCCTCGTCACTTATCAGCTTGTTTCTTACCAGCCCAAGCAACCACTCTGGTTTCTTCAAGCTGCCGATTTCTTGTGTTGTAAATGCCTTAGTCATACTTGATTCTCCTCGCTATCAAACCTAGCCTTGATAATTTCTTGACTGCAAATGCATACGGCAAGAATTCCAAATCACAGGTAGTATTAATATATGCTTCCTTTGGATCCATCTTGTCAAATGCATTGGAGATTGTTTTTGCTGTTTCTTTGACGTCCTCCATTCTGGTGCTCATTGCATTTACTGCACCTAAACACAATCCATTATCAACTTTGTAGTCAATCAACGAATTTAGATCTGTTGATGACACATCAATGCTTAATCCATCGATCTTTATATCGAGCAGCTTACTAAAAATTTTCGAAACACTGCCAAAGTAGACATGCAAAAAAACTTTGGCTTTTAATCCTTGCTTGATTCGCTCTATTGCATCTTTCACTAGACTCAGATCAATATTATTTGACCTGTATGCTATCGATGGAGCGTTTAGTTGTATGAATTTCACTTTTGCTTTTGCCAGAGCCTGTGCCTCCTTCTTCAGCATCTCTGCGATTGCAAAAAGATAATCTGTATGATTCTTGTAGTACCTGTTTTCATTGAGATCTGCAAATGTGTATGGATCTGCCATGCAGGCAGCTACCTCCTTATTCTTCGGCAGTAATGAGAAGGCTAGATTTGATTTGGTTATGCTACTATAATCATCAAGTTCGTCATTGATTATCAGTCTCCGATAAAATGTATTGGTCTCAAAAAATCTGTTCAATGCACCAAGGCTTATGCACTTGAGATCAGAAAATGGTCTGAACATATCGTTCCAATCTAGTAACGGATCGCAAACATAACTTAGTTTTGCTTTCTGCTGCTCTTTGATTAACTTCTTCTTCTCCATTTTGAATAACATTTGAAGTTTCTTCTCCCTCTTTCTAGTTGCATCAATCAACTTTGGTGACCTTGGATAGATTCCTAATGCGAATGCCTTGATCAACTCTTAGCACCCCTTATCTTGTTCAGCATGTTGATTCCTTCATTGAAACTGTTCGGAGAGGTCATGAGCACTTCCCCACACTTGTCATGTGCTCGTCTTATAAACAAATCAGCATTATTTTTGTAGCTACTCCAATCAAGATGGATAATGCTTGCAGACTCGTTATTGTTAGGAGATGGCACCATTATGCATGGTATGACTCTTATCCCTTGACTTTTCACACTGTCGACAATTTTTTGCAGCTGATCAAGTGAACTTATTGACTGTGTTATAAAACCATAAGGCTCTGCATCGATCTTTTTCTGCATCTTGTTCAAATCAGGGTTGCTTGGAACAGACAAAAATAATTTTATCTTATCACCAAAACCTTGTTCCTTTAATTTTTTAGCCACAATGCTGGGCTTCAATCCTGAATCTATTGAAGGGATTTCTGGTTCGTCTCCTTTGACTATAAGCAACCCATCTACACCAAGCATTATTGCATCGCAGACTAGTTGTGTAATGGCACTAAGATTTCTATCCCTTACCCTAACACTACACCTCAACATGATTTTGTTGTCAAGTTTCCTGACATCAGCAGCTGCACTAATGCTGGATATTCTCGGTATCCCAAGAACTGAATCTGTCAGATGTATGCTATCAACCAAACCAATAAGTCTAGAGATTCTAGTATGAAATTTATTAACATCATTCTTCAATGACATCAGATCGAAAGAAGTGTTTCTAACGATCTTTGGTGGATTCATTTCATAGGATATCTTCATTGCAAGCAATCTAATGCAAAGGCATATTTATTTCGTTACTGAATGATTTAATGCATGGAATCGTCTTGGTTGATCAGCACACTAAAACCATATCTTGCCAATCAGTTAAAAATTGAAGAGGGCACACTTTCGGCTGTTCTTTTTATGATTCATTTAGAAAATGGAAAGCCATACATTATACTTACTAAGAGAAGCAGCAAACTAAAGAATCATGCTGGAGAAATATCCTGTCCTGGAGGAACCTACTCTGATTCAGACAAAGACCTTCTGCAAACAGCAATAAGAGAAACATTTGAGGAGATTGGAGTAAGAGTAAAGGAGCAAGACATAGTAGGCAATTTGCGTCCCGTGCACACACGTAGGTCTGGGTTCATAATAGTTCCATTTGTAGTCATCGTAGAACCAATTGGTGAACTACAACCGTGCAAGGGCGAGATCGATGCTGTGCTCGATGTGCCATTATTTGATCTGCTAAAGACAGCTTCACTTGACTCTGAACATGATAGTTTTGGAGAGCGTTACAGGTTTGAATATGACGGGAATGTTGTTTGGGGTGCAACTGCCAGAATTCTAAAGCAGATACATGATATATTGCACAAATGTGGAATGATTTAAAAAAGGGTCTTTGATGTATGCTATTGCTATGGGTGCTAGAAAGTATTCTGGTAAGAAGCATAGGTTAATTAAAAAGATAAAGCAGAACTCTCCAGTCCCAGCTTGGATTATAATTAGAACTAACAGACAGGTAAGAAGAAACCCAAAGCAGAGGCTGTGGAGAAGGACAGATGTTAATGTCGGGTGATAGTTTTGTCTGAAGAGGAGTCAAGCCGAGTTTACACGATCAATCTTTCAAAGGTATTCTTGAGCCCAAAGTACAGAAGGACAAAACGTGCAATAAACATGATTAAACAGTTTGCCAAAAGACATATGAAGTCTGAAGAGATCACGATCGATGAGAACCTGAACAAACAGGTATGGAAGAGGGGCATAAAGCATCCACCTAGAAAGGTTAGAGTAAAGATGGTCAAGGATGAGGATGGTATGGTTACAGTTTCGCTTTACCAGGAGGAGGCTAAGGAGGAAGAAGTTGAGGAAGAAAAGCCTGAAAAGGTTGAAGCAGCTGTACCAGCTGCAGCAACACCACCAGAAACTTTAACTGCTGAAGAACCTGTTGTGGAGAAACCAGAAGTTAAGGTACCCGAGGCAGAGGAAGTGCAAGAGAAAGAGAAATTGAAGGAAGAAAAGCTCAAACCAGAAAAGGAAAAAGAGCCTGAAAAGATCATGCTCAGTGAAGAAGACCTAGCCGAAGTTATCTCAGAAGAGATGGGAGCAGAAGGTGCGGAGGAAGAGAAAGAAACCGAGAAGAGAAAAGGAAGAAAGTCTCGGAGCGAAGAATCGGAAAAATCTTAATCTATCTTAGGAATGCTGGTTTCTATCTTTAAGTCGCATTCTATTTCGTCCCAGTCGAGAACAGAATCTTTGGGAAGAATGTTTAGTGGGTCATAGTCATCAAACCTTGTTTGTTCCAGAACTGATGCCATCAGAAGCACCCTCACGCTATTGGAACCAGATGATGAAAGTGATAGACCGACTTCGGTACCATTCTCTCCCAGTATATTACGCACGCTGGTGACGAGAGCATTAAGAACACCTACAGGCACCCTGTCTCCTCCAATTACATATAACATCGCTTGTCTGACATTGTCAGGGTCAACGTCGCTGTAAAGCATCTTAATAGAATCCTTTAAGGCTGATTCAGCGTCCCTGACAGAATCCTTGCTTGTGCACAGCACACTGATCTCCTCACTTAAAGATATCCCTGACGCCAGAGAGCCTATCACCTCGAGAAGTGCATCGTTAGTGATTCTGTAGCAGTCCTCAGGAGTCAAATCTGGGTTGTTATAGAGTAAAGCATCGTTATCAACTATAAGCAAACAGTCGGAAGACTCCTTCACTCTTCTTAACGACACACCAGCGCTGAATAGCTTGTTCGTCTCGAACTTGAAGGGCATTATAACGAATGAAACCACGTTCTTATCCATCTGCTTGGCCAACTTGGCAATAAGAGGGGCTATTCCTACGCCTGCTTTCCCTGCTAGGTTTGAAATGATTATTACAGTAGAATTGTCACCAATCTTAGATTCTATCTCCTTTCGTGCCTCAACAACAGCTCCCCTTATGCTATTCTGCGATGGATTCAACAACTGTTTAACGTCAACCAGTATGCTTTCACAATTTGTGCGATTAAGATCGTTTTTGTCGTGACTTATGAGAAGGCATTCTGCATTCAACTTTGTTCGTGCTTGTGCAGCGAGCTTTGCTCCAGCGCCGCCAACACCTACAAGTAGAATCGGAGTCTTTACTTCAACACCCAAACTATCCCCTGTTAGCATAGAAAAAATATGTTAAAAAACTTTGTTGATTTACAGATAGCTCATAACTGATCTAACAATTTTGATCCAAAACTATCTACCAAGTTCTCCCAACAAAGAATGATTGAGGATTGAATTTATCTTTACACTAACTCTTGAACCCAATGGAACTTTTTCCTGCAGAAAAACTGGTTTGTATGCAAAGTTTCTTCCCTGCACACCATCACTGGCAACTTCATCAATCAAGATCTCTCCATGCCAGTCCGTCCATGTGAGATTTCTTCTGTAACCGATCGAGTTTGCAAGCTCATGCATTGACTTGCTTCTCTCTTTTACAAGCTTTACATTCAGCTTTTCCATCAAACTTGCCTCTGTGCCTCGTCTTGAGCTAAACTTTGATATATTCACTACGTCAGGTTCGACTTCTTTGATCAAGTCCATTGTTTGCTGGAAGTCAACCTCACTTTCCCCTGGAAATCCAACTATTACATCTGTTGCAATTGTGAAGTGCTCGAACTCCTTCCTGAATCTTTTTGCGATATCAGCAAACACTGATGCTTTATGTCCTCTCTTCATCAAACTCAACACTCTATCACTGCCGCTCTGCACTGGAACATGCAAGAACTTGAAGACTTTGTCACTTCTGTATGCTTCAATTAGTTCTTCAAGCATGAATGGCACATACAACGGGTTCATCATGCCAACCCTTATCATGAAGTCACCTTCGATGCTACATGCCTCATTTATTAGGTCTGCAAGGTTACACTTCAGATCCTTCCCATAGGGACCATTGTCGGTAGAGGTGAGCCAGACTTCCTTACAGCCATCCTTCAGATCATGCCTTATCTGCCTGATCACGTCTCCAATTCTATAGCTTCTCAACCTCCCCTTCGCTATCTTGGTCTGGCAGAACGTGCACTCGCTAAGGCACCCGCTTGCAATCTCAACTATACCCACGATTGGGTTGACTCTTAGCCTAGGCAGGTTTACCTTTCCTGTGCTCGAATCCAGAAGCGCTATCTGCCTGCTTCCAGTAAGGGCAGAATTTACAACTCCAATCGTCTTGTCTAGGGAGAGCGGTCCAAGCATGCTTGCCTTTGGATTTAAATTTTCTACCGTGCTTGGTTCTGCCTTTGCCAGACAGCCTGCCACTACCAATGGCTTTCCAGACCTTGTCAAATCCTTTATTCTGTAAACCATTCTGTTTGCAGTAGAATCCTTGACTGAGCACGTAACTATGACATTTACATCAGAGCTGTTTACATCATCAACCAATTCGTGTCCATTGCTCTTTAGCAGACCAGCAATCATTTCCGAGTCTGCAAAACTTGCAGAGCAACCATAAGCTTCTATCCAGACTTTTGCCATTGCACACTTTACTCCATCTTTAGAATATTTTTCTTGCTAAGCACTTTGTCAACTTTCTCCTTGCTCATCAAGCCTTTCTTAACAACAAGTTCCCTGATGTTCACATTTTTCTTCAATGCCTCCGCGTATAGCTCTGCAGCCCTCATATAGCCCACATATGGTGTCAATAATGTAACCAAGGCCGGACTCTTTTCTATATGTGATTGTAACTTTTCCTTATTGGCCTTTAATCCAGCGATCATATTTTCAGAGAATACGGGCAAGATATTCTTCAACATATCAATTGAGTCCAGATTGCACTTAGCCATAACGGGTAGCATAACATTTAGCTCAAACTGTCCGGCTTGTACTGCAAGTGCAACAGAAAGATCATTCCCAACAACATTAAAACAGACCATGTTCAAACTTTCTGCCAATGATGGATTAACCTTTCCTGGGATTATAGATGAGCCAGCATGAATTGCAGGTAGTGTCACTTCGGCAAGACCACCAAGAGGACCAGATGCCATCAATCTTATGTCATTTGCAATTCTTATTAGTTCCAATGCAAAGTTTCTTAAAGACGATGATACATTTGCAATGGCAAATCGGCTCTGCAAAGCATAGCGCATATCTTTTGCAGGCTCGAGATTTAGACCAGAGATCTTTCCTAGATTCTTTATTGCTAATGCCCTGTAACCTTTTGGTGTATTCGTTCCAGTACCAACAACAGTGCCTCCTAGTGCAACATATTCAAGTTCCTTTGTTGCGTCTTGGATTGCTTGTTTTGCGCTTTCAACTGCATTAGCATAGGCATCAAATTCCGTACCCAAAGTTATTGGCAATGCATCCATCAAGTGTGTTCTGCCAGTTTTCACAACTTTATTGAACTCCTTCGCCTTCCTTCGTAATGATGCAACTAAATTGTTTATCGTTGGCATCAGTTCATATAGATCAAGAAGAATTGCAACATGCATAGCTGTTGGAAACGTATCATTGCTTGACTGTGACATGTTAACATCATCGTTTGGATTGATGGATTCATAATCGCCCTTGCTTTTGTGAAGTATCTCTAATGCTCTGTTTGCAATTACTTCATTAACATTCATATTAAATGCTGTTCCCGCACCAGAGTTTATGGCATCAACAAGAAACTGATCCATCAGTGAGCCATCCAAAATTTCAGTACAAGCTTTAACGATCGCGTTTCCTTTTTTGGAATCAAGTTTCTTTAGCTGCATATTCGCTAATGCCGCAGACTTTTTGATCATAAGATAAGCTTTGATCAAGTTATGGTGCGACCTCAATCCAGTAACTTTGTACTGCTTTAATGCTCTTGCAGTAAACGGACCATAGTAAGCATGAGAAGGAATTTTGATCTTGCCAAGAGAATCCCCGTCGACTCTAAATTTCATAGCGCCATTATGCTAGACTTTGTTAATAAATCATAAGGTTACTTGCCAGTATACAAAAGTACTAATAAAAAATGGGATGTGTTACTTGAATAGCTTTCCATGTGGATGCTCATCGAGTGTTGGATACCATCCTGCGCTTGGAATTGGTAGTACTCCCATTCCGCCCCAGCCATTACCAAGATCTACTTCACCAGCTAATGATGGTGGACTTGTTGTCAGATCAACTACTTGCAGCACTGGTGCAAACTTGCTGGTCACATACGCATACAGTCCTCCGCCCTGCTTGAAACCATATTCAACACCATGTGCGCCTGGATATGATGGTAATGTTGTTACTACTTTGGAGTTCTCTGGGTTGTTGTAGTCTAGTTGGGTTACTGTTACCGATCCTCCCGCATTGGCAGTTACAACGTACCGACCGTCTGGAGTTATGGGCGATTGTATTGGAACAGCACCTGTTTCTAGGATCTTTACAAATGTTGGATTCATAGCACCGCCTACTGCACTTCCAATGTCATAGAGGATGAGCCTTCCATTCAACAGCTTTGAATGGGAGAGCAGTACTTCAGTTGTTACCCAGAATTTGTGTCCATTCAACTCAGGACCTATGTAAGATGCTAGATCTATACCAGGTCCTATCTTATCACCTGCAATAGGATCGTCAAGTTCGCTTAGGTTTATTGGTGCAAATAGTTCTTTTTGTTCTTCTAAGCTAGCTACTACAGCGTGGTTTGCCAAGTGGTATGGTATAGATATCAAGCCATCTGGCACTAACCAGAAGCCATGTGGACCCGCAAGTGGTACTGAAGCCTTTATACTTCCTATAGGCTTAATTTCTGATGCTGGTACGTCTGGATCCATTATCTGTTGTGCATCGAATACTTGTACTTCGGAACCAGCGTTGATCGTAACTATTACGTATTTGTCGTCTGCTGAGAAGAAGACATGTGCTGGGTCTGGTCCAGTCTGTATGTAGTTCTTCACTACGTCACGACTCTTGATATCTATTAAGGTCAGATAGTCGTCATGCCAGTTTGTTTGTATTACATACTTGCCATTTGCCGAGTCCCAAAGATTATGCGGATTGTTCAAGCCCTCAGAAATCTTGTCAACTACCTCCCAATTCCTTGTGTCAACTATCGAGATCGTACCAGGCCAAGATTTGCCGAACTTGCCTAGAGGCGAGTTTGGATCTGTAAGAACCTCAAACTGAGTATCGACCCAGACCTCACCTACACCAGGGGTGAATGGAACATCCCTGAATGGTCTCTGGTCTTGCCATGGCGCAACGCTTGGATACCAAGGAGCAAACTTGGCTACTGTCACGTCGTCTTCTCCAGTACCCATTTCACCAGTTATTGCATTGTATGGAACTCCTGCAGATACGACTCCAGTCATGTACGGGTGTATTGCACAAACATACACATACACACCAGCATCAGGTACCCATGCAGGAGATCTATCTCCAGGAGATAGTATCGTGAATGTCTTTGCAGTAAACTCCGCATCCATGTTCAGCTGCAAATCAGTAACTCGCGTCACAAATGTTATTGTGTGAACCGAAGCTGTCTCATCAGCATCCCAGACAATTGGTGTACCTGGATCCACTTGTAACGCAGAAGGTTGGAACCAAGGTGCCCATTCGCTAATTGTAACTGTCTTAACCATTTCAGCTGTCACTGGAGGCATCATTGGTGGTTCTTCCATTGGTGGTGGAGGCATAATGGTTGGCAATTCTCCCATCATTGCTCTTGCTTGTGCATGCACTGTAACTGTTGCGGTAAATTCGCTACCATCAAGAGTGTGCAAAGCTAATGCAGCTCCTACAAATGACATCGAACCTGATTTTGCGCCCATTTTGTCACCGCCTAAGAATATTAACGAAAGATCCCATTTCTTCATTCCATCAATTGTGTATACCTTCGTTGGTGCCTGTCCTTCCTTTACGTCATGCAACACAACAACCTCCACTGGCGCAGTAGCAGTATATGTGAACCTGCCAGTGTATACCACTCCATCCTTTGGAGGTAAGATAATTGCAATCTGATGTGCCTCATGACCCTGTCCAGGATCCTGCATTGATTCAAAGCTTTTAGTTACAACCACTCTTTTGACGTGTTTTGCAGATGCAAAGTAATCAAAGTTTAACGGAGCGATTATAAGTCCCAGAACGAGTATCCCTGCTGCTATTCCAGCCACTATAGTCTTGTTCATTGTGCGCTTCATTTACTATTGTACCTATTTAAGTATTTGGCAAAAATGAAAGCTTTGAGCATGACTTTACTATTTTATCTTCGGCTATTTTCATCACAGATTCAATTTTTTCATCAATGATACACCGTTCGAATGACAATTATTTGTTCAAGTTGTTAGAGGCAAACATCTTTCCTTACGCCAGAATAATATGACTTTAGCAAAAACCTTTTTCTCCCATTCTTCCTTTGATATCCAAAGTATGTATTTCTCGACAGGTAAATGAGTAAATTTTTCAAAATGGTTATTTAGCCTAGGTTACCAAACGAGGCTGATGCAGGTAAGTGGAAGAGTTCTTGTTTGTGATGCTATAGATCAAGGAGGCATCGAGATCATGAAGAAGGCTGGGTTACAGGTTGAGTACAAGCCTGAGATCAAATCTTATGAATTGATGAAATCCGTAAAAGACTATGATATTCTGGTTGTAAGGAGCAGAACCAAGGTTACCAAGGAGGTTATAGATACTAATACAAAGTTGAAGATAATTGGCCGTGTTGGTGTTGGCTTGGACAATATCGACGTCAAACATGCAGAATCCAAAGGCATACATGTTATCAATGCAGAAATAGCTGCTATGACTGCTGTTGCAGAGCTTGTTATAGGTCTGATGCTTTCGCTTGCTAGAAGCATCCCAAGAGCAGATGCTGCAATAAAGAACGATAAATGGCTGAAGAAAGAGCTTATGGGCGTTGAGCTAAAAGGAAGATATCTTGGGATAATTGGCGTAGGGAAGATAGGAAGGAGGATTGCTAGAATTGCTAGGGGCTTGGCTATGAACATAATTGGCTATGATGTTGTGCCAATTGACCAGCAGTTTGCAAGGGAGGTTGGCTTGACAGTTACTGATCTAAACACTTTGCTCAGCAGTTCTGACTTCGTTACTTTGCATGTACCGCTGACTGCAGATACAAAGAAGATGATAAATGAGCAACGATTAACTTTGATGAAGAAGAGTGCGTACTTAATTAATACATCAAGAGGAGGGGTGATAGATGAGCAGGCATTGTATAATGCACTGAAGGATGGCAGGATCGCTGGTGCAGCTCTTGATGTTTTCGAAGTAGAACCTCCAACAGATAGTATGCTCGTTCAATTGCCCAATGTTGTTTGCACTCCGCATATCGGTGCACAGACCTATGAAGCACAGAAGTTGGCTGCAAATGTTATTGCTGAGAGGATCATACAGATATTAAAGGGGTCTAAATAGCCTATGGGCATGCATAGTCACATTGCTGGTACATGGAGAAAGATGTGGAAGGAACACACTGATGAATTAAAGGCAAAAGCTATTGGTTGGAGACAGCAACCAGCAATATTGAGAATAGAAAGGCCTTCAAATCTCGATAGGGCAAGAAGGTTAGGCTATAAGGCAAAACAAGGCTTTGTTGTTGTAAGGATGAGAACTGGAAGGGGAGGTATGAGGAAACAGAGGCCAAAGGCTGGCAGAAGACCAAAGCACTTGGGTGTTGTTAGAATAAAACAGGCTGATAGTATGAGAAAGGTGGCAGAAAGAAGGGTTGTAGAACGATATCCAAACATGCAGGTGATAGGTTCTTACTATCTATACAAAGATGGCAAGTACTACTGGTTTGAGTGCATCCTTGTTGATAAGTATCATCCGGCAATTTTCAATGATCAGGAGTTGCAGCACACGCTCAAGTTTTAGAATATTATCAGGATTTATATTTATCAAAAATATGTTATTTGACTAGAATATGCATTATGGCACCAATGTAAAACACAAACTTGCAATCGCACTAACTATTGCTGCTGTAGTAACGCTTGTAGAATTATTTGGTGGTTTGCTCAGCAACAGCATCGCTCTTCTTAGCGATGCTGGACACATGTTTGCCGATGTTATGGCAATATCAATCAGTCTTTTTGCAATTAGGCTTGCTGGAAGGCCTCATACAAGGTCATTAACATATGGATATCATAGAGCAGAAGTTCTTGCAGCATTCGCAAACGGCATAATATTGGCGATAATTTCTGCATTAGTTTTCAAAGAAGCTTATAGTCGTCTTCTTAACCCACCAGGCATCGATATTGTAATTCTTCTTGGTGTTGCACTAATCGGCCTTGTGGCAAACGTGTCTATTGCATTTATTCTCAGAAATGCCCGTAAAACCAGCATTAACGTAAGAAGTGCATATCTACATGTCTTTTATGATACAATATCATCAGTAGGAGTTATAGTTGGAGGTACGATTGCAGCCTTCACACACTTTTACGCTATAGATCCAATAATAGCATTCATGATCGGTGCCTTGATAGCGAAAGGTGCAATTGGCATACTAAGGGAATCCACGCATATACTCCTTGAAGGAACTCCTGCTGCAGTTAACCTGCAAAGAATGGTTGCCGAAATTAAAAGTGTTAATGGAGTGCAAGATATACACGATCTGCATGTATGGACAATATCATCAGGAATTAATGCGTTGAGTGGACACATAATAGTTAGGGATCAGATGGTAAGTCAATCTTCAAGAATTGTCAATGAAGTCAATCATATTCTAAAAACAAAGTTCAATGTTTCACATACTACAATACAGATTGAATCAGAAAAAACGATCAAGGACATAAAGCATACTGATTAAAATCCTGCTCTTATAGGATCTGACGGTTTCATCAACTCTCTTAGCAAAACAGTCGCATAGCAAGCCTTTGGCAGAGTGAATTGCACCTGTAACGACCCGTTTAGTTTGTAGGAAAATTCTTTACAAAGTAATGATACAGGTCTGAAACCACCTTCAGTGCTAACCTCCTGCATATCCTTTATGTAAAAATCTTTCTTGCTTACGCCTTCTTCATCCATGACCATCTTAACTATTGAACCAAACCTGTTATCATCCCTAAACGCAAAACCGGCAAGTGGTATTGCGGGAAGTTGCAAACCATCTGCATTATTATCAAATCTATTTATGCCTAACATCTTAATGCTATTTAATTCTAAACGAAAGCAAAGATCTTTTTGTTCTGGTGAAGTTATGTTTAATCCTTCTTTGACTGCCATACTTAGCGACCTGTTGAATATGTATGATTGGTATGCTTGAACAAACAGTCTTCTTATCGTTATAGGTAAGCCTCTAATCGCTTTAATCGGGTCATTGCTTTTCATCAACTCAGTTATCAGTATTTTCTCAAGATCCATTTGGTTTGGCAGTATCTTCAGCACACTTGCAAAGTTTAGACTATCCCTGCACAGTTCTCTAATTTCTCTATTCTCTTTCCTATCATATTCATTTGAATGACAAAGAAACAATTCAAGAGCCTGCCTGAAATTCCTTTTGATGATCTCTTTACCTACTAAATGTGTTACAGGTCTGGAGCTCCCAAATCTCTGGTAGCCATAGAAATTTGCAATAGTACTATTATCTATATAAGCTCGCATTTCATTGATACGTTTTTCGATGCCATCATCCTGAAAATCGCTTATTGTGATCACAAATATGTTGCCAACTAGGTTTCCTTTTGAAATAGGCTTTCTCGTGTATCCCACTAGATCAAGTATGCAGTGTTTCGTGACAAGTCTGCTTTTAGCATTTTGATGCTTCCTCATGACACTCGCATACTGTCTTGTTATAGCCTTTGCATCCTTCAAGCCAACTACTTTGAGCCTTAACCCTGTTGCGAGCTGAACCTCTTTTACCGCATGGCCAGAATCGATACCTTCTTTCTGCAATAGGTAAAATGGATATGTATGTTCTTCATCTGCTCTTTCCACCAGATCAAGAGATGAGTTATCGAGAATTTCCTCAACTACAAACTGATCTGGCGTTTGTTTTATCGTTCCACCGATTCCCACAATCTGTGTGGAATAAATTTCCAGGCCTATAGAACGATCTAGAGCAGGAATGTTCATTGTAGCGCTAAATCATGCTTGGTACCACAGTCAAGTGTATGATCCTGGAGTAAGTCACTTCGTTGTATCTTGCACTCACAGTAATTCTATATTCACCCGGCGACAGTTCATTGTCCGGTGTTAGTGTTAGATTTACTACCTTTGTAGATGGCTCTCTGAATGTTAACTCCTGCTCGCTGAACTGTGCTGTCACGTTGAACAATCTTCCAGTTGGCACTATCGTTCCTGATATGCGCATCTGCACACTTGAACTCAAGGCCTCATTTGCAGTGACTGTCAAGTCAGTACTGGCACTTTTGCCATTTGATACTTTGAGATTATTTTTATCAATGGCAAGTGATATCGGCAAAGCTAGGTTGGAGTTCACTACGCCGATCTTGTTGTCGCTCCACTCGCTAAACCAGATCTTACCATCAGGTGCAATTGTTAATTGCAATGGATTAGCTATGCCACAGGGTTCAAGATAGTTTTCACAGGCACCCCATGCCGGATTCTGTGTTGGAATAAAATATTCAATCAATGTTTCTGTTTTCGGATCAAAGACCGCAATAGAATTACCCTGATGTTCGTTAAACCAGAGCCTTCCATGCTTATCGATTGCATTCCAGTAAGGTAGAGAAACAGGAAAGCCTGCACATGTGATAGGCGATCCATTTGGTTGCAGTAAACACTTTTCATACAGACCTATGGAGGTCTTTCTAAGTGGTAGAGATGTTGCATAGGTCATAGAAGCACTTGTATCCATGTTGAATCTCATGATCATACTAGTGCCATGGTCATTGATCCACAAGTTCCCTTGCCCATCAGCAACTATACCGACGGGAGAGCTGACTCCAGGTGGTAAATCATAGGTAGTAAAATCATTTTGCTGTGGATCAAACTTCAGAAGCTTCCCGCTAACAGGATAGCTCAATGCTGTGAACCATATGTTGCCATCATCGTCAAATGCTAATGGTCCCAAAGTTTCAAAAGGCACTTCTGTTGATATTTCAGTTATACCAGCAATGGTGTTATGCGTAGTGGCGCTAGGATCCAGCACGCCAAGATTTTTTCCGTAAATCTCACTAAACCATATCCTTCCAGTATCATCGAAGTCAATATTAATGGGATAACTTGTTCCGAACTGACTTGTTGAAGGAATTTTGTATGTTTCAAATATTTGCGTTCTTGGATTAAACTTCCAGATAGCATTAGTTGCAACATCTGGAAACCAAAGGTTTCCTTGATCATCGAATCTCATTGACCATATAGAGGCAACAGGCTTAACCTCTTCCTCAGCTTTTGCACCTGGTAATGGATATTCTTCGAATGTATTTGCAGTTGGATCGAATTTACCGACCTTTCTTGTAGCAGATTCGGCAAACCATACAATACCATCTTCGTCAACAACTATTCCAACAGGTTCAGCACATTCAGTCGGTATAACAAATTCCTGCACATACCTGTTTGAATTTGCAAATCCTGAGCCGCATAGAAATGTTTTTGCTCTATCTTCTTCTGGTGGTGTCCTGGGTAAGGCAACTGCTAAAGTCGAACCGACAAGCGCTGCGATAACGCCAATAATTATGATTTTCTTCTTTAATCCGCTACTCTTCTTAATCTTCCTGGACATGCATTGTTACCCTTCTTGAACTATTATTAAACCAGTGTGCAATGGATGGCCCTCTCCACAAAATACGGTGCAGAAGTAAACAAATTCTCCTACTTTGTTAGCGATAAATGTAACCTTTGATGATGCCTGGGGGCTGATGAATACATTGCCGATCTCTGGGTAACCATCTATTGCAAATCCATGAGGGACGTCAAGACTCTGCAGTGTTAGAGTAACTGTCTGACCCTCATATACTGTAATGTGACAATAGCCAAACCTCCACTGATAAACATCCATATTAATTTCAATTGTCTGCTTTTCAGGATCTGCAACTAAGTCTCCTTGAGTGCAGTTGGCGGCATTTTGTAATCCAGCGCCAAATATCTCCTCAACGTTTGAATTTTGAACAGAAACCAAGTATGCGAGTGACGCAACAAGAGCTACAGACACAGCTACTGCAGCAATAATCTTTGTATTAACCATGAAAATTTTCATGCTTTGGACTCTTATATCTCTATTGCAAAGTAAGAATGTTCCATAGAAAGATCGAATCTAAATTTTAGATGCTTAATGGAGTCCATGACCATCACCATGACCACCAATAGTCATGCTAAGAGTCTTCAATGATAAAGGTAGAGGATTTGTAACACTTTCCCAAACAAATACTTCAACATTGTAGACGCCTTCGTCTGCAATCCAAGACAGTCCTACATCAAATGTCTTATTGGCTGGAATCTCCCCATTTATCCATGCTATCCTTATCGTTATACCATCTGAATCCTTAATCTGCATGATGTAGGTGAATTTCTGATCGATGCTTAGATTATTCTTAACACTTGACTGTAATACTACTTGCTCACCAGGCGAAACATCAAAAATGTGGGAACCCACTTCGTCAACCATCTGTAGATTAGATAATGAAATTCTTTCGCTAATTGGCGTTGGTGGTTGTAGCTTTGGTTCTGGTCCATATGACAGCGTTCCACTAAAGTCAAGAATCCAGTCTTCTGCTCCGACTCTTATGTCTGCAGATTTATCATGTATAGCTGGCACCAAGCCAGCAGGGTCCTGCGATGCTGATAGTGGCAAGGGTGCTGCTAGCGTTGCGAATACTGTTAGAATATTCATACCATCTGCGGTGCTGGCCTCTATGTTTACCTTGTTTGCCGGTATCGTAGTTGACCCCTTGGTTAATACATAAAGATCATCGCCTAAGCTGAACTTCCCAGAAGTTAGTGCAAGATTAATTTGTGGAATGCCTGTTGATTTTATACTAACAACCTCGAACTCCATCTCTGCAGAAACTGGCTTGAAGATGTCTTCGCCTGATATATGAGCTCTACCAACAACATTTATGGTGTATAGAGAAGCTCTTTCGCTAATTTTCCTCGGTGGTTCTAGCTCTGATTCTGGTTCTTCCACAACAACTTGCCCATATGACAGCGTTCCACTAAAGTCTAGAATCCAGTCTTCTGCTCCGACTCTTATGTCTGCAGATTTATCATGTATAGCTG
>JBHICH010000011.1:0-39314 GCA_046759465.1 Nitrososphaerales archaeon
TAAAATACGAATTTGATAAAGAAAATTTTAGATGGTATCCAGATAAGGCGATTGGCAATAATGTAGAGTATAGTTATATTAATGATCAGTGGATAATGGCACAGTAAAATAACTATTCATTATGAAACTATCCTGGCTTGTTAGTGGGTTGTGTTCTTTGGATGCATGAATTTAGGTGTGAAGCTATTCAGATTGTTCAAAAAGTTCGCATAAATTATTAACGTCTCTATTTCTTAAATGTGTTTTATCTCAAACAAAATGTTCTGCAGCCTTCTGCACATCTCCATAGTCAATTATCTTGCTGTCAATCATGGCTTGCAAAAATGTTATAACCAGTAATTCTCTCGTGGCATTTGCAATCCCCTCCGGCACTATGACACAAATATCGTTCACTATAATTCTCACCTTCTTCTCCTCTGCACCCTTCCAGTCTTTCGGTATTCCAACATAGAACCATGAGTCGTCTGACTTCGTCAACTCCTGTTCATATTCATATGCCATACCATTATAATAGAAAGCTTGCCTTAAAACGTTGATGCGCGGGTTCTTTGCGTCTTTGGCGAGCACTATAACAAATGCGTTCCAAATAATTCATTGAGCACGATCAAGGTTAATGAAGAATGAAGATGGTCATTGTGATTAAAAAAATTTCCATTTGGCGTGTCATGGCTGTTGGTCTTATCGATGTAATGCTCATGCACGTAGGTATTCTGAAATACGCTGGTCAGATAGTGAACTGCGTAGAATAGCTGGAGAGTTAAATTGAATCTATATAGCCTAAAATACTTAATTATTACAAATCGTAATTACTTGTAATGAGTGCCAGACCCGTTGCCTCATTCGAACACTATGGTATAGCGCCCTTTGAAGTTGAGGCGCTATTCAGCATCCTAAACGGACCTTTTTACGTCTATGAGAAACAAGTCGAACACATGGATGAGAATTATGCATGCATGATCGAAATAAACTTCCAGGTTGAGTTCAATGAAGATTTCTTCGAAACAATTGGGCACAAGAGATGGGACAATATAACCTTTCTGATAAAGGAAACAAGAAGACGTACAGGCAAGAAGGGTGTAAGGTTGATAATGCACTTCATTGGCAGTCCAGCTTTATCATTTACAATTGCGATGCATGACGAAAATCTTTTTGAGTTTGCATTAGAGAAACTAGAGATTCTTAATGAGCTCATATCTTTACAGACAGACCAGAAAAGATTGCCTGGAGATGTCAGCGAGGTCCAGTACGAATTTGATACGGATAAATCGAAATGGTATCCTAGAAGGGCACTGGGCAATGGTACGAAGTACAGCTATGAAGACGGCGAATGGACAATTCATATTGAAACAGAATTATGATAACTTGCTCGCCGCAGAAGACTCTTCCAGTGCGTTGTGCAGCTCTTTGTACTTTTTATCTATAAAGATTAGAGCTTCACTTAACCTTTTCGACTTTCCATATTTGTAGCGTATCAACTCTCTATGTCTCCAAAAATTCTTGCCCTCACCCAAAGACAAAGTCGTAAAGTAATCCGGCCCTTTGATCTTGTCTGCCAGTTTAACATTGTATGGAAAAAGATATTCGACCATGAACCACTCATCTCCGTCTGGATAATCACTACCAGTGTTAAGATCGAAATATACGTGCAAGTGATCATCTGAGGTCAGCCCATCCTCACTTATGCTTGGATGCTTAACACTAGATTTTCTGTAACCTAGTTTGAGAAGTTCGGGCTCAAAATACACTTTAATGAGAGCCTTCCTGAATATTTCATTTATTTCGTTCAAGTTCAAAACACAACTATCTCAGAATACTATTTTATAACCTTTAAAATTTTAATCATCTAATTTTAAATAACAGGAACAAAATAGACACAACATTAAATGCATAAAAGTTTAGTCTCTAGAGTAGAATCGAATAAAGACCTAGTCAATCAGTACGTAGAGTTTAGAAACAGAGACACCTTGAAGGAAGGCAGGGAACTTCCAAAGTCAGAAGGGGTATATCAGTATATGTTGTTACAGTTTGCTACAGAAACCAAGAAATCCATGCCAGTTTCGGTTCTGAGTGAGCTTATAAGATCTAACAGCGAGATAGTGCGTTCTATGCTGGGCGTTTATTAAATCACGCTTTTGCATATGCCTAATTTTAGATCGGGTAAGAACTTTTTCCCTGTTTTGTCGATACCAGAGCTTGCCATATTCACTTTTATTTGACCACTGGCCTTTAACTCTTTGTTGACTACCTATCCTCTTTGGCATCACTATCACTGTTTTTGAATAAGCAGTATTAATAACCATGATAACGTTATAGTAAGGAAGGCGTGGAACCTCAAAGTGTGGTAATCTGGGTTTCTAGCCGCTCAGTTATAGGGTTGAGGACGAACGAGCAAAGGTACTCAAGATTTCGAGTAGTTGCTATTCTACAAAATATGTAATGTACATTATATTATCCTCTGCGTCCGAAGCCACAATGGTGTAGTATCCAGACGCAATTGGCAAGCAGTCAGGATCGTCAGGGTCAGTTGGTATATCACAATCAGGATTGCTAGGGTCTGGCATTCTAGTTGGAATATTGACTGTAAGAGTGTCGCCGCTTGTAATTTCACCAAGTTTCGTGAAGGTGTTATCAGGGTAAATCCAAGCAGCACTGAATGGATAGGGCTCATCAGAATAGATATTCACATCCACAGTTTCACCTGGACTCCCTTGGTTTTTATCATCAGCAGATTTATCGCATTTCTGTGGGCTACCTTGTGATTTTACACAAGCAAAGAAAGCACTCCCGGCAGAGGAACTTAACTTATCAGTAACCAAGACGGCTTGATACGGAATTGTCTGTGCATAAGGCTGCTCATTTTCATATTCAGCACGAATGATCAAGAAGAAGAAACTCAAGTTTGAAGTATCTGGCTGCCACTTCGGCTCGAAGATATAGGATTCCATACGCAAATCACAGAAAGTCAAACTTCTCCATCCTGCTTCCGGATCTGGATCACCGTAAACGTTTGGAAGAACAATCGGATCAGAATTATCATACTGGCTCAAAGTACGACTTGTCATTTCTATTTTACAAATGAAGCCAGTTACTTGATTGAAGTTCGAACCGGAGCTCATTGTTAATACAATACCTGTCTGGTGCATTACATGGAAGTCCATGCCAGACGCGTCTCTATTTCTCACCCTCATTGTCAAGTAAGTTTCTTCCTCTGCAGGCAAACGAAATGCTGGATATCCGTCAACCGCTTTCACGTTGATTTCCCAACCTGCCTGATCAATTCCATCTCTGGCTGCTTGATTTGGAAATATTAGTCCCAATGTGGTGTAATTTAGGATTATCGAGCCAGTATTTTGTGCAAGTACAGATTCACCTGCTGCACCAGCAAAGCCAGCAAATGCAGATGTGCAATCGTCACAATCCTCCAATGCTTCCGAGAGTGCCCCTGGCGAGAACGGTGGTGGAGGCGGATATAATGTGCTCTGAATATTCCCCCTCTCGCTAATTATATCTATCCTGTATGGTTCAGGAGGGTCTGATAGAAATGTAATATTATCATCAATGTCACCTGTATTGATCACCTCGCTCAGCGCAGGATTGATAGTTAGCGGATTTCCACCGATGAGTGGTGTTCCTTGCAATAGTGGTATAGAATTTTCATCATATACGGTAAGGTAAGATGCGGTCATTGGAATTGGTCCGGTATTATTTAGTTGAATTTGAATATATTCATCATCATCAGTAAGGTCAGCGAGGGAACGAATTTCAAAAACCTCTAGTAATTTGTCGTTCTTGTACGCTTGAGCCTCCAATTCGCCCTTGCTGCGTATATTCTCTCCTTGCGTTATGGAAATGAAGAAGATAACTCCGCTAGTGAAAAGTATTGCAGCAAGAAACACGCCGCCAATTATACCTGCAACGCCTTTCTTTTGTCTTTTCATTCAGTCACCAGTATGGAAGTTCTTAATTGTTAAACAAAAATACTTGTCTGTATTCTTGTCGGAAACATTTAAAAAAACTGGGCATTATAACTAAAAAATCACCGAAAATGGAGAAAATGTCATTCGCTCTTCTTCTAGAATAGAGATTGTTAGCTCCGTTTTTTTCTCCTATAATAAAATCTTCGAAACTTATTTCTCTTTACTTTGTTCACTTGAACAACCTAGTCTTCATATAATATCGTGGTTAAGTACTCAATGAGATATGCTCATACACAGAAAGAGAGAACCAGAGCAAAGACATGGAGAAACTCAAATAAAAGAATCCAACAACGAATGTTTTTCATGGAAATCTGAAGACGTAATGTTAAAAACTAAGTGGATCGATACTCTGGGCCGTAAACTGAAATTAAATGAAAGCCAATTCTTACATTTGAATGAATTTCTGGAAAATTATAAAATTATTGATGCTACCGATAACACAATTCTAAAGATACGTACTGCATTTGCTCTATGCAGAGTAGATGACTTCATATATATTGAAATTCCAAATCAACATGATGCGGAGACGGAGTACGTACAGTATACCATCAGGCTTCTAGCATCGCATGAGGTTTCTTCGTCTCTGTGATAAAGCCATATTCAGAAATGAGATCACTTATCTGTATTGGAATAGATAAAAAATTACTTACTAATTTTTATCTGATTCAAGATCAGAAGAAACCCTAACTTCGTTCTCTGCATTTAGCGGATTTCTTCTTGAATAGGAGGTTCCTGATTTTTGTTAAAGTTTCGCCTTATTGTGAAAGGATTTAAGATTTGTATGCGATCTAGCGCTGTGCTTCCCTGACTAATTAGCTGCAACCCCAATAAGGTTCCGGCAACTACCAACAGAGCTCGGATGAACACGTTAGCATCTAATGACCAAACTCCTATAATTGGTGCTGCGATTGTAGGAATTGCCAAGCCCGCCCCGCCAAGTAGTACATATCCAACAAGCCGTGACAAAGTTTCATTCATTACGTTAATGTAAGATTATCTACGGATTAAACCACATGTATGTTCATACTATTACATACGTATACGAAGTAAAATCGGGTACAAAGATGGCTTCTTAACAAGATGGCTGATCGTGCTAGGTCATCTAATCGGGTTGTGGGCTTGAAACAATCTTCGTATACACTATCTCATGTAATTGGGCAGAGCAAAAGTTGCTCTGCCTTTTGGGCCATGGGACGGGGATGCAACAATAAACGTTGCTCTATGCATTGCTATATGCTAATGATATTAAAAAATTTGTGTATTTTTAAATGAACAAACAACTATAATCCAGCACAGCATTAATCTTATGAGCGATGATCGATTCAACTTCTGCTTGAAAATTCACTTCTGGCTAAGTTAATGCATTCAACAAAGCTGTGATGCGCAAATCTCTCTTCGGATAGCCCTAGCTGCTTACTTAAGGAACTGAGTATTGCTTTCTCAAAAACACTCCACCCTACCTTGAAGATTTCAACCATGGCCTTCTCCAGAGCTGCAGGGTCTTCCCCAAGTCTATCGCTATTCACACCATAGTCCTTCAAATGATAGTAGATCCCTAAGGCACTACTTTGACCAATGGCGCCCTTTATACTCTCATCGATGATTCTGTTCAACACTTGTTCGAAATCGGTTTGGAGTTGCATTTTCATCCCCTACTAGATCCTGCGTGAATAGTATTCCCCTGAGATTTTCCCTCTATCTATTGTCTCGAGAAACTTCTCAGCGCCGTCCTTGTTCACTATGTTCACGCTATTGCCGTACGCACTCGCCAACTCCTCCACTTCGTCGGAGGTTAGCATAGTTATGAAGAGCTTGTCCTTTACTTCAAGGTCTATGCACTTTGCTACAAAATTAACCAGAGAAACTAGAACCGCCTCCTTCCTTTTTGAGCCATTTATGTCAATAACAGTGGTCTCCTTCGTATTCGAGTGTGAAGCGATAATATGGAAATCATGTGTCAAGCCACTAATACCAACGATGGATCCTTTCATTTCGTAGCCTAGGTCTTTGAGCGACTGCTGCATCTTCTTTCCAAGCTTCTCTAACTGTACCTGCTGTTCTATCAACACCATTCTGCAGGATATTTCTGATGAACCGTCCCAGAGATTGCTGAAGATGGTCTTGTAATGTTCCACATACTCCCGCACATTTGACCAGATGGCAGTTAGACGAGCATGGGTGGCCGAAGGCAGGATCAGCACTTCTCTTTCATCTATTAGTAGAACGTTCATTCCTGCCGGAAGCTCGATATGCCTTACATCGGCGAAGTTGCCAATTCTCTTTAACCTTTCTATAACATCGGGTGTGATTGAGGTCAGAACGTTGAGTTTCACATTTTTATGGTTAAACTGTGCTATCGACTTTTGTATGGCAACATCAAAGAACTTTACGTCGTAGGGAACCGATATAAAAGATACCTGGGATTTCGCATTGGATAGCATGTTTGCATAGAAGCTGCTTACATTCTTCCAGCCTCGAAGGATAATAATATCCTGGAAAGTGCTTCCACCACTTTTCAATGCGCTGATTCTAGTTTCCGCTCCGATAGCATTATCCCATGACTCTTCCAACAGTCCCTTTATCCCCATTACAAAGTTCTTAGCATTGGTCCAGAGTGCAACATTGCCTTCACCAAATCCTTCTATGTCCTTTGTCATGGCAGACTGGAGCACTTCAGAGTCATCTATTACAAAGAAGATGCTCATGCCGGGAATCTTCATATGATGAATGTCGACATACTTTGAGTAGTTTTCTATCATCTCTATGCTGGAGTGGTCTATTTCTGTAATTCCCAGTATCTTGATGCCCCTTTTTCGTGCTTCTTCAAGTGCATCCGAAACGCCGGCATAATACATTCGCATGAGATCGTCTTTAACTGTGAAGAATATTATTTCTGATCTTGCAGAACCGATCATTTTGATAAGTGCGGAATAAATTTGTGCTCTTCCTTCTATCATCCTGTATTTGGCTTCTACCAACGGCTCCGATGGAGCCTTGAATTTTGACAACTCTTGAATGATTTCCTCCTTAACCCCCTGCATAACCTTGAGGCGGTCAGAAGTAGATGTTATCAGGTTCTGCATCGCTGTATCGACAGGAACTGCAGAAAAACGGACGGGTCTACCGAGACTAGACTCAACTACGTTCTTTTCCTGAAGTTTCTTCAACTCCCTATAAACGCAGATTCTTGGAAGACCAGCTGACTTTGCAATAGAGCTTGCCTTTGATGCGCCCATCAGGTACAAGCTCGCAAGAATCTTTGCTTCTTCTTCCCCTAATCCCATTTCGACAAATCTCTTCCAGATGCTATCCGAAAACACACGATAAAGACCTCAGTTATCCTAAAAAGGGATTTGTAATGTACAGATATTACATAACTCTATTAATTAATGCTGAGGTGAAGTAAGTTAGTAATGAAGATACTGATAGCTGAAGATGATCTTGATGTTGCACTGCAGTACAAAACTATATTGGAGTCAAGGAATCATGATGTTATAATTAAACAAAATGGTGAGGACTCTCTGAAGGCATATCATGACGCGTTAAACCGAACTAAACCAACTACGGAGCAAGACACGCCATTTGATGCTGTTGTTCTTGATTATAGGATGCCAAAGAAGGATGGATTGGAAGTTGCAAAACAGATCCTCGCGATAAATCCGCGTCAGAGGATAATATTTGCGTCAGCGTACGTAAAGCAGACTCTTGCCGACTCGGTGAAGCAGCTGAAACAGGTCGTAGAACTGATGCAAAAGCCTTTTGAATTAGATGCCCTTGTCGATACAATCGAAGACAAAGAAATTTACACAGAACTAGAAAAGCTCAATGCAAATGTGTCTCAAATAAAAAATTCTAATCCTACGCACGCACAAGTAAGAGATTTGCTTGAAGGACTTAGGGAAATTCAGAAGGGAAGAACCTTTTAATTTATTCTCTTCCATGTCCTAAAATCTTCATACTTTTGGAGTTGTTTAGGATCGGCAATAGGATCGTAAACGTAGCACCTCCTTCACCATTATTATACGCGAAAATTTCTCCCTTGTGAGCAGTTACAATTGCTTTACTAATGAAAAGACCCAAACCTGTACCTTGTTGGTTTCCCTCATCGACACTTTTTGTTACGAATTTACCGAACAGATTCGGAAGAATATCATTTGGAATGCCACTTCCTGTATCACTAATCTTGATTTCAATTTTCTTTTTTTCTGGAAAGAGATGGCTCTCTACCACTATGGTCCCCTTCTTCGTAAATTTCACTGCGTTGCCAATGATGTTTGATAGCGCCTGAGTAATGCGATCCTTGTCTGCCTCAATTTCCACGTCCCTGTCAAGCTTTGATTCTATCGATGTGTGACTGTTGAGATTGAGCTTTGCCGCATCGATCGTGTCGAGAATAACGTTATTGATTCTAAATTTCTCCATTATATAGGTTAGATAGCCGCTTTCGATACGACTTACATCTAGGATATCATGTGCTAATTTCTGAAGCTTGCGAGAATGTCGAAGAACACCACTCCAAGCCTCATCCTCATCAATCTTCCTTTTTTTGGCTAGATTAGCAAAACCAAGTATTGGCTGAATAGGACTTCTTAGTTCATGTGACGCGATACTAATGAACTGGTCTTTCAGTCGATCTTTAAGTTCTAGTTCCTCATTGGCTTTTTCAAGTTCTCTTGTGCGTATATTGACTAGTTTCCTTAGTTTTTTATTTATTATTATTATAACTACCGCAAAGAATCCCAAAACAGCTAGGATACTGTATACAACACCTACGGCGTAAGACCTTTCAGCTACTAAGGCTTCTGTAATAATACTGTTGACACTAGCCGGACTTGACACAAAATTCAACAATATAATTTCGTTGTCAATCAATATAGGGGAATATGCCACTAAAGTGCCATCCGTTAACTTGTTTTCATCCCTATCATTCAACTCAAAGAATCCAGTCCATCCTGAAGTTGCCTTGTCGATCGAAGAGATGTAATGCTCTCTATCAAAATCTTGAATATGCGATTTTACATATTCTTCCGAGACGATGCTTTTTCCAACCAATTCTGGTACTCGAGACGAATACATCAATTTACCATCTTTGTCGGTCAGCTCTACATGGCTTTCTCCACCAAGGGCGAGGTTGCTTGATATGTGTTGAACAAAAAGGTCTACTGGCAAGGCTGCGCCAATCACTCCATCAAATTCGCCTGTTTCTTGATTGATTATTGGTGAAGTCACATAGATCTCTCTATGTAGGTCAGGGCTCTCCATAGAATTAGAGGTATACACCTTCGACTTCAAGTCAGCACTTATTTGGTTCTGCGAAAACTCTCTAAATGAAAGGTCATTTTGATTATCAGTTGCATAAATTAGAATACCATCCTTATCAAAAATGAAATATGAATCAGTAATATGTGATGTTGTCGACTGCGTAGATTGTAGAAGTAATGGGACTATATAATCTTCATGTTCTCGAATGGCGGGTTCTATTGTTAAAATATCAGTCGTATGTTTAATACGTTCAAGCTGCAATGCGGCAATTTGCGAAAGTTGAAAAGACTCTCTTGACAACCTATCAATAAGCTCTTGTTTTGACAAGTCAATTATTTGCGTTTCTTGCTGAACTTGTAATGAATAAAGCATTAATGAGTCAAGTATAGCGAATAAAACAAGTGTACCAAGTAGTGAGGGAATAATTAAATTGCTTTTGTCTTTAAGCCTTATTCTTACCATTTTGTATCATCTTTTTATCTCACTTTCATTAGTGTGTTAATTCAAAACTCGAACAATATAATAGGCCTTGTTGTGTCAGATCTAGTAATTACAATTTTGTCTCGAGTTCGATACTGTTTGTTCAGAGATAGAATCGAATCAGTCGAGTCAGATTTACTTACTAGCATAACTAAGCCAGTGTTCTACATCCCAATGGAGCTCATTACTATAGTAACAGTTGGAGCACTCATAAGGAACGGTTCGACTATCTCCTTTATCACATATTTTGTCTTTGGCAATAGTATGTTGATCATCTGGGGCAAACGCGTTATAGGGCGTACCACAATTTACGCAGGCATAGGTTCTCAACTCTTTTTCCTGACTCATCATATGGTGAGGAGAATAATATTGGAGAGGATGTGTAATCTCACTTATCAGGAACCTGAGTGCCTTGATGACTGGCACTGCGCGAAACTTGATCGGGTGTAGGAAGGTTGCAGTGATCAAACCCCTGTTGTGAAGACTTGCCAGAAGGAGGTAAGTTTGCTTCCTCGAAGTACTTATTGCCATCGATATTTCGTTGGCGTTTTCTTCTCCCCTCTCGGCAAGATGGATGTAGATCTTGGCTTCTTTGAGTGGTAACCCAAGCTTAACCAGCTTCTTCTCTAGCTCACAGCCCATCCTACTCTGCTGATCTGACCCAAAGTGCTTACCTTCGGTATACATCGTCATACCACGATCACCTCCAAAGCTACTGGATTAGGAATCAATGGCTCAGGGTCTGATAGGTTCTTCCAGAGGAATATTTGAATTTCATATATGCCTCGTTCGTCTGGTAACCAAGAGTGAGAGATTGCTGATAAGCTGGCCGCCTTGTAAGCTCCGAAAGAGATTTCAGAAGTATAACCTTCAGAGTTCTTTATTTGTATAATGTAGTTAGCTTCAACTTGTGGTGCAAGACTGAAGGAAGATCGTATGAAAACCTGTTCATGTGGACGTATCGAGTTGATTTTGGAGCCGGAGAGGTCAACGATTTCTGTATCAAGCACAGTTACATTATCCACTATTTTAGCAAAGGCCATGTTCATTTCCCTTACTTCACTTATCGGAGCCTCTTCGGCATGTTTAGGATTTTTGATATCAATTGATGAATACTCAACTATACCGCCATAGGATACCTCTACCTTATAAGAACCACTTTCTATTTCATATGGTATCTTCATTTTATAGATAAATTCCCCTGATGTACTTACTTTCAAAGTGTCAGATGTGTACGGCGTCTTTCCCGAATCTAGGACTTCAAGTTTTACCGATTTGCCAGGCATCACATGGCTAACTCGTCCTGAAATATTTACAGTATCTCCAGGTCCGTAGGACTTTCTATCGGTCCTTACCTTCACATTCTGATCGAAGAATCCTAAATAATACCAATTTAAGGCTTGAATATCACGCTGCGATATTCCCTGCTCCTGCGCGTCATCTGCTGGATGGGGATACATTATATCTATTGGTTCTATGCCATTATCATCAAAGTGGCCAAGATTCAAAGCATGGCCAAATTCGTGCAAGGCTGCCCTGTAGAATTGTGTACTTGATAAGGGTTCCAGATGCTCCATTGTAACTGTCTTACCCTTAACCTCTGTCGTTATAGTATTCTTCTTGTGCGTTGGTAATATGATGTCTGCCTTTGCAATTCCTCCGTGCTCCCAGTATTCCATGTTGGTATAGCCAACGTATCCGTGCTCAGCAAGCATGGAGTGTTTTTCTACTATATGCAGATTGATATGGCATCCAGAAGCGTATGAAATCGTATATACGAAGTGAGGCCATCTTGCCTTCCACTCATCTATAGCTTTAATGAAGAGGCCCTCATACTCCTTTCCCTGTGAGTTGGCTATACAGATCATGAAGTTGAGGTTGTTGGTCCACTTTGCCTGTACAGCGTAGTCGAAGTTTGTTGAATATCCGTATGCGGCAGTAGGAATTAAAAGACTGAAGGCTACGCCAACCATTAGTACAAATTTTGTGGATCGGAAATTGCGGTTGTTTACTTCACCTAAATTTCTCCTGACCGTACCATGTGCCGCCTTTGACATGCGTACATGGTACCATAGCCTTCTAATAGTTTCAAGCATGCTCAAAAAAAGATACAATTGTATCTTTCAAGTGAACAAACATTACTATACAATGAAAAATCTAGTCGAAGGTTTGCTGTCTACAAATCTCGGCGACTAGCTTTCCATAATACCATTATCAGGAAACTAAGTTGTAAGTTTCACTTTTAGAATCTCTGTATAGATAGCTTCACACATACAAATATTCTAATCCGTCAGTAAGATAAATCATTAATGTATATGGAACTAACTTCAGAGGTTGTAGCAGAGCGCATGGCACCTGTAATAATTATTGCAGTAGCTTTAGTAATCGCGGCACCACTTGCAGGACTCGGGCCAAGTCAATTCGAAACAGAACCAAATACCGCAACTACAGCATTCAAAAATATGGTAAAACATACTAATGCTTTCCTCTGGAAGAGCTCGCTCCACTTCAAGAATGGTTTCAATACTTACGCAGGAGAGAACAGTGTCATTGATCTAGATCCTGATCTGTTAGGAGAGCGTGGCATAATATTCAAAGCTAATGATGAAGATAAAACATTCCGTATCACAGTCACTGGTATAGGAATAAAATCCATTGAGTTTAGCCAGGAGTCACGTATTATAATGTTAGAGAATGATGGAACCGAAGGTATGCTGAAGATAGAGGTACCAAAGGAATTAGTTGTTGATGAATTCACCGTTAAGATCGATGGTCAAAAGACCTATTTTGAAATCTCAGAAACTGAAACAGATTTAGAGTTACTAGTGTATAGGCCTGCAGATTCGACCGTTATATTCGTGGTTGGTACGCCAGAACCTATATTGCGTTATCCTTGACTTAGCTCTTTCTCCTGATCATATACTGTTACAGAATTTGAATACGTCCGAACTCATCTTTTCTACATAGACCAAGCCAGCATACAACACCAACTACACAATAACAGACTAGTCAAGAAGCAAACCTAAGAAAGCCGCAACTAAAAGGGAAGAAATCTCCATAATTAGAAACTTGATTTTCTAATTTCGTTTTTATGCAACTTATTAGAAGATTTTACTTTCCATATTCCTGTATCGCAGAAACTTCACACACAAAGTTTCTAATTCCACATGATCAATTACACTATTGTAATGGGCGAGGATACGAAACAGGTTGTTGCACCTGTGATGATGATTGGATTAGCGATAGTAATAGCAGCTCCACTCGCAGGACTCGTGGCAAACCCGTTAGGACCATCAAGTACCGTTGCAATCGCTAACGTGGTAGACGGCACAGAGTCTTTGTTCTGGCAGATCTACTTCAAGTTCAGTAACTTTCTGCCTTACCTAGGTGTAGCTGCTGTTATCGAGATCATTGCGCTGCTCTCATGGAAACATTTGCTATTTCCCAAATGGAAGAAGATGAATCCAACGAAGCAGAGGATACGCGCACGCGTTAAATTGCTGGCGAATGTCATGACACAGAAAGTAGTACCAATACTTAGACTGCTTGCGGTATTCGCGGCAATCGGCGGTATGATGATATACGATAGCACGATACTGCCTTACATAGGTATGGGCGCTGGAATTGTGCTCTCTGCTTTCGGTGCAAAGAAGCTGTCTTTGCAGCTATTTTCTAAAGATAAGCTAAAGAGCGGGATCGCGATGCAAAAAATAGGAACGCCAAGAGAGCAGATTCAATAGGTGAGCTACTATCGGACCTATCTTTCATGTTAACGCATCAAAGAAAGGAATTTCACCAGTCATTGCAACTGTAATACTAGTTGCAGTAGCAGTTGCAATTGCAGCATCACTTGCTGGTTTCTCTACAAGCCTATTCGGAACATACTCAGCTACAGGAAGTGTACAAGTGCGTGATGTGGTCATATACGATGATGGCTCTGGTAGTATGATTATGAATAACGTGGGATCTAAAGCAGATTCTGTTGTATCAGCGCAGGTTCCTCCGCAACCTACAGTCCTTGGCGATGGTTCAGATATATACTTGGATGCCGATAATGATGCGGCTTCTTGTTCAGAAGCTGATCCTGCAGAGCCTGTAGTGGAAGCTAACAGTGTAGCGGTAATATGCTTTGACGGTGATGCGCTATTTGGTGGTGGTGATGAAGGCGTACCAGAAGTAGGCCAGCAGATTACAATGACTATAAAGATGAAGAGCGGCGTAGACCTGACAAGAAGCGTAACAGTATCGGCGCTACCGTAGAAGGGGGTCTAGTATACGCAAAAACTTTCATTATCTAGTAGATATTCAATCCAATGATATTCATCACACTGTCTAAATTCAAGAGAAAAGCCAAGGATGTTTCTGAAGCGGGTCAAAAGATCATGCAAAACCTACTTCCACATGTAAAGATAATTGCCACTTCCTGGAGACTTGGAAGATACGATGCGGTTTGGATGTATGAAGGTAAGAGCGAGAAAGATGCAATGAAGGTCTTCATTCATGCTCGAGATGTGGCATCAACTGAAACCTTGGTTGCGATACCTAGAGAAGAAGCAATGAAACTTCTTTGAAGATATCATGAAAGGAACTTACATGATATCTGCGGTGTTGTTCTTCTGACAGTACACTAAATTCTTGTTTGTTTGACCACTATGCAACTAAGGGAAAAATCAATTCTTAGGTGCTAATTTTTCCTGACTACCTTCGATTGTATCGACAATGGCACCAAGCTTAAATGGTTTTTGTATGAATTCTACAGGCTGATTTAGCTCTTTCGCTGATTCCAGAAGAAGCTCCCTGACGAATGCTGATGCAAATATTATCCTCTGCTTTGGATTTAATTTGAGGATTTCCTTTGCCACTTCCATGCCGTTCATACCTGGCATCCTATAGTCAAGAACAACAACATCAAATGGTGAACCATTATCGCTTTTTGTGCCTGTTTGTTTTAATGCGTCACGATACACCCTTAAGCACTCTTCACCATCTGGAGTAGTCACAGCATGATGTTTCCTAGCCTCCAATACAATCTTGTATTGCTTTGCAATTTGATGTTCGTCTTCGGCTATCAGTATCTTCATTTGCTTACCATGCATTAGGATCTCCTCCTAGAATTTTGATAGCGTACTGCACAAACTTCTTCTTGTGCCCATTTTCATATGGAATTATAACATAGACGTATTCATCCTGTCTGCTGATACTAAACTTAAAGCATGTCTGTAGATAATCATTACCAAATTCCTTAACTAGGCCGAAATTACCCAAAAATTCATTCAAATGGATGACTTCCTCGTCTTTCAACCCCATTTCTTGTGAGAGCATTTCTGTCCACTTCTCTTTCTTTAACAAAGAGTGTGTCCTTTGCCACCTTATCCCTGTAGATCGATTTCTCATGTTTTGAACTATGCCTAGTGCCAATTCATAGATATCATTAAGCAAGTACTTCTTGAACTTGTGTATGTAATTAGTGTTACAAGTCATCCATGAAGGTAAGGAGCATACGGAGATGAAACTAGATTTTCCTAAGAACTTAATCAATCAGTTATGTTAGTGGCATCCTGCCAATATTTGGTAAGTATTTAGCCATTCTATAATATCACTTAGAGGTTCTTTGAAATATAGAATTATCTGGTCGTATTCATCTATTCTATCTGCGTTTTGTGAATTGGCAATACAATGCTAAACGTAGCTCCATTTTCATTATTATTGTATGCCGAAATCTCTCCCTTGTGAGCAATTACAATTGCCTTACTGATGTAAAGTCCTAGTCCTGTCCCATGCTGGGTTCCTCCTTGCACACTTTTTGTTACAAATTTGCCAAATAAGTTAGGAAGAATATCATCAGGAATACCACCACCATTATCACTAATTTTGATTTCTATTCTATTTTTCTCATACAAGACATGACTTTCTACCTTTATTGTGCCTTCCTTTGTAAACTTGCTCGCATTACCAATAATATTTGTTAATGCTTGAGAAATACGATCTCTGTCTGCTTCTATCATTATATCCTTGTCCAGCTTCGTCTCTATCGATACCTTGTCATTGAGATTGAGTTTTGCATTATTCACCACCTCAAGAATGACCCCGTTGATATTGACTTTCTGTATGAAGTACTTTAGACTACCACTATCAATTCTACTAGCATCAAGAATATCATTAGTTAAACGTTGAAGCCTATAAGCATTCTGAATAACTTCATTCCATGTTTCTTCCTTTGCAATTGTTCCTTCTTTTGCGAGTTCCGCATATCCAAGAATTATCTGAACCGGGGTTCTCAATTCATGAGATGCGATGCTTATGAATTCATCCTTCAATCGATCTTTATGTTTTAATTCCTCGTTAGTGTGTTTAAGCGCTTCTTCTTTACTTTTTAGGGCAGGGATCAGTTTTGCTAATTCTTTGTTAGCTTGTTCAAGTGCTTGTGCTGCTTCATAAATCTCTGATATGTCTTTGATTATAGTATTACCTCCAATTAACTTGCCATTTTCATCAAACAAGTTCGTAACACTAATTAGTGCTGGAAAAATTGTTCCATCTTTTCTCTTTAGCCATACTTCTCTATTGAAGACACTTCCCCTCTCCTTCCACGTTTCAAATGATTCGCGCATGGCAACGAAACTCTTTGTAGCAGTAGTTTCATAGATAGATCTTCCAATCAGTTCTTCTTTCGAGTATCCCAAATGGGCAGCATAAGATTTGTTGCAATCCTGAATAATTTTGTCTGTATCAATAGTCGTATATAGGTCCGCAGATCCTTCGTAAAGTGTTTTGTATCTAATTTCGGTTGCATCTGCTCTGGCTCTCGTGCTTGAAGTATACTGGAGATTAGATACTACCAATGCTATTAGAATAGTAAAATAAGATACATCCCTAAGAAGGTCTGAAACATAGAAGGGTATATCAAAATTCAGTGCAGATTGAGAAACTATGATCTCTCCAAATATGCTCATTATTAAATAAATTCCTATTGCCCTATGTAACACATCGCTGGTATGATAAACGCGATTTTTGATAAAAAATGCTAGCGCAGCTAAAAATATGCCCAATGGAAGAAGATCATATGGTCTCTCTATCGGAAAATCAAACATAAAATCAAATAGAAAGGCAAAGAGCGAGAATCCAATAAGAGCTATGGACATGAGTCCGTAAGGTATAGCAATAGTCAAGTGGTTATCTTTGCTGATTGGTTTTGTAGTGATTCGTAAACTTGCGTATTTAGCGACCACTAAGAGTATCATACTGGCATTCATTATTCTACCAATTACCCAAGTCTGTTGAACAAAGTATGTAAGAAATGGTGCTTCGCCTACGAAGCCAATAGACATGGCAACGTCTAATAGATCTATCATAGTACTGGCGGCAAATCCCAAACCTAGAAAGAAATAGAATTTGTCATTTGATGCAAACGCACGTGATATACAATAAACAGTTATTGTTCCACCAAATACCACAGCGAGAGATGCAATGTAGAAGTGATCAGTTTCAGATATGACCCCTCCGTTGTAATTGATAGAAAGAATTGATATGACGAATAAAGGTAATGATGGTGCGAGTAAGTATCTAATCAGCGTTAAATTATGGTTATCTTCTTTTACTTTTGGAGCGGCTTCGGATTTTTGTCGAAGCAAGGTCATCCCTTTAATTATTTTGTCTGACCAAGGACTTCTAGAACCATATTATTCTGAAGTTCCCAACATTTGTTGCAAAGTTCAGCAAAAAGTCCTTCCTTGGCTGTAATCTTTACCCCAATACTTTCTCCACATAGCTTACAATTTTTACGACTTTCTATCGCACCGTCTATCGCTTCGAGAAATCTCTTCATGCTAAATGGTTTTTCTAACACTCCTGCAATCTGCCTCAGCTCCGGGTCTGCTTCTGCAAGAAGCTCCTTTACATATGCTGACGCGAATATTAGCATCTGTCGTGGGTTCGTTTCAAGAATTTGTCTCGCAGCTTCCATCCCGT
This sequence comes from Nitrososphaerales archaeon, assembly GCA_046759465.1. Classification (GTDB taxonomy): domain Archaea; phylum Thermoproteota; class Nitrososphaeria; order Nitrososphaerales; family UBA213; genus JBHICH01. The sequence continues at coordinate 17,688 of JBHICH010000011.1, forward strand.
TCATACCTGGCATTCTGTAGTCAAGAACTACAACATCAAAGGGTGAACCATTTTGGCTTTGTTTTAATGCCTCACGATAAACCTTTAGGCACTCCTCGCCATCGTTGGTAATTGTAACTTTATGACCTTTTAGCTCCAATGCGAACTTGTACTGCTTCGCAATATCTATGTCGTCCTCAGCTACTAGCACTCTCAATTGTATCGTCTTCCTATAGTATTGTAGTACCAAGCTTTGGAGGTTTTTTGCATGGAAATTCCTAATCAGGAGAATTTAGTTAAGTATTTGTTAGTTCGTAACATTAGTTACAGGTATGAAATTGGGCATTGACGCCATAAATTCCCTATAATTGGATAACGCATTAATCCTCTAATCTCAGCTTACATGAGGTGCTAACCTTTTGACTACTATCAAAATACGAAGCAACCAGTAACACAGATTTCAAATACGTGTTCCAGACACGAAAAATGATAATAGATTCCTTGATCTGTAGGTTCTGACCATAAAATTCACCGTTTGTTTACCTATAACCCTTAAAGAGCTGAAATATTAGGCAACTTGTTTGAGAGAAATCTGAAATATGATATGTATATAATATGACTAATAGATATGAAAACAGATGGCTAGAAAATTCAATAGTTTTAAGTTTAAGCGCAACCTCGCTAGGTCGCGCAGTAAAAAGTATGCCAAAGAAAAGAGGTTTAGAATAAAGAGAAAGAAGCGATGATACTTATGCCCAGATGTTTGCAGATTCCAGTATGATCACGGTAAACTCTACTGCGTGTCAAATATTTGCAAACTCTTGGATTATTAGAGTAGCGTAACAAACACCATCTAAAACGTTCTTTACTGTAGTAAATTCGTTTGGCGCATGTATGTTTGCATATGATGGCGAGCACCCTGTCCATACAGACTGTAACTTCAACAATTTTGTAAAGACAAAATCCGGACCAGAACCCCACGTGTTTGGGAATATTTCTGGCTTTTTTGCGTATACCTGCTCCGCTGCCTTTGCCGACGCCTTCACAATCTTTGCTTTAGCATCAGTCTTTGATGGTTCTACAGAACCCAACTTGAAGATCGTAATATCAGAGAAACCCTTTGCTGTCAGATGCTTCTTTAACTTCCTTATCAGATCATCTAACTTTTGATTATATACCAATCGGAAGTCAATCTTGACAAATGATTCGTTCGGCAATACAGTTTTTGAACCTGCAGATGTGTAGCCAGATTGAATGCCTGCGATATTACAGGTTGGTTCAAATAAAAGTTTCTTAAGTGCCTCCTTTCCTTTCACGCTTCCAAGAAGCTCCTTCACGCCATACTCCTTCATGATCATTCTCTCATCATAGTCAAGTTTTCGACAGAGAGAAAGGTCTTCCTTGCTTGGAACCTTTACGTCATCGTACCATCCATCTATCATTATCTTCCCATCGTTCTTGATAGTATTCAGTGCCCAGAGCAGACGCCATGCTGGATTTGGTGCTATAGCGGAAAGTGCTGAATGCATGTCTGTTGATGCCGTCTTGCAGCTTAATTCAATGTAGAGTAGACCCTTCAAGCCAGCATATATCGATGCAGAACCGTGAGGATTTAGCGAGCTATCAAAACATAAACTTGCGTCTGCCTTCAGCATCTGTTTGTTTGCCTTGACAAAATCTGGTAAGTCAATTGAAGAAATTTCCTCCTCTCCCTCTATGATGAACTTGAGATTCACTGGTGGTTCTCCGTAGTTGTCAAGAAATGCTTTTGCTGCCTTTACAATTGCGATTACATTTCCTTTAGAATCAGCTGCTCCCCTGCCGTGAATCTTGTTGTCTGCAACAACTCCAGAAAATGGATTGTATTTCCACTCGTCCACCGGTTCAACAGGTTGTACATCGTAATGACCGTAGAGTAGAAGCGTCTTTTTGCCGCTTGATTTAACTTCACCATAAACGATTGGATTACCATCCTTAAGCTTGATTATCCTGCTACTAATACCAGAATCATGCATTATTTCATTTAGCGCAGATGCGCACTCTTCGATGCCAACATGCTGGGCAGAGATGCTTGGATGCTTTACCAGCTTTCTTAGATGAGTAACAATATCGTCCTGACTGTTTGTGGCATACTCTCTTAGCTTTTCAAACACAAAATCAATAGTATAGACATGAACTTAATGCTTTGCTTAATTCCCCCTCTGCGTTACAACATTTTGTGACCCTGTTTGATTGGAGAAAATGTACAGGAATGTGCAACGTTCTTTAATGATTTTTACATTAATATCTGTTTATAACTGAATATTTATATTTCGTGTAAACGAACCTGGTTTTTCATAACCAGTCTGCAATGGCAATGAAAGCACGAAAAAGGTAAAAGCCATTCTATAGATAAAATTTAGCTGCTTGAGACCTTTAACTCGTTCAGCAGCTTGCCTATGTTAGCAGCAGGTTTTCCGTGCTTTTCAACAACCTGCTTTGCTGGTGGGCTCCTATGATAATTCTCAATTCTAGCACCTATTCTTTCTTCATAAGTTGGTATGTGCTCGTTCTGGTAAAAGAGGCCTATTGGGATCTTTTCTCCCCACTCGCTTGCCTTTGCAACAACCTGTGCCATCTTTTCATTTAATTCATCAGTGTCGCCTTCATGCACAATTGGGTCGTAACCACGCTCTTCTAACTTGTAGGGTCTTGGCATTGGCTTGTTAGTTTCTGGATCTATATTGTCTGCACCAGAGAACCATTCCTTTGTGTAGATATCATTGTATGTCGGGCATGGCTGTAGAACATCGACAAATGAAAGCCCCTTATGCTCAATAGCCTTTCTTATCAGATCCTTAAGGTGTTTAACATCGTAGGAGTAACCTCTTCCTATGAATGTGAAGCCAGATACCAGTGCAAGCGAGATTGGATTCACTGCCTCATTGACATTTGGATTTGGCAATGACTTGGTCTTCATTCCTAACTTCAGAGTTGGCGCCGCTTGACCCTTTGTTAGACCGTAAACGGCATTATCGAATATTATGTATGCCATGTCTACATTTCTCCTACCAGAGTTTACAAAATGTCCAGCTCCAATGCCTAATCCATCACCATCCCCTCCAACAGCAATTATCTCTAGGTCTGGATTCGCAAGTTTGGCCCCGGTGGCAAATGGCAACACCCTACCATGCAATGTATGGATTCCATAAACATTGACAAAGTGTGGTGTCTTGCCAGAGCATCCAATGCCAGAGAATACTGCTACCTTATGCCTTGGCACCTGCATATCAACAAGAGCCATCTGTATTGCATTAAGTATGCCAAAATCTCCACAACCAGGACACCAGTCGTTACTCAAATCAGTCTTGAAGTCAGAAAGTTTAAGGGCCATGGGTCAAAACCTCTCTCCTTTTTGCCTTGCCATTTACTATCTTCTTTAATGCTGAGTAAACCTCACTTGACGACATCGGCCTTCCATTATACTTTACAATGTAATAGTCCGGATCCATCTTCACATTTTCTCTTATTAAGGAAGCCAGTTGTGCGGAATAGTTCATCTCTATATCTATGAGCAATCTGGTCTTGCTCAGTAATGATGAGATATCATCGGCAGGAAATGGGTTTAATAATCTAACTTGAACAAAGTTTAGTTTTGCTCCCTCACCTGCTAATATCTCCATTGCATCAAGAATCGCTCCTTTAGTGGAGCCCCAACTTATAATTGTCATATCCGAGTCGACCCCATATCTTACGATCTTATCCTCGTCTGGTATCTCCTTTAATGCGAGTTCTAGCTTGCCCATCCTCTTATCCATCATCTTTGTCCTGATCTCTGGATCTTCTGTTATATGACCTATTTCGTCACGCTCGTCACCAGTGTTCCAGAAGATTCCATTCTCCGTACCAAGCCTGAGTCGTGGAGAAATTCCGTTTTCAGTCAACTTGAACCTAAGATATTCCTTCTCTGCCTTGTCAAGCAACAAACCCCTATCGATCGATACCCTGTTTGGATCAAAGATTTTGCATGTTACTACACTGTTTGCCAATGCTTTGTCAACCAAATGTATTACAGGCATCTGGTACCTTTCTGCATAATTGAATGCTTTTGCAGAATCGTAAAAAGATTCCTCGATATCACCAGATGCTAAAACAATTCTAGGAAATTCCCCATGACCAACATGTATGGCAAATTTAAGATCGCCTTGCTCATGCCTTGTTGGTAGACCAGTGCTTGGTCCCGCCCGTTGATACAAGGTTACTACGACAGGTACCTCGTTTATGCCAGCCCAGCCCAGAGCTTCTGCCATTAGTGAAAATCCTGGACCTGATGTACAAGTAGCAGATCTTGCTCCAGAGATAGCCCCCCCAATTGCCACGGCCATTGCTGCGATCTCGTCCTCTGTTTGTACAACTAGTAAGGAACCCTTTCCATTTTCATCGAGATCCAAAACTTCGTTTGATTCAAGGAACTCACTTTCATCTGATGCAGGTGTTATTGGGTAATACGTTTGGAATCTACAACCACCAATCATCTTTCCTAATCCTGTTGCTTGGTTACCTGCTACAAGGATCAGATCATTTTTAACTTCTCTAACCTCAAGTCTGTAGCGAAATTCATCAGCAAACTTGGCCTTCGTATGGTTATATGCATAGGTTGCGGCATCGATGTTCATCTCTGCAATCTTTGGTTTCGTTTTAAACGCATATTTGATCGCATTAGCAATCATATTGATATCGTAATCGAGTAATGCAAATGAAGACGCGAGGGCCATAACGTTTACCATCCTCATCAGCTTCGCTAGAGACGGTTCATGTCTCTTCTCTGCAATCTCCTTGAGCAGATCATGAAATGCTACACCGAAAAGATTTACGCCATTGTCTTTTGCAAGACCCAATACGCCTTTGACCGTAGTTTCTAGATTCTTTTTACTTAACCTGCTCTTTAGATCCTGCTTGACACGGTCATCAAAGAAGGGAACTTCATCCAAGTTCGTTTCTGTCAATGAAGTATCATAAACGATTCCCCCGCCATTGACAACACTTAAAGCATGCCTAAAAAGGGTCTCCGCATCAAATACAGCGAGAACGTCTATATCGTCCACATGTGACCTAATCGGCTTCTCCGTAATTCTAACCGTAAAGTAACTATGTTCTCCCTTTATGTTTGAGTAATACTCTCTCTTTCCAAATATATGCAAGCCTCCGAGCACACATGCTTTTGCAAAGATATTTGCTGCAGTGTCTACACCACTTCCCTGTGGACCGCCAATAACCCAAGATAATTTGTTAACTATTGCTTCCATTCGATGATTTTTACATAAGACCCTCTATTAATGGTTTAGAAATTCGATCTTGTTAACTTCCTGTTTTGTTAACCGCCGCCAGTCGCCGCATCAAATAAGCAACATTCGCAACCGTCCCTTTCTCCACAATAAGGACATACACAAACGCAGGAATCTGTTGGATTGCCACAAAAATCACATAAAGCAATCTCTTCTGTCTCGCTCATTAACGCACTATACCCAGCATAATATTAATACTTTATCCAATCCCTAACTTACAAGGTTGTTATAGCCAAAAGCTAAAAAGTTTCAAAGCATATCCACGCTCTAGTATGAAGTCTAAGGTCTACGTTACAAGAAATATTCCAAAAGCAATAGAGATGCTTAGGGAGCACTGTCAGGTTACATTTCATAAGAGGGAGAAGGCTCCAAGCAGGAAGGAGATAATTAAGAACATTAAGGATAAAGATGGAATGCTTTGCGTCTTATACGACAAAATAGATGAGCAAGTCGTCAATTCAGGAGAGAGACTAAAAGTGATAAGTTCCTACAGTGTTGGTTATGATCATATTGATGTTGATGCCGCCACAGAGCGTGGAATCTATGTTACATACACACCTGAAGTTCTGACAGAAACTACTGCAGATCTTGCATTCGCTCTAATGATGGCAGTTTCCAGAAGGGTAGTTGAAGGTGATAAATTGGTTAGAAAGGGAAAATGGAAAGATGCGTGGTACTACGACTTTATGCTTGGCAACGATCTTCATGGAAAAACTTTGGGTATAATTGGCATGGGCAGAATAGGTTCTGCTCTTGTTAGACGCGCTTCTGGTTTTAAAATGAAAATATTGTATCACAACAGAAATAGACTTCCTCTTGATAGAGAAAAAGAACTTGATGTTGAGTATAGAAGGTTTAATGATTTGCTTAAAGAAAGCGATTTCATCAGCATACATGTTTCACTCAGTAATGATACTTATCACTTGATCGATGAAAAGAAGTTAAGGTTGATGAAACCCAATTCATATTTGATAAACACATCAAGGGGTTCTGTTGTTGATGAAAAAGCGTTAACAAAGGCACTAAAACAGAAGTGGGTCGCTGGAGCTGCATTGGATGTTTTTGAAAAGGAACCTGTCGGAAAAGATAGTCAATTACTGAAACTGGATAATGTTATTCTTGTGCCTCATATTGGTAGCGCCAGCAGGCAGACTAGGGACAAGATGGCTGAAGTTGCTGCAATAAATCTGCTTAATGTGCTTAAAGGCAAAAAACCTATTTATTTGGTCAATCCTCAAGTGCAGAAACTATGATCATTTCTGCAATGGAATTACTTGTCTTGAGCCATACTTTTTGAATATCTGCTCGTATCTTTGTATTCTTTTGTGTACTGGATTACCACTGTCGTCGTACATCTTTGTGAAGAATGCTGCAACAATACGCTCTCTTTTTGCATTTAACAGCCTTATGCTGTAACTAACCCTTGTCTCTTTATCTTCCTTCACGAATCTTACTTCCTTGATCTCGTTCTTATTTACATGCATATGGCATGGTCCTTGATCATCTCCAATTGTTATCCAGTTTTCTTTAACACGAAATTGTAGACCCTTTCTTACCCTCATTTCAATTATTGCACCTCCAGTGTTTACGGACATTAGGACGTTATCTTCGTTTAGAATATCCCTCAGTAGGTCTTCAAGCACAGGTCAAAAACCAATTTATTTCTTAAAAACATGTCTTAATTTTTAACCAACCTTTATTTGCGTGAAATCTAGACCTACACACTGCCGGGGTGCTCTAGCTAGGCAGGAGGCAGAACATAGCCTAGGCCTGGAATTAAGCACATAGAGCCTGTGACCAGCAATGGTCTCGAGGGTTCAAATCCCTCTCCCGGCGCTGCATTAAAATCTTAACCGATATAGTCCGCTTATTTCAATCATTTAAAATGGCCCATGCATTTGGTCGACAGATTCAGATACCATTTTCGATGTTCATACCATCATTCTCTGTAATGCTAAAGCAGCAAAGAAGCTGATGACTGTTACACCTATCCATGACGCAATAAGCTTCAACAAAGCATCTTTGTTGTATACTCTAGGCTTCCTGTAGAGATTGACCCCTATCAAACCTCCAATGAGCAGCTGCGACAATGCCACAGGTATAGCAAGTTGTGTAAATATCCAAACTAATACAGCACCAACAAGCAGACTGCTAAACACAGTAACTGGACTATGCCCAACTATACCCTCACTAACGAACCTGCTCGTCTTACCACTCTTCATTACACCTAAGAATGATGCTACTGGCAAGAAGAGAAGCAACAGAGACTCTAGAGGTATTTCAGGGAATGTTAGATTGTACAAAAGCCCTATGTTATTTGCACCCAATGAATAAGCTGTATAAAACACAATTATTGGCATGCTAATTAAATGAAACTTACCTACACCGACTGGGCTTACATTCGCAAGTAACCCGATCGTTACCCTGTAAACCACAATAGTTGCCAAAGCGGCAACTACTGGTAAAGTGATCCAGCTTAACACTATGATATTCAGATAAGTATAATTAACAAAAAGATTCATCGCCAAAACAGCGCCAACGTAACTTCCTACGAGAATATTAACGAGGCTTATTGGCATGCCCATAAACGAGAATATGGAGAATAGTATGCCTGTAATTATCAACGTCGTCAAGAGAACGGATAGAGTGGCAACTTGAATGCCTGTCAGACCTGCTAGGGTACCGCTCATCTTCCACCCTTCAAGCATCGCACCCATAACAAATCCTATCCCAGTAAGCGCAATACCCTTCCTGTATGAAAAACCAGATGCCAGAAGACTACCAGTTGACAACCCAGAATTGTTAATACCAAATACGAACGATGTGAACAGTGCAATTGGAAGCAATAGCAAGAAGCTCAAGGGTCTATTCCTAATCCAATTAAGCTATAATATCTCTTCTCTCGATTAACTGGATCAATAATACTTCGAACTAAGCTTGTACAACAATGCAATCAAGAGTATCCTTTTGCTAGCATCATGAGGACCACATCACTAGCATCCTCTGCCTTGTCAGCGATGTTATCAGTAAGATCGATAAACTCCTTGAGCTGCAGAACCGTTAGCGGATCATATTCATCCGCTCTGCTATAGAGCTCTTGGAATAATTTGTTTTTCAAAACATCTGCGTTTTCTTCCAACTGCTCAACCACTCTAACTTTGTCCATAACAAGATCCCTCTTCATGCTCAAACTTTTGATTACATCGAGCAGGGACTTCGCAGTACTCGAGCTATCCTTAACATAGCTCATGGCAGTATCTGTGAAAAACCCGGAAAGTATATGCTCGGGGATCTTTCTTAGAGTTAATGCCCTGGATGCCTCTTTTGCACTGTCCGCTATACTATCGACCATCTCCATCAACTGTAAAATATCCTCACGCATGTAGCCAAAGAAGGAACCCTTGCATATCTGCTTAACATTTTCCCTGTGTATTTCATCCGCATCGGTCTCGAACTTCTCGACCATATCTTCAAAATTCCTTGCCTTTTCAAAGTCTAAAAGGCGTAAGGCCTCGACCATACTCTGAAAATTATCTACAGAATCCAATACCAACCGAGCATGCTCAAGCAGGAGCTCCTGCATACTGTTACGCTTGCGCTTGGAGAATAGCATAATTTGGTATGCTATAGTCCATGTAATAAATTAACCAGTATGTTATCCTGAAATTAGTTAAAGAGATAGTGAATATATCAAACAAGACCAGTCTATTTTAAACCACCAGTCATAAATTAATAAACTAGCTTTTGACATAGGTTGATCGGAAATGTCCAAAAAAAAGACTATTTCAGTACAACAAATGCGATTGATAGAACAAAAAGCCCATGAAATAGGCGTATCGAGATTACTAATGATGGAAAATGCGGGAAGTGGCGTCACTGAGTACATAATTAAAAAGTTCAAAAAGTTGGATAAGAAAAACGTCATTGTCATTGCTGGCACCGGCAACAATGGTGGCGATGGCTTTGTTGTGGTTAGACACTTGGCATACTACAGTGCAAAAGTTAAATTGATACTCCTAGGAAGCCCAATAGAGTTGAAGACGCAGGAAGCTAAAGTTAACTGGAATGTGCTGGAGCTAATGAACAGTGTTGATATAATATTAGCCAAGGAAGTTAGCAAAGAGATAGTCAAGATGATAAACGGTGCACAAATAATAGTTGACTGCATTTTCGGCACTGGCATAAAGGGCAAGATTGCTGAACCTCATTCGAGTATAATAGATGCTATAAACAGGTCAAGAGGGTACAAGGTTGCTGTTGATGTGCCTTCTGGATTGGACCCTGACACTGGTGAGATCCATGACAAGTGTGTCAAGGCAAATGCTACGGTGACATTTCACAAAATGAAGAAGGGTCTGCCAGCAAGGAAGAACATTTGTGGAAAGATAATAGTGGAACCTATTGGTATACCTCCTGACGCCGAACGGTAGGTGTTTTGTATGATAGTAAAACAGATACCGGTAGGCTCGATGGCCAATTTCACATATGTAATCGCCGATGAGAAGAGCAAAATGGCAGCTGTGATTGATCCATCATGGGATCTAGAGAAGGTTCTTGATGCGCTAAAGGCAGATGATCTAAAATCGCAGTACATAATCAATACCCACACACATTTTGATCACGTCCTTGGCAATGAGCAATTAGCAACAATAGCTGGTGCAAGAATAATAATGCATAAAAATTCCAGACTTGATAAGAATCTAACTGTAGATGATGGCGATACTATTCAACTAGGTAACATAAAGATAAAGGTAATCTTTACGCCAGGACACTCGAAGGATGGTATCTGTCTTCTTGCAGAGAACAAACTGTTCACAGGAGACACATTGTTTATTGGTAACTGTGGCAGGGTCGATCTACCTGGTGGAAGTGCCACAGAGCTCTATGACAGTATTTTTGGTAAATTAATGAAGTTGGATGATAGGATTGAAGTTTATCCTGGACATGATTATGGCAGTAAACCGTACTCTACAATCGGAGATGAAAAGAGAACGAACTATGTTTTAAAGCCGAGAACAAAAGAAGAGTTCCTAGTCTTCATGCAAAGTGACGATTGATGCAACTAAAGGATCTAACGATAGTTGGTAATAAGAAAAAAGCAGATGATTTCGTAAAAAGCGTTGCTGGAAAAAACTGTTACTTTGTTTGTGTAATATCATACACAAAAACATGCGAGATACCAGGCATCACAGTCGCTGGCGCAAATTCTGAATTGGTCAAGTATACGCCTGCAGCAGATACAGAATTTCTTTACCACGGTGAATGCAAGTGCATTGATGTGGTACCTGCAACGCCTGATGGTAAACCTACTCCAGCATTGATAACGAGAGCAGCTCTCAGGACTGCTAATATACCAATGGTCGTTGTGGATGCTGGTAGCAAGATCAAACCTAACGTACCGTATGTCTCGTTTGACCTTGAACACGGACAAAATATTGCTAATGGGAAGGCTCTAGATATTGAATTGGTCAAAAAAGCATTTGAAAAGGGAGTTGAGCTTGGCGAAAAATGGGCTAAAACAATGGACTATATCGTTATTGGTGAAAGTATACCTGCCGGAACAACAACAGCGCTAGGAGTTCTTTTGGCAATGGGTGTAGATGCCGACTACAAGGTTAGTAGTAGCATGCCAGAAAATCCTCATGAATTAAAGCTATCTACGGTTGAGCGTGGAATGAAAGCATCTGGCATACAATTTGGGTCACTTGCAAATAAACCATTTGAAGTAATATCGTATGTGGGAGACCCAATGATACCATCAGTTGCTGGCATTGCTGTTGGTGCCGCGAGGAAATCCATGGTGATGTTAGCCGGAGGCACCCAGATGGCTGCAGTCTTATCTGTTATCGTTGCGATCGATAAAAACGCCATTGATAATACAGTTGTGGGTACAACAAAATATATTCTGCGTGATAGATCGTCAGATATGAGTAGTTTGATCAATAGTGTTGCAGATGTCCCTATATTTTCATGCGACCCGCACCTAGACAGATCAAAGAAGCAAGGCCTGCGTGCATATGCAAGTGGTTTTGTGAAAGAAGGTGTAGGTGCTGGCGGTGCATGTATAGCTGCAATGTTCAAGAGCAAGGGTACAATCGATGGAGATAGACTGTTGTATGAAATAGAAAGAGAGTATGAGCGTGCTATTGAGGGGTTGCCTTAGCTTTGGTAAACTCCTCTAGTATTATCTCCTGCACCTTTTCAAAGTAAAGCCTAGTTGAGTACGGCATTTCAGGCAGTGTCTGCTCTATGGCACTGATCACAAAAGGAACAGTTCTTTTTGAGATGTTTAGTCTGAACTTCATATACAGAATTGGGTCCTGTTCTATCTTTATCTTCCCCTTCAAGTGCTCTGAACATAGCTCACGCGCTCTGCTTTGAACAATGAGATACCAACTTGCAAGTACCTTAGGGTCTAAACCGTCTTGCATCTCCTTTATTATGTTATTAACTCTCCTAGCGAGCTTGGTTTGCATGACAACCTATTCATGTTAATGATTAAAAGAACAAGAATCAAAAAGTGTATCGTAAATTGTTTACTTCACTGTAACCGATTTAGCGAGATTTCTAGGATAATCGGGGTTGGATTCACGCTTCAGTGCTGTATGGTAAGCTAAAAGCTGCAATGGGATAACCTCTAGGATAGGATAAAGAAGTTCCTTTGCTTTTGGTATCTTTATACAATCGTCATATTTGTTGCTATTTATGTTGGAGATTCCTATCACCTCTGCACCTCTGGCCTTTATCTCGTGAACATTTGATAACGTATCGTCATACGTTTCGTCACCGGGATTTAGCACTATTACAATTGTCTTTTCATCCATCAAAGCCAAGGGACCATGCTTTAACTCTCCAGCTGGTATTCCTTCGGCATGCACATATACTAACTCTTTTAACTTTAGTGCACCTTCAAGTGCGATTGGAAAGTGCAAACCTCTGCCCAAAAGGTAGATGTTGCTGATAAGTTTGATCTTATCTGCTATCCGTACAATATTCTTCATGCTATTCAGGAGAGTGTTTATGGTCTTGCTGATATCCTTCTCGCCTATAGCGAGATTTAAACCAGATAAAGTGCTTGTAATTTTATAGATAAGAGCAAGCTGTGAGGTGAAGCTCTTGGTTGCTGCCACACCGATTTCTGGTCCGCAGTTCATTCCCAAGGACAGATCGCTTGCCCTAACCAGTGATGATGTAGGTATATTTACAATAGAAAGTATCTTTGCCTTTGACACTCTAGCTGTCTTAACAGCTTGTAATAGATCAGAAGTTTCACCGCTCTGTGAAATTGCTATAAGAACAGAATCTTTACCTAACACATTTGATAAGTACTGAAACTCACTTGATATGATCGCTTCACAGTGAATTTTTGCGTATTTGCTAAACAATTGTTTTGCTATCAATGCTGCATGGTAACTGCTACCGCTGCCAGTGATCACAACCCTCTTTGCATCAGAAACCAGATCGCAACATTGCTTTACGGTATGATTCCTATTTGCAAGTGCGTTTGCAATTGTATGCCGCTGTTCGTTTATTTCCTTAAGTGTGTGGTGAGCAAACTTTCCCTTGTCTGCATCGGCCAATTCCCAGGCAATCTGTGTTACCTGTCGTTTAACTTCAGAGCCATCATAATTGAAGATTGAAAGACTATTGGTATCTACAACCGTAATTTCCCGGTTGTCTAGAAATTTAGCTCTATCAGTGTGCTCAATAAAGCCCAAAACATCACTGGAGATGTAATAGCCATCGTTTGAAATGCCAACAATAAGAGGCTCGTCGTATCTTGAACCAGCTATGGTACCATCATCAAATACAGCAACAAAAGCATACGTACCTTTCAACTTATTTGTGGTATTAATCATCGCCTTCTTGATATCATCGTTCTTACTCAAGAAATCGCCCAGTAAATGTGCAATTACCTCACTATCAGTTTCACTCCTGAATTTGTGACCCTTCACAATCAATGATTTTTTAAGTTCATCGTAATTATCGATTATACCGTTGTGTACGATTGCAATATCATTTCCGCAGCACTGATGTGGATGTGCATTTGTATCTGTAACACCACCATGTGTAGCCCACCTCGTATGACCAATTCCTATCTTTCCGTGCATCTTTTCAAGTCGGAGAGATTTGTTTACTTCATCGACCTTGCCAACACCTTTTCTAACCAATATCTTTCCATTAGAAACTGTAGCGACGCCAACGCTATCGTAACCCCTGTATTCTAAGCGTTTAAGACCATTGACTAGAACTGGGGCTGCTACCTTATTGCCTGAATATGCTATGATGGAGCACATAGCTGTAAACACACTCGAATTGGTTATAAAAATTTGTCATTCGGTGCAAATAAAGGTCAAAACATTATCGTTATTATGATTGAGCAGTTGCTGCCTTTTCTTCAACCTTTTCCTTAACAGGTTCTTCTGCTGCATCAGACTCGCCTACGGTCTCAACCTCCTGTATAGAAGGCGGTATTCTTGCATATGGACTGTCAACTCTAATTGCAACTTCTGGCTCTTCCTCCCTCCTTACAATGTAACTTGGTATGTTCACTACTCTGCCATTGATAATTATATGGCCATGCACAACTGCTTGCCTTGCCTGATAGGGTGTCTTTACAAATTCCTTTCTCATAACAATACTCTGCAATCTGCGCTCAAGCAAATTTTCTATCATTAAATTCAAGACATCGTCTAGTGTTGCACCTTCTTGCACCAGTCCAAGCCTATACAACGATTGTAGCAATTCAGTCTCCTTGGCATGTCTAACCTCATGAGGTAAGGCGAGCAAAGCTCTTGCCTGCTTTCTTATTCTTGATAGTTCGGTCTGCGCCTTCCATAATTCGCGTTTGTTTCTTAAACCATAAGTTCCAAGGATCTGCAACTCCTGCGTTAACTGATCCGAGCTCCAAGGCCTTCTTGGCTTTCTGAACTTGTTCTTTGATCGTTTAGGATCGCCCATTAACTACCACCCTTTCCTTGAGCTGGTTTCTTGGCAGTTTCTTGCTTCTCCTTCGAAACTTCTTCAGATGGAGCGGCTGCCTTTCCGCCAGGAGGCGGCGCTCCAGCCTTACCGGCTGCCGGTGCAGCAGCCTTAGCTGGAGCTCCACTAGGCGCGGCTTCCCCTTCAGCACTAGGAGCCTCTGGTGCACTGGGAAGTACTCCGGGCAATATTCTACCCGCCTTTCTAACGCCAACGGCACTACCCTTTCTCCCACTAGTTCTTGTTCTCTGGCCCCTAACCTTTAGGCCCATCATGTGCCTAAAGCCTCTCCAGCTCATTACACCCTTTTCGCGTTCAATATCGGTTTTAACAATAAGATCCCAGTCCGAAGTGATAAGATGCTTAGTAGAACCAGCTTCAACATCGTTCCGCCTGTTCAGGAACCATGTCGGCAAGCCAGCCTTTTCAGGATTCTTTATACCATCTTCGATGACACTGACCTCACTTTCGGACAAAAATCCAACCCTAATGTTTGGATCGATCTTCAACGTATTAAGCATGACCTGGGCAAAATTGAACCCAACGCCCTTTATTTCACTTAAAGCCACTATCAGTTTCTTGCTACCGTTAACATCCTTGCCAGCTATTCTAACGATGTACCTAAACTCTGAAGCAGACAATTTAGGTGCTTCAGACAAATACCACAATAAAAACCATGCTACACATGAGACTAGCCAACATAGGATTGATCTGATAATTCGTGAAGAAATTGTTGCATAGCACCACATTGTAAAATTTCAACAAAAATAACCCTCGATGCAATACAATATTGAGTGAATAAGATTTAAATCTGTGAATAACACGCATTAGTCTTCGTTAGGCATAGAAATGAGCGAGGATAAAATTGACGGCATAAAAGAAGTTGTACATCGAAGTTACACGTCACTTCCAAAGTATAGCGAAATTGCTTCTGGTGTTCCAGAGGACTATAAGCGGATACGGACCTTGGGTCAGCTGCTCGAGCTGTGCTACAAGGATGTCAGCGTAGAGGAGCAGTTGAAGAAGAACTTGATAGCAAAGAGAAGACGCAAAGAAGAACCATACCCCGGGATAATTGGCTTTGAGGATGTTATACCTGCTACAGACAGAGCGATCATAGCAGGTCATGATATAATCTACATTGGCGAAATTGGACAGGCAAAGACCAAACTAGCTGAAACGATAGCACAGAACCTGCTCTCATTAATACCTGCAATCAAAGGATGCGTTATACACGATATTCCAACCTCATTGCCCGAGCGAGAACTGGCATTCTTGCTTGCTGGAGAGGATGCTGTTCACAAATCGTTGGAGTTTCATGTGTGTAGCGAATGTGAGCTTAGAATTAAGGACGATAAGTTAGATACGGAGGTCGAATGGGTTGATGGTACAGAACGTTATAGGTATGTTTTAGCTACTCCCGATATATCGGTAAAGGACCTTGTCGGTCAGATAGATGCTATCAAGATTGCAAAGAAAGGTATTGAAATCTACAGTATCGAATCCTACTCTCCTGGACAGCTTTTGCAGGCGAGACATGGAATACTTTGTATAGATGAGTTGCCTGTCTTGGATCCAAGAAAGCAGGTTGCACTGCTCAGCGTTTTGCAGGAAGGCAAGTTTACTACTGGTGCTTATCCAGTCGTATTCAAACCAGAGGCAAGGGTTATCGCAACTGCAAACCCAATCGATTACACCCATTCAGGTAAGATAATTGAGCCATTGTTTGATAGATTAAGGAGTCACATCAGTACTCATTACCCAACTACGGTTGAGCAAGAGATGATCATAATGTTGCAAGAAGCTAAAGTAAATAATGGAAAGTTCTTCTTGCCTGTCTTCATGCTCAAAACAGTTGCTATGGTGACGCATATGGCAAGGGAGCATCCAGATGTTAACAAGGATAAGGGTGTCAGCGTTAGGATGAGTATTCATGGTTTGGAGTTGCTGCTAGGAGAAGCTATGCGGACAAGGGCAATTTACAGCGATGTTCTAGCTGTACCAAGAGCTTGCGATATATACTCCATACAGCAGGCATCGAAGTTTGAACTATCAGAGGTCGAGGACAACAAGGAAAACAGAGTAAAGGTTCTTAACGTTTTGATCGAAGAAGCGCTAAAGCAGACAGCACTGGAGTATGCTGGAGGCTTGAATGTAGATATTTTAGCCAAGATCAAGGGTGAATTTGCAAAGAATAGATCTTTCGAAGTTTCGCAGAATGCACTGGGGAGCAAGAAACAGGATTCGATAGATTATGGAGGTCAGCTGAGTAAGTTCCCGACATTAAAGCAGGTAGTTGGTGATGTGCTGGAGATGGCTAAGAAGGATCAGCAGGCATTTGTAGAAAATGTGAAGAAATATAACGTTGGTGGCGGCATTATAAGCCTGAGAGACAATATGAATGGTGAGTTTCTAGCATCTGTTACGGAACTAGTCCTTGAAGGTTTGCGCTGCCTAAAGCCTCCAGTAGTTGACAAGAAAGAAAAGAGCTATGTTGCAACCTAGTGGTAAGGAATTTGTTTATTATCGGAGTGAGGAAAGGCAGCAGAAGCAGAAGGAATTAACTAGAGATGCTTTAAGCAAGTTGCTTCTAGCTTTAGGACGTGAAGCAATAAAGGAAAAAATGCCAAACCTCCAAGAACTTGAAAGATTGTTGCAGAAGATGCTAGCCAAGGAAGGTGTAAGTGTTGAAGATCTTTCTGAAGAAACAGAACCTGGCAGGGAGGAAGGTATCGAGGGTGAAGGAACTGCAGTTGTGAAGTATCTTATGCAGAAGGGCTACCTTAAGGAGGGAGAGAAGTGGTTAAGCAAGTACGGATTCATTAACATTGGTGCAAGGATTCTTAACGATGTTATGAAGGCCTTGAAGAGTGGAGACCTTGGTATGCATGAGACGGTAAAGTTAGGTTCTGGCACAACTGTGTTGGATACAAGTAAAAAGTATGAGGCTGGAGATGACATTAGATTGCTAAATGTGCCAAAGTCTTTGCTTAACACAGTGCAAAGAATAGTCAAACGTTCTGGTGAAGTCGAATTTCCATTAGATATCGAGATCGATGACTTTGAAGAGTATGAAACGATGCAGGAGGTCCGCGTTGCAATTGCTTATTGCATAGATCTCAGCTCAACGATGCGTTATTCGTCGATGTTCGGGGAGATGAGCAGGATCGAGGCTGCAAAGAGAGCGTTGTGGAGCCTTTATGTTTTGAACAGAAGGTTCTTTCCTACAGATATGATCTACGTTATTGGTTTTGGTGCATTGGCCTCGAAAGTGTTACCGCCGGATATACCTTATCTGAAGACGTTCGAGCCAGGACACGACTTTCTGCACTATACTAACTATCAAGCAGCATTTAGATTGGCTAGCAAGATATTGCAGAAAGACGGGGCGTTGAACAAAAGAATAGTTCTGATCACAGATGGTCACCCTAGTGCATGCTTCGTTGACAATGATTCTGAAAAAGACAAGATCCTTTCTGCAAGACCTTATTCCCACTTTTACAAGCCTGACAGGGATACGCTTGATATTGTCAAAGAAAAGCAAGATATGAGTCTTGATATTACAAGTGGTGAATTGGTATACCTGTGTTATCGTTACAGACAGGTAGATCCGTACATAGCAGTAAAGACAGTTGCAGAAGCCAAAAAATGTATGGGCGCTGGTATGGATATTGACAGTCTCATGGTAAGTGAGGAGGATGCACTGCTAAGCTTTGTCAACGATATGGAGAAGCATGTTAAGGGAAGATCATACTATATCAATCCATCCAATCTGGATCGACTGTTGATTACAGATTACCTACTCAACAAAAAAAAGACCATTAACATGCACTCGTTCTAGATTGCTAGCTTTGGATTTGCCTTCTTTACCTTCTCCCAGTCGTCCAGAAACATGTTGAGACCCTTATCAGTCAATGGATGCTTGATCATCTTCTCCATCACATCAGGAGGCATGGTAACAACATGTGCTCCAATCTTTCCCGCTTCTATCACATGCAATGGGTGCCTTATACTTGCAACCAAGACCTGCGTTGAAAAGGTGTAGTTATTAAATATCTGCACGCTTTCTCTGACAACATCCATTCCTACTTGACCAGAATCATCAATCCTTCCAATAAACGGACTAACGTAAAAAGCTCCAGCCTTTGCTGCCAGAACTGCTTGATTGGCAGAAAAGATCAGTGTGCAGTTGGTGTTTATACCTTCTTGTTTTAGAATCCTGAGTGCCTTCAATCCATCAGGTATCATTGGAATTTTGACGACAACGTTTGAACCAAATTTCTTTAGCCTGTGAGCTTCTTCAAGCATACCTTCCGTCTTTGTGCTTAGAACTTCTAGGCTGACTGGACCCTTAACGGTTCTTACAATTCCTGTCATTATCTCCGCAGCATCGCCCTTCTCCTTTGAGATCAAAGTTGGGTTTGTTGTCACACCATCAAGTATTCCCATGTCGTTGTACTTTCTTATTGCTTCTAGGTTCGCAGTGTCCAAGAATATCTTCATCTTTTCTTCGCCTTTACAAGCTTTTGAACTGCCCGTGCTATATCATTTGCTGTTAAACCGTACTTGATCAACAGTTCAGTGTGTTCACCCGATTCACCAAATGTGTCCACTACACCAACTCTCTTCATTGGTACTGGTTTATTCTCAACCAACACTTCAGCAACAGCAGAACCCAAACCTGCATAGATATTGTGTTCTTCTGCTGTTACAATCGCACCAGTATCTTGTGCGGCTTTTATTACGGCACCTTCATCAATTGGTTTTATCGTAAACATGTCTATTACCATGCACGATATTCCGTCCTTGCTAAGCATATCTGCAGCATCAACCGCTTCTGGCACCATTAAGCCACATGAAATTATCGTAGCGTCGGCACCATCCCTTAGGGTATTACTCTTTCCCAACTTATAGTCAGCACTGTTCTTTTCATAAACCAGCGCTGATTTTGGTCTTGCAAGACGCATGTAAAAGGTTCCATCGATTTCAGCAACTAAATGCACAAGTCTTCTAGTTGCAACTTCATCTGCAGGCACAACAACTTTCATGTTTGGTATTGCCCTTGTTGTTGCAAGATCCTCTATCTGCTGGTGCGATGCGCCGTCAGGGCCAACGCTCAAACCGCTATGTGAAACTACGATCTTCACGTTAAGATTTGGGTATGCAATTGCGTTTCTTATCTGATCGACACACTTGCCCGGGATAAATGCTGCATATGTGCTTGCATATGCTATCTTGTCAGCCATTGCCAAACCTGCTGCAACGGAAACAACATTCGATTCCGATATACCAACATTGAAGAACCTATCAGGATACTTGTTGCCAAACAGAGCGGTTTTTAATGATTCGGTTGTATCTGCACCAACAACGACAACCCGTTTATTTATTGCACCTAGTTCTGCTAGCGCTTCACCATAACCAGTTCGCATATCGCCCTTTGGCTTTGACATATCAGACCTCCTTTATCGCAAGGAAGGCCTTCTCCTTCAGCTCCTTAATTGCCTTCCCAGCATCCATATTGCCAAAGACAGTATTGCCTGCAACAAGCAGTCTTGCGCCAGCCTTAACAAGTTCGTAAGTATTTGATGCATCGACACCACCATCAGCTTCAATTATGATGTCAAGTTCTTTGTTACGCAATATCTGATTTATCCTTGACATCTTTGACAGAACTTTGGGCATAAACTTCTGGCCAGAGAAGCCCGGTTGAACAGACATAACGTTAAGAAGATCAAGTGTGTTAAGGTTTTGCACCAACCAGTCTGGAATGTTAGTATCAGGATTTAATGCGATGCCTACTTTATTACCACTCTTGTTCAACTTTTTCACTACTTCGGTAAAAGTGTTACTTGTACATACTTCGGCATGCACAGAAATTATGTCGCAGCCAGCATCTATGAACTGATCCAGGTATCTTAATGGATCTGATATCATTAAATGGGCATCGAATGGGAGCTTGCTGTAGTTTCTTAATGCCTTCACAGTTCCTGGACCGAAAGTTATGTTCGGAGCAAAATGACCATCCATTACATCAAGGTGTATGACATCAGCGCCTCCCTTCTCTGCTCTCTCAACCTCATTTCTCAGGTTCCCAAGATCCCCCGCAAGTATTGAAGGCGCGATCTTTACGCTCATAGCCCTAACTCTTCTTTGAATATTTTCTCCAAAGATTCCTTCTTTGGTGCCTTTCCATGCCACTCTGGAGCCCATTCCATGAATGACACACCTTTGCCCTTAGTTGTGTGGGCAATTATAACAGTGGGTCTGTTGATCGTGTTTTCTGCCTTTTCCAAAGCATCTATTATCTGCTGAAAGTCGTATCCATCGATCTGAATAACGTTCCAGTTGAATGCCTTCCACTTGGCAGCCAAGGGTTCTAGGGGGAGTATCTGCTCTGTCAAACCGTCCTGTTGAATGCCATTTCTATCTACTATTACGGTAAGATTTTCAAGCTTGTATTTTGGCGCTGTAAGTGCTGCTTCCCAGATCTGTCCCTCATTCAACTCTCCATCGCCAAGAAGAGCGTACACCCTGTGACTCTTGTTGTCAAGCTTTGCCGCAAGTGCTATACCTATAGCAACAGAAAGTCCTATGCCTTCAGAACCACCACAATATTCAACGCCCGGAGTTCTAAAATCTGGATGACCTTGTAGCCTACTATTTATCTTTCTTAAAGTCTTTAGCTCTTCTACAGGAAAGTAACCTGCCTGAGCTAAGATTGAAAATAACAGCGGAGCTGCATGCCCTTTGGAAAGTATGAATCTGTCCCTGTCCTCCCACTTTGGATTCTTTGGATCATGCTTCATCTTGTAAAAGTATAATGTAACTAGCAACTCTACAGCAGATAGTGAGCCCCCTGGATGACCAGAACCTGCCTCTGAAACAGCTTCCAAGATCAGCTTCCTTATATTCTTCGATATTTCAGTTAGTCTAACCAATTCTTGACTTCCCAAATGATTCACCTGTGTAATGGTCCCTGAATAACCTGTTGCTCGAGCTCCTTGCCGTCATACAAGTATCCTTCAAAATCCTTTACTGAAAGAACAAATGTTTCTGCACCACCAGTGCTCACTGCGGCAGCTATGTTGCTTAGAACTGATGCTTCTAGAATATTGGCACCAGTAGTTAGCGATAGTGTTATTATTGCCATCATTGCATCCCTGATGCCGATTGCCCTCCTAAACTCTTTAGAAGGAACCAGTGCGGGAAGATGCAGCATATTATTACCTTCAAATACCGTCAAGCCTTTCCCCCCCCTTGTTAAGACAAGTGACTTGCATTCAAGTTTACTTAAGAGATGTATGCCCATGTTGTGTAAACTCGATTCGTTCATGATTGATAC